>CAMUQR010000069.1 GCA_947097085.1 uncultured Candidatus Saccharibacteria bacterium | reverse complement strand
GTATCAAAGTGGCGCTGGTGTTCAAATCTTCAATGACTTCAATCTACAAATTAAAGCTGGTCAACGGGTTGGTGTGGTTGGTCGCAGTGGCTCGGGTAAAACCTCTTTGACACGCATCTTGCTCCGCTTCTCGGATGTCGACCACGGTGAAGTCCTCATCGACAACCAAGATATTACTAAAGTATCTCAAGAGAGCTTGCACAAATCCATTGCTTACGTACCACAAGAATCATCACTGTTTCATCGCTCAATTCGTGACAACATTGCTTACGGTAAGCCTAATGCCACTGAAGCAGAGATTATTAAATCTGCCAAAGAAGCTAACGCCTGGGAGTTTATTGCTAAACTTCCTGAAGGTTTAGACACAATGGTTGGTGAGCGTGGTGTTAAATTGTCAGGTGGTCAACGCCAACGGATTGCCATTGCACGAGCAATTTTAAAAAACTCACCAATTCTAGTGCTTGATGAAGCCACTTCTGCTCTTGATTCGGAGAGTGAGAAGTTAATCCAAGATAGTTTGGATAATCTGATGAAAAACCGCACTTCACTCGTCATCGCCCATCGACTGTCGACTATTGCCAAACTCGATCGCATCATTGTGCTTGATCAAGGTCAAATTGTTGAAGACGGCACACATGACCAACTGATTAAACAAAAAGGTATTTACGCCAAACTCTGGCAACACCAAAGTGGTGGCTTTATTGAGAGTGAGGAGTAGATATAAAACCACCCTTTAGATGGGTGGTTTTTACAAAGTTATTTTTAAATATTGTTTAAAATCTCAATTGCAGTGTCAAAAATATCTTTATTTCGGCGCTTGATTGGATCAACCGCGTTCCCATCGACTGGATCGTTGCCAATTAGAAATTCGGTGAATTTAATCTTGCGATACTGAGCTAAAGCTAGCAATGCCGATAATTCCATCTCAACACCAACGCAACCACGTTCTTTCATCAGGGCTACTTTACCAGGAGTTTCTCGATAGACCGCGTCAGTTGTCCAGATTTTACCTTCAATAGTTGTGAAATTATTCTTTTTAAAAACGTCCCTACAAACAGCCAGAGCGTCTTTGTCAACATTAATTTCATCACTCGCTGGAATATAATGATAACTAGTGCCTTCTTCACGATAAGCACTGGTTGGTAGAATGATTGCATTCTGAGCAATGTGCTTGGTGAGTCTCCCGCAAGTACCAAAAGCCACTATCTGTTTAATCCCACTGGCAATTAAAAGTTCCGTATCACAAACACACCCCGCCGAACCCATTGTTGGATAAACTAACAGAATTTTTTCACCATTAATTTTGATATAGCGATAGGTATCAAAAACACGACCAAAAGCATTGGTTACAGGAAAAGTTTCTAATTCTTGATTCGGAAGTATTAACTCTTCCCAAATTTCATCATCAAAAATAAGTAAACATTTTGATGGTGAGCCATTTAATTTTAGATCGCTTGGTCCGAAAACCGTTTTTCTTTCAGGATCGTATTTAATCACACCTATACTATAACATCATTCACCATCAAAACAAGCTATTATTTATTAGAAAGGACCTAGCGGCGCTCACATTCATATCAGACTTGATGAATATGGCAATGAAATATTTCGAGAAGAAAGATAAGTTTGCGTAGTCTCGTGATCACAAAACTAGCCCCTGACAGTAGTCAGGGGCTTGGAATTTAGAAATCCACTAATCATCAATTCTAGACGTGAAACCATCTTCAATGCGAATCGCTTCAGCGTAATTGCTCCAAATATAATCACTATCTTTTAGAATAATCTCTGGATTGCTAAAGACATTTTGCTCGGCTTCGCAAATGATAGCGTACCAATATTTGGAAATTGTTTCAGTCAAATAATCAACAATTTGCTGTTTTTCAGCTAAGCTAGCTTTTTCCCAATCAATTTGAAATTCTTCAACGATTTGTTCATAAGCTTTTTCAATATTATTTTTGATATCCTGATTCCATTTGTTTTTAAAATTACGGACAAGACTGCTTGCTGTTTTTGTCATGGCAACCTCCATTTCTTTTATGGATTTAGTAACTTGCTCCCTCGGCTAAAATCATTGTATCACTTTTAGTGAATAATCTGCAATTTAAGCAAAGATAAAACCACCCATCTAAGGGTGGTTTTTGCAACATTATCTCTCAATGGCTAATGCTAATAATGCTGTTAATTCATTGACTGGCTGTTGACCAGTAACTTTGTTATATAGCCAATCTAAATATTTTATTTTTTCCGCTGTATCAGGTCGACCATATAAAACCTTCCCTGACTTTGACTTTACCCAATAACCAAATTCGACATTGGTGGTAAAGCCAGGCATATCAGGTAAAGATCGTGGTATCCAGAATGCAATCGTGGTTGCGATATGCAGTGCTGTATACTCCCATTCGGTTTGATGAAGGTAGTTTTCTTTTGGTTGGCCGTTGGAACTCTCTGGCACAAAAACAATACCATTAAAACCTAAGCCATCTAAGATAGTGAGTGCCTCAGGACGCCAGTTTGGCGTTTGTTGGTCGCGCGGTGTTGGTCCAGCAAGAAAAATTGATTTTTGTCCTGCTGGGAC
>CAMUQR010000068.1 GCA_947097085.1 uncultured Candidatus Saccharibacteria bacterium | reverse complement strand
ATGGATGCGCTCTACCAACTGAGCTATCGCGGCCTAACTCCCCTAGTATAGCAAAAACCAGGTCAAAAGTAAACCCATAAACTCGCCCGCCATACTCTAATCGTTAGCTAATTTTAAGCCCGCGCAGATATTGTTTCAACTCAGCGCTAATTCGCCGACTCTCGATAGCTTTTTGGATGGCCTTATTATGGACAAAAGTCGGTAGTTGTTTATTCTCGAGATATGGTAGAGCGGTGTCGAGCTGTTTGGCGAGCGCCGTCGCCAGATACCAAGCCTGCATCATCTGGACATAATATTCGTCAGATTTTATACTCATCACCCGCTCAATCATCACTGGCTGAAACTGCTCATCCAGAAAATTGCTCAATAACAGCCCCATGCCATAGCGCACGGTATAAGTGTGATTAGATTTTAACCAAAGCTGGATTTTATCATATAGCACTTCTGGGTGACGCTTAAAAATTGGTGGTGTAAAAGAATCGCAAGTCGCCCAATTATCGACAAACGGTAAAAACCGCTCGGTCAGTTCTAAAGTTCGCTCTAAATCCCCCACCTGCTCAATCAAAAAAGCATGCAAATTGTTCTCATCGTAATATTGATGCGGAAGTTGGGTTAAAAACCGCTCGGCATCAACTCGATGGTAACGCCATAAATCTTTTGCAAAACGCCGTAAAATTGGCGTGCGCACCCCGAGAATATGTGTTTTATCGATAGTCGGCATTAGTTTGGCCTGAAAATCTCGATATTTGGCATCGGCGAGGGTTTGAAGTTCGGCTGTGATATCCATGTCATTATTGTATATCAGAGGCTGAAGTTTGGCAAAAAAGCTGTTCCCATATCCCCTAGCCTTGTAATTTATTTTAAAAAATGCTATAATACGACAAGATTTTTAAAAAATAAGAAGGAATATAATGGCCAAAAAGAATAGCAAACGCAAGTTGGTTGGTTTGGTGAGTGAGTTGACTGGTCACCGCACTTATTACACCACCAAAAACACCATGAATACTCAAGAAAAACTGAGTATTAAAAAATACGACCCAATCGCTCGTAAACACGCTGTTTACACTGAAACCAAGAAAAACCTCGGTCGTAACGAAGTTAAACCTCGCAAAGGTTAAATCAATTGTTGCGATAGTTAAAATCACCTCGAACTAGGGGTGATTTTTCGTAGTATGAAAAATCCCCACTGATGGTGGAGTTTTTATCTGGCAGGGGCACTAGGAATCGAACCTAGATCTAAGGTTTTGGAGACCTTCATACTAGCCGTTGTACTATGCCCCTACGACCCGATCATTATAACATTTTTCTAACAAAAAACCAAAAAAACACGCCCAGAATTAGTATAAAAAAGGCGTGTGCTTGGATGGAGTTATTTTTTGGAGGTGGGTTTGAGGTTTTTGAGTTTGGGTAAAACGAAGGCTTCGAATAAATTGCCGGCAATGAAATTAACTCCAAAAGCTAGCGCGCTGAATTTGGTGACGGTCAGGATGTTGCTGGCAAGTTGTTGATGATAAAAATTGACTAAGCCAGCAATCACCAAGCTTCCGCCTGCTACGAACAGATAAAAATGTTGTAATTTGTCGAGGCGATCGCGTTTTTTAACCCAATCGGTCAGCATTTGTTTGATAATTTCCCACATGTTGAACTCCTATTTCTCTCTTGTTTAATGTTGTGCGTCGGGCGATGTTTTGAGTAGACTATAGTCTACTCGCCTCTGTCAGGATTGACACAACGATATATTTTAATTATATCATATTTAAACCGTAAAGTCAAAAAGTAGTGATCAGATATGCTCACAAAGTCCATAATCAGAAAAAACCACCCCGAGCGGGATGGCGTTTTCGTGGTGCTGGGGGAAGGATTCGAACCTTCGAAGGCGTATGCCGGCAGATTTACAGTCTGATGTGTTTGACCGCTTCACTACCCCAGCGTATTTCTGGAGCCGGCTGTCGGGCTTGAACCGACGACCTACGGTTTACAAAACCGTTGCTCTACCAACTGAGCTAAGCCGGCGCGTTTTGCGGAAAATCCGCGTCAACCGCTCATGCGGTGTAATCTAAATTATACCGAATTGGTGGCGATTTTTCAAGCGTAAAATTATGAGTGAAATATGAGCGATGTAGCTATGATTAACAGCTATTACTGAATCACTCGACCGGAATTTGCCCCGGCAGACGCTTCCAACATCGGTTGAGTCTGGCGGTCGATCAGACGCATGGCTTTTTGATACAAATCCTTGGCGAGATCTTCTTGCCCGTCTTTATGATAAGCGAGGGCGAGCATTTTTAGGGTTTGGGGGTTTTCTTCGATTTCAAT
This sequence comes from uncultured Candidatus Saccharibacteria bacterium, assembly GCA_947097085.1. GTDB lineage: Bacteria > Patescibacteriota > Saccharimonadia > Saccharimonadales > Saccharimonadaceae > CAMUQR01. Next base: position 323 of record CAMUQR010000068.1, on the reverse strand, counting down.
CGCCCGCTCCAGTGCCTGGATTTCTTTTTTTAAATCACCCATTTTTTCTTGGACTTTAGCGTAGGCAATATGACGTGATGCTAGGCTGTCGTCGAGTTCGAGTGCTTGTTCAAACGCTAGCGCTGCTTTTGGATATTCGCCCGTATTGTAATAAATCAAACCGACATTATGGAGGTTATTGACGCTAGGTTCGAGGCTTTGCGCAATTTCAAAACATTCTACCGCCTCAGTGAAATTCTCTTGTTTAGCATATAAAATCCCCAGTCGATTGTAAGCGGCGGCATTTTTTTCATCGACCCGCAGAATGGTTAGTAAGGCTTTTT
>CAMUQR010000067.1 GCA_947097085.1 uncultured Candidatus Saccharibacteria bacterium | reverse complement strand
CATCAGTAAACATCGTAATTCCTAAAATAATACCAAGATTGTAGACCGCTGGTGCAATTGCGTAAAAGAAAAACCGACCATAAGCCTGCTGTAAACTGGTCATAATCCCCGAAATCGAGAACAAAAATGGATTAATCGCAATCACTCGCATCATGCTGGCCGCTAGCGCCCGACTTGCCTCGCTCAGATACGGCCCCACCACATACTGAATCAGCGGTTCAGCAAAAATCATAATCAACACCGAAATACCGAGCGTCACCAAGCTCATCAAGTTAAGCACACTCGAGGTCAGTTCCCATGCCCCGCGATTATCCTTATAGCGTTTGTCGTTACGGAGTTGGTTAAATACCGGCACAAATGTCACCGTCAACGCCCCCGACACCAGAATCGAAAACATAAAGTCTGGAATAATAAACGCCACGGTGTAAGCGTCGATACCTGTTGGATAAGTATCGAGATAATAACCGTTGAGTAAGCGACTGCGTAAAATACCTAACAGGCTCGATAATAAAATCGAACCTGCTAGTAAAATCGCAGCGGTTTTGACACTGAGCTTGCGATTGGCAAAGGCAACAACTCGACGGGCCTGCTGTTTCATCGGCGTTTAGTACAGTTTTGCCTCTTTCGGCAATTTAGCATCTTTGAGGATTTCGGCTACTTCGTCAGCTTCAATGGTTTCTTTTTCTAACAAAGCTTCCGTTAGCGCATCAAGTGAAGCACGGTTTTTCTCTAGAATGACCCGCGCTCGCATCACCGATTCTTTAATCAAAGCCTCAACTTCAGCATCGATTTTTTGGGCAGTTTTTTCGGAATATGGGCGAGCATGGGTAATTTTGTCAAAAATCATTCCACCGTCATCATCATGAAATACTTGATCGCGCAATTCTCGACCCATGCCTTGTTCAGTCACCATATCACGAGCAATGTCGGTCGCGGTTTTTAAGTCCATACCAGCGCCAGTGGTAATTGCATCTTCACCATTGACTAAGCGCTCTGCCTGACGACCTCCCATCGCGCGTGCCAAAATATCTTTAAAATCATAAATATTGCGGTAACTGCGATCCTCTGGTGGAATAAACCAAGTCACACCGCCAGTGCCACCGCGCGGGATAATTGTCACTTTGTGAACCGGATCAGAATTAGGTAGAACATGACCAACCACCGCGTGACCAGCTTCATGCACCGCTGTCAAGCGCCGTTCAGCCTCATTCATCACCTTGGTTTTGCGCTCTGGACCAATCGCTACTTTTTCAAAAGCTTCGGTTAGGTCGTCATTAGTAATTTCTTTATGGTTTAAACCAGCCGCGATAATTGCCGCTTCGTTCGCGATATTCGCCAGATCAGCACCACTTGAGCCAGCAGTTTTAGCGGCCAGCGCATCTAGATCAACGGTTTTGTCGGTTGGTTTGTTTTTGAAATGAGTTTGCAAAATCGCAAGACGATCAGCTCGTTCTGGCAATTCAATTTTCACCCGACGATCGAAGCGCCCTGGACGAAGTAGAGCCGGGTCGAGCACATCGGCGCGGTTCGTAGCCGCGATCACAATCACATTAGTATCGTTTTCAAAACCATCCATTTCAACCAAGATTTGGTTGAGAGTCTGTTCACGCTCGTCGTGGCCACCACCCATCCCCGAGCCACGCTTGCGACCGACAGCATCAATTTCATCAATGAAGATAATCGCTGGGGCGTTCTTTTGTGCCTTCGAGAATAAATCACGAACACGCGAAGCACCAACACCGACAAACATTTCCATAAACTCCGAACCAGAGATCGAGAAGAACGGCACTTCTGCCTCGCCCGCTACAGCGCGCGCCAGCATCGTTTTACCAGTTCCCGGAGGACCAACCATCAACAAACCAGTTGGGATTTTTGCACCGAGACGCGAGTATTTTTTGGGATTTTTAAGAAAATCCACTACTTCTTCGAGATCTTTTTTAGCAATTTCGTTGCCGGCAATGTCAGCAAATTTTACTTTGCCACCATCTAAGCCATACAACCGCGCCCGACTTTTGCCAAATCCCATGGCTTGGTTATTTTGGCCCTGTGCCTGACGCATCATAAACATCAAAAACGCAATCACGATTAGAGTCGGAATTACCATGACCACCAGAGTACTGATTAAACCGCCAGTTTCCGATGGTTTATGCACCTGAACCTGAACTGGCGCGTCTTTTTTGAGACCTTGCTCGTAAATACTAGAGCCAGCTTCTTTTTGTGATAATTCACTAGGTTTTGACTCGCCTTTTTTGGTGACAGTCACGGTGTTATCTTGGATTTCGATTTTCTCGATTTCACCTTTGTTGGCGCGGTTAATTACATCAGAAATTGGCACTGATTTCAGCGCACCGCGACCTTGCCACAGTGCGAACAGCACAAAACCGGCAAATAATAAACTAGCCCACAACAGCCCAGCCCGCACTACTTTTTCTTTGGTGTTTTTCGGGCTAGATTTTGATGGTTTCGATTGTTTTTTAAACATTAAAATTATCCTTTCTTCAAAAATCTTGTCAGTCGTTAAAAAATACAGAAAATAATCTGGTTAGATTATACTCTAAACCAGCTACTTTAGCAATTGCCAGAAGTTCGGTTTATCGTGTATAATAAGCGAGCAATGGAGAGATGGCCGAGTGGTTTAAGGCGCACGCCTGGAACGCGTGTTGGGGCGCAAGTCTCTCGCAGGTTCGAATCCTGTTCTCTCCGCCATAAAAAAACTCCGACTAGTGCGCACTAATCGGAGTTTTTTATCCCTTAATTCCCCACTACTTCAAACTTCATGGTGGCT
>CAMUQR010000066.1 GCA_947097085.1 uncultured Candidatus Saccharibacteria bacterium | reverse complement strand
AATGATTGGATTAACATTTGGTAGTGGCAAATTTTTATCTGGCTTAATGTTTCAAGTAGGTGGATTAATGCAAATTTTTTATATCGTGCCACTCGCACTGCAATTCTATTTATTACCAAAGATATTATTAAACTCAATCAAAAATCTACCACTTATCGGTAATCAAATTGCCTCAACTCTTGATAAAATCCCTGATGGCATCACTGATAAATACCGCTCAAGTGAATTTCATAAACAAGCCACGATTAATTTTAGAGCTAAGCGTAGTCGCTCTATCAAGCGAGCCAAATTTGACAAAAAACACCCGCTCGCTAATAGCGCCTATCTCGCCGCCAACAAACTCAATCAAGGCAAAAACAAAGTTGTCGACAAGTTTCTACCCGGATATGACACTCTTATGCAAGCACCAGCCTTCGATCGTGAGGCTTTTGAAGAATTAGTTAAAAACTCCTATAAGATGGATCCTAATGTTGCTCAATATTATCTAAAGGAAAATGACATTATGGATAAAGGTCTACTTAATCAGTATCAAAAAGGTTTAAACAGCTTATCCACCGAAGCCTCCACTCAATTGCAAACTATGCTTCGCAATAATAATCCCGACCAGATTCTTTCTAGCATTCTTAAAGTGTCCGATGACGGGGAGGGGGATGCTCAAGCCATCCTCAAAGGATTTAATCAATATCTTGAGCGTGGTGGAGATTACTCTAATTTATCAATCATTGCTAAAAATATTGAAGATAATTATAAAAAAGAAGGTAAGTTTACCGACGCTGCTTTTTTGAAAAACATTAGAGATGATGCTAAAAAGAGTAAGAAAAGAATTGATTATAGTGAACAACTAGATGTTTTACAAAAAATGCAGCCAGCCGACCAAATTAACTTAACCGCTGATTACTTCAACTCAGTTAGCGATTGGAAGAAGTTTAAAGGCTTTAAAGCAGGCGACGTACAAGATGCCGCCTTTCGCAAATTCATGGCCACTCCAGTTGGTCAAGCTCAACTCGATAAAATCCGTGCCCAGTCCGCCCAAAACACTAATGCCGCTAATTACCTCAGTCAGTTTTAGTTGCGTTTAATCGCTGTTTATGGTATAATTTAAAAGAGTTATTAAGGGGTTATACTGTATGAAAAATCAATTATTACTGCTCGAATCACAGACATCACCACTCTGGTCGGATTTTTCAGCTACCAATCTGCACTCTATCGAAAAAACCGCCACTAAATCATTCTTAAAATTCAACGCTAAGCGTCAAGCCACCTCTAAAGCCATCAAATACGCTCCACTGATTGGTTTGGGGCTGATTTTGATTATTATCATGGTGATTATTGGGTTTATTTTAACCCCGAGCTTATTAATTAATCATTTTGTGCAGACCGTTACCGACAAATTCAATTATCAGGCTACTAGTCTAGAAGCGCGCTCTAATCTGCTACTTGACAGTAAGTGGCAGGGTGGACAAAAATCACCTTATCGCATCGTCAATGAATACCAAACGATGCCCGACACCCTTGCGAAAAATCTCGAACACGAAGGCTTTTCAATTCACACTGAAAACAAGCAAATGACCAAGGTTTTTTATAAAAATAAGCCGATTGAGCGGTCAGAGTTTTTATCAACTATTAGTCATAATATCAACATCAATGAAGCTAAAAACAATAGTTTTAACAGTAAACGAGTCGCTTTTCAAGATGGAGTCTGGCAAAAAAATGCCCGCAATTGGCGCTTATCTAAAAAAGGCTTCACTAAACCAACTGACAAAAACGCCGTTGAGGATTTTAACAAGCAAGAACTAGCTATCACTAAAGTCGACGACGCTCAGATGCGTTTTAATACCGACACGCCGACCGAAACCGATGAAAAGGGTAATGTCCACGAAAAACAATCGCCGAGTATTAATATTTTTAAATCCCTCACAGATAATCTCAAATACATCAATCAACAAGCCGATCAAACCTCGCAAGAGCAAAAGTCACCGTTTTATCGATCATTTAATAATTTAAAATTAGCCGAACGTAATTTTGTCAACAACCAAAGTGCCTGTGGTTTATATCACAACAGTAATTTCTTACAAAATTATGCCAAAACCCCTCAAGCAGGGCAACAATCACAATTAGCTATGAACTTATTTATTGAAGCTGAAAAAATCAAAGCCGGCATCGCTACGCCCGAATCAGCTGAATTTTATGGTAAACGCCTAACTGAAACTTATACCACCACCAAAGCTAACGGGGCAGTGGTCGAAACCAAATCCGCCACTGATTCTTTTGGTTATAAATATGTTGCTTTTGGTGACACACCACAACTCAACGAAAATGCTGAGCGCTACGTGCTTGGTGCTAATCCGACCATCGCCCAATCACAAAAAGCTATCAGCCAGCAAAACCAGTGCCAAAACGAAGAAGGTGGCTTTTTGAAGCGACTGTTCGCTAGTTTTTTCAGTAATATCGCTAATTTACTTAATCCGTTCAAACTCAACCTTGATTTCATTAATCAACTACTCGATTCTGGCAAAGATCGCCAAATCACCGAAAATACCGTTGCTGCGATGTCTAATTTAAAAGTTGCGCCTAATACTGTCGGAGAAGATCTCGGCAATGCCATTGTCGCTGGTAGTGGATTTTTCCTCGGTAAAAATGCAGCAATTGGTGGAAATAATATTCTCACTCAAGACCAAGCCGTCGCTTATCTACAAGAACAAGATAAATATCTCGCGATGCAAGGTAAAATTGAAGCTAAAAATCTCAGTCCGTTTGATTTAAGTTCGAAACATACTATGATGGGCAGTATTATTAGCTCCAATTTACATCTTTTCACT
>CAMUQR010000065.1 GCA_947097085.1 uncultured Candidatus Saccharibacteria bacterium | reverse complement strand
CTAACAACTCAAAGCTTACGAAAGCGAGCTTAATCTTGCCGAAGCTAACAATTAGCGATTGGCTTACTCAAGCCACCGCTCAATTAAAACGTTGTGATTTTATTAACAATGCTCGGCTTGAAGCAGAACTGTTGATAGGCTTCGTCTTGCGATGTGATCGCCTGCAATTACAGCTCCGTCTCAACGATAATCTCGATAATGATCAGATCTCCACACTGAATCAAATTTTAGCTCAAAGACTCGATAACTACCCCCTAGCCTACATCACTAGCTCAAAGGAGTTTTACGGTCGGTCGTTTCAGGTCAGTCCATCAGTCCTAATTCCCCGCCCTGAATCAGAGGTAATGATTGAACAAGCTTTGCAAATTGTGAATAATAATTTTATTGTTCAACCTAATAGCGCTGTTAAAATACTCGATGTTGGCTGTGGCAGTGGCGCTCTGGGACTGACACTAGCGAGCGAACTCGCTCAGCGCGGAATTGATTATCAGCTAACACTGGCAGATATTTCCGAATCAGCCCTAGATATCGCCCGCCACAACGCTCAAGCGCTCCATATTACAGCCGACTTTATCATCAGTGATTTACTAAAAGATATTCCGCAAGCATCGTTTGATTTTATTTTAGCCAATCTACCCTATGTTGATCGCCAATGGTCGTTTATCAAAAACGTCGATTTTGAACCAGAATTAGCTCTCTATGCCGATAATAAGGGGATTGCTCTGATTTTTCGACTTATTGATCAGCTTATTACCATGAACAATAATTCTACTCACGGTTGGCTTCTACTTGAGTCCGACCCTATTCAACAATCAGCTATCAGTGAATACCTCATACAGCACAATTTCACCAATATTAAACAAGTCGACTACATTACTGTAGTCGACTTGAAGAGATAATTGTTAGCTCAATGTTATTTTAGTTCTGAGCAGCCTGTAATTTAACCTTGGAGGTAATAGTTTCCTTACCACGCTTAATCACCAGTTCTACTTCGTCACCAACTGCATATTCTGACAACAATGTACTCAAACCGCTAGTTTTACCAACTTCTAAGCCATTAACCTTCATGATAATGTCGCCTTCTTTAAGGCCAGCTTTTTCAGCTGATGAACCTTGAATCACACTGCCGGTCACTAATGCACCTTGTTTTTCGGTCAGATTTTTATCCTTAGCGATGGCTGGATTAACGGCGATATAGCGCACACCAAGCATTGCTCGTTGAATTTGATCATCATTGCGACCAAGCTGTTTGATTACGCCTTTAGCAGCACTGATCGGAATCGCAAAGCCTAATCCATTCGCGCCCTGCGTGACAGCCGTGTTGATACCAATCAACTGACCACCAGCATTTACAAGCGGACCGCCTGAATTACCTGGATTGATCGCTGCATCAGTCTGAAGCATATCCGTTAAGTTTTCGACGCTACGGTCACTGCCTTGCGCTGTAATACTCCGATTCGTGCCAGAGATAATCCCTCGCGTCACCGTATTTTGATATTGACCCAAGGAATTGCCAATTGCAATCACCGATTGACCGACTTTGACGGTTTTTGAGTCACCAATTTCAATTGCTTTAAAATTCTTCGGATTTGCGACTTTCAAAAACGCCAAATCATTGAACGGATCTTGAAAAACCACTTTGACATCATCATAAGTTTCACCATCACTAGTCACTACTCTGAGTTGAGTTGAATTTTTGACCACGTGTTTGTTGGTTAAAATATAACCAGTATCTGACAAAATTACACCAGTTCCGGCTCCGCTCTGTTCCGTGTCCATCGTATAACGATTGACTGAGGCGGTGACAATCGACACCACACTCGGGGCAACTTTTTCGACTACCGAACTAATCGAGTTCTCACTGAAGTTCTGGTTGTTTTTATCAACAGCTGATTGCTGAATCGTGGTTGGTTTTTTCTCAGTCGACTGAGGATTATTCATGCGCACCCAAACAGCCGGCACCAACAGTAGCGCCAACAGTCCCAACAATGCCAGATTTACCAACGTCGAAATCTTTAAAATTTTAACCTTCGTACGATTCGCATGCGATTGCTGATCAATCACATGAGTTTCCACTTTAATTGGTTCGTTTGTATCTTTTGCTTCTTTGTCCATCTTTCTCCTTTACTCTTTATTAAAAATTAGATTGTAGTCACTGGTTTAGAGAAAAATACAATCATCACAATAATTAAAATAACCGCGAATATGCTCGAAGCAATCATATCTAGCCGTGCCTGTCGCCGTTCAATACCCGGTTCTTGATTCATAAAATACAGCACTTTATGCGCTAACAAGGTAAGTACCGTTGAAACAATCGCAAACTGCGAGATTTTCACACCAGCCAAAAAAGTATAACCGACTGTCCAGTGCCAATAAATCCACGCCAATTCCATCATAATCAGCCCCCAAATTCCGCTCATTAGCCGAGTATATTGACTTTCAAAATCAGAATTGCGCAGATAATGCCCCATCACATTGTACGCAATAAACATTTCTGCTAGTAAAAATAGTCCAACGTGCCAGTTATAAGCAAACAGCGATAAAGTCTGATTCGCCACGAACATCGCAATCAGACATTGGGCCATCACTTTTACTTCAGTCGTACCTGGTTTGATAAACAACAACCAAACCAGATACAAGCCAGCAAGACCCAACTGATAATAAAAATGTTCATAGCCAAGATAACTTATTAAAAACACATAACTCACCCCAACCAAGGCATCAGTGAAGTTCGAAGCAAGATTCGCCCACCAGAAACGAATTTTCACAGCAAAAATGCGCCATTTACTAATTGCGATAATCACCAGCCCCAACCACGGTGAATCGAACAAATCTACCGCCCCGACCACCATCAAAGCCAGCACAATATTTAACATAATCTATATC
>CAMUQR010000064.1 GCA_947097085.1 uncultured Candidatus Saccharibacteria bacterium | reverse complement strand
GAGAATGGATTTATAGTTGAACCTAACACACCAACACCGCCACCTAATACTATCCCCATAACAGCAGTCATGGCATTATAGCCAGCTGCAAGCATAATAGGTACAATCAAGGCATAGAATGCAACCGCTTCTTCTTGCATTCCATAAGTTGTTCCACCAATAGCAAAGAATGTCATCAAAATTGGAATAAGCCACTTCTCTTTGCCTTGCATTTTCTTAAGTAACGCACCTAGCGTGGCATCAAGTGCCCCAGTTTTCATGGTTACACCAAGGAAACCACCCAAGATTAAGACAAAAACAATCACATCTAGTTTTTCAGCCATACCTTTGACTGGAGAAATAAATGCATCCCAGAAACCTTGGCGTACATCAGTAGTTACAGTTTCACCCTTATCATTAACACTGGTACTTACCTTTGAATCTTCCTTATAAGTACCATGAATACGAACGGTTTTCTCTGAGTTATTTGGATCTGGTTTAGTCATATAAGATCCAGAAGGAATAACCCACGTTAGTGTCGCCATTAAAGCAATCACCACAAAAAGAACCGTAAATGCTGATGGAGAGCGAAGTTTTTTCTTAACTTTTTTAGCTTTTTCTACCATTTTGGAGCCTCCTTATAACTCCTTTAAATTACAGCGTCAGCGCAATAACCGCTTTTATTGTATGCATGCGGTTCTCTGCCTGATCAAAAACAATACTTGCACGACTACGGAAAACATCATCAGTAACTTCCATAGAATCAAGTCCATACTTTTGCTTAATATCTGCCCCAACAGAAGTAAGTGTATCATGGAAGGCTGGCAAACAATGCATGAATTTAACTTCTGGGTTGCCAGTCAAACGGAGCATATTGGTGTTAACCTGAAAATGTCGCAGTTGATTTATACGTTCCTCAAATTTATCTTCTTCGCCCATAGATACCCAAACATCCGTGTAAATAACATCTGCGCCGCGAAGAGCTTCTTCAAAGTTATCGGTAATAGTTATCTTTGCATGGTTTTCATCGGCAATTCTATAAGCTTCATCTGTCAGATTCTGATCTGGGAAAAGTTCGCGAGGAGCCAAGATTCTAAAATCCAAGCCCATCTTAGCTGAGCCTATCATTAAACTATTGGCCATATTATTACGTCCATCACCCACAAAAACTAACTTTTTACCACGCAAAGTACCGACATGTTCTTCAATCGTCAAAAAATCGGCCAGGATTTGTGTTGGATGGAACTTATCAGTCAACCCATTCCAGACTGGTACACCAGCATATTTAGCCAGCTGCTCAACTGTCTCATGTGCAAAACCACGGAATTCAATTCCATCAAACATGCGGCCCAATACCTTAGCAGTATCCTCAACCGTCTCTTTTTTGCCAAGCTGAATATCGTCTTTGCCTAAATATTCTGGTGCTACACCTAAATCATTTGCAGCGACAGTGAATGCACAGCGAGTCCTAGTAGAAGTTTTTTCAAATAATAGCGCAATATTTTTGCCCTCATGGATTCGATGAGGAATGCCAGCATACTTTAAACGCTTATATTCCCTAGAGGTATCCAACAATAAACGAATCTCATCTGGGCTATAATCCTTTAGTGATAGAAGAGATCTACCCTTCAAACTTTGTGCCATTTAAATATCCTCCCTTACTATAGGCATACTCATACAGCGTGGACCACCACGGCCGCGACCAAGCTCACTACCCTTAACTTCAATAACTTCAACACCCGACTGGCGAAGCTTTTCATTAGTTACATAATTTCGATCATAAGTTACCACTACACCTGGAGCAATAGCTAATGTATTTGATCCATCATTCCATTGCTCGCGAGCCGCTGCAATAGGATCACCACCGCCGCATTCAATTAAGTTAACCTTTGGTAAGCTCAAAGCTACGCGCAAAACATGTTCAAGGTCAGTTTCATGAGTGATCTTTGGATATTTTTGACCATCGACCTTTTCCAAAACATAACAATTCATCTTGCCACCGCGATCACGAATCTCTGGATGAATCGTAAATTTATCATAATCAATCATAGTAAATACCGTATCTAAATGCATAAACGCGTGGGATTTTGGAATTTCCATGGCAATAACTTTTCTAAAGTTAGAACCAGCAAACAGCTTAGTTGCCATCATTTCAATCGCCTCAGCGGTAGTTCGCTCAGAAACGCCAATTGCCATAACCTCAGAACTTAAGACTAATTCATCGCCGCCTTCAATTGAGAAGCGCTTATCACGATCATACCAAACAGGCACATTACTATTAGCAAAGCGCGGGTGGTGATTAATAATATAGCGCATAAATAACGATTCTCGTCGACGAGCAGGCCAGTGCATCTTATTAATAGTCAATCCATTGCCAATTGCCGCCGCTGGATCACGCGTAAAATACAAATTAGGCATTGGATCAAGATAAAAAGGATAAGCACTCTTAAGATAGAAGGATTGACTACTTTGCGCGACCAACTCATGTAATTGCTGGCGATGATGTTCAGGCGGTAAAGCCACCTCGTCTTTTCGCACACCAGACATAATCTTGCGCACCATATCACGTGTACTCATACTAAGTAGATACTGACGCAAAGCCTTGGTAATACGGCGTTCAGATTGCTTTGATGACGCTAGCATTTCATCAACAAACTTTTCGCGCAACTCATGAGTAGAAATTGCTTCAGAAACTAACTCATCAAGGTATAAAACTTCTACACCACGTGAACGAAGTACATTAGCAAATTCGTCATGTTCATTTTGAGCATCCTGCAAAAACGGGATATCATCAAATAATAAGTCCGTTAGATATTCTGGTGTAAGATTTTCTAGCTCAGCACCAGGCCGATGTAGTATTACTGTTTTTAATTTTCCTATTTCAGACGTGATGTGAATCGGATCGTACATCACA
>CAMUQR010000063.1 GCA_947097085.1 uncultured Candidatus Saccharibacteria bacterium | reverse complement strand
TATACAGTGCTAATAACTTTATTATCCAAGGTAAACGTTAGATGTTTCCAAGAAGCACTAATACCTAGAGCGCGCAGTTGTAGTTCCATATTACCGCGCTTTTCTTGGACGAAATTCCAGACTTGGCTATAGAGCTGATCTCGAGAAAAATCAAACCGGCTCTTCCCTTGCTTGGTCAATTCCCTCTCATACACTACCCAAGTCTCGAAGCCAGCATGATCGGCACCAGGAATAAATATCGCATCATCACCCTTCATACGGTGATAGCGGATCATAATGTCCTTCAAATTCATATCCAAGGCGTGGCCTATATGTAAATTACCATTAGCGTTAGGCGGCGGCATAACTATAGAATATGGCTTACCTAACCCTGTCGGCTCTAGAGCGCCACTAGTTTCCCACATGGCATAAATGTTTGGTTCGTAATCATTTGGTATGTATTGTTTGGCTAGCTGCATAAGTAATTCCATGGTTTTTTCATGTGAAAAAAAGACAAAAGTAAATACAAGTACTTTTCACGTGTAAAAGCTTGCATTTATAATATCCTTAATTTTCTCCACATGTTTATATTACATCTCAATTATATCACATATTTTATGTAGTGCGACCAAGTAGAAGAGGGCTATTTTTTAATGGTTTGGTAAGCTCGGTATAACCAATATTGAAGCGGTTTTAATGGCAACTCCCAAGTTGCACCGGAATAGATATCTTTGCCGCCAAACGATCGCTTAAACTTTGTAAAGCCAGCCCAGGGGTGATTTTTTGGCGCATCTTCTGGGGCGATTCCATATAAATCAACCTGATCCATCTGGCAATGCTTTGCGTCGATAATAGCTTCGGTGAGTAGGGCGGTGCCGGCATTAAGTTTGCGGTATTCTGGCGTAGAGCATGCTGCTGCATGCGCGTAAATTCGAGTTGTTTTTGAATCAAAAAACAGGGCAGTAGCAATTATTTTATCGTTACACTTTGCGTACCAAAACGAAGCATCTTTGGATGGTAGTAGTGAGCTAGCTTGTTTATGGAAGTATGAATCTGGATGCGGCGATATGCCGGTTCTTTTGGCAACTTCATGGATTAACTCAAGAAAATATTTGATATCAGCTGGATTTTGAGATTGATGGACAGTAACGCCCTTTTTGTGATAATTCCGGTAGCAATTTCTGACAGGTTGCGCCATGTTAGCTATAATCTCGTCTTCTGACTGATGGAGATCAATAACATGAGTATATTCTGGCTGTAGATGAACGTAAGTGGCTTTTTTCCATGATTCATCATGTAGTATCGTAGTGAAATTTGGATTGATTGGCCCAATTCTAAGAAATGTCACACCGAGTTTTTTACCTAGGCTGGTGAGGTCTTGCAGGGCTAATTGTAATTTTTCTTCATTGATGGCAGTTGGACCAAAAGGGCAATATAATCTAGAATTGCCCGTGCCATGTTCTAATATAGCAAAATACTCCCAACCATCACCTCTGTTGTGAAAGACTTTTCGACCGAGTGATTTTTGGAATTGCTCCCAGGCTGTTGATTGTAAAAAATGTTGATTCATGTTGTAATCCTCACAACGTTATACTACTGTCATTGATAAACTTGGCTGTACTTCCAGGTCGTACGGGTTAGCGGGCTGGTCAATTTGAGCACGGTAATAGCCGAGCGTAGCGATCATGGCGGCGTTATCGGTGCAGAGCTGAATAGGGGTGTATTCGATTTCAATTGGTAGAGATTCGCGTAGCTGGCGACGTAGTTCTTGATTAGCGGCAACACCACCAGCAATGACGACGGAAGCTGGCTGAAAATTGTCAAAAGCTTTTTTGGTTTTGTCTATGAGAGTTTTGATGGCGGTGTATTGGAAGCTGGCTGCCATATTATGCCTTAATTCATCGTCTACAAGCCCTGGAAGCTCGTGTGAAGGAAAAGTAAAGTCTTTTCCAACTTCTCGCTGAACGGCTCTTAAAACGGCTGTCTTAAGGCCAGAGAAGGAAAAGTCGTATTCGCCTGATAATTTCGCAATAGGTAGCTGAAAAGCATGTGGATCTCCGAGTTCGGCCGCTTTAGCAATAGCTGGGCCACCAGGATAAGGTAAACCAATGATTTTAGCGACTTTATCAAAAGCCTCGCCGATGGCGTCGTCTTGAGTTTGACCGATGAGTTGATAATCGCCATGATTCTTAAAGAGAACAAGTTGCGAATGCCCGCCAGAGACAATCAATGAGAGCAGGGGGAATAACGGTTGTTTTTTTGGTAATGATAGGGATAAGTCTCCAGATTGTTGATTGATAAAATTAGCGTATACATGAGCCTCAACGTGGTGTATTTTATAAAGCGGTTTATGGTGGATAATAGCGAGAGTGCGGGCAGCGAGCGTGCCGATCAGTAACGAACCAATGAGCCCCGGTGCATAAGTAACAGCGATGGCGTCAATATCATCCCAGGTGCAATTTGCGTCAGACAAAGCTTTTTTAATGACAGGATTTATGACTTCCAAATGACTACGTGCGGCAATTTCTGGAATAACTCCGCCGTATTCGGCATGAATATCGATTTGTGAATTGACGACGTTTGAAAGCAAACGTTCGCCATCTTCAACTATTGACGCCGCTGTTTCGTCGCAACTGGATTCGATTCCCAAAATCCTCATTTGTTTTTATTATAGCAAATATAAGTGGTAAAATGGGTATTATGAAAAACGAGTTGGTAAAAATTGCTAGAAAAACGCTACCTCAAGGAGCTTTGGAAAAAACAGAAAATGCCTATCGGATTGCGCGGACGAAGATGATTAGCCTAAGATATGGCAATCCAGCTCGTGGCTTGAGAATTATTGCAGTAACAGGGACGAACGGGAAAACTACGACTGCTTGTTATATTAATGAAATTTTGAAAGAGGCTGGCTTTAAGACGGCATTGTTTACGACGGCAGTGATTGAAATTGCTGGTGAAGAGAAGATAAATGATTTGAATGCAACTGTCCCAACTGTAGCGAGGCTGTTTAGTTTTTTCCAGACAGCTCAGCGT
>CAMUQR010000062.1 GCA_947097085.1 uncultured Candidatus Saccharibacteria bacterium | reverse complement strand
CAACCGTGAAGTCTGTGGGAAGAAATTGGTTTTACTAACTGAGATTAGACCCCGCCGCGTATGCTGCGATAAAGCAATAATCAAGTGCTAAAAGAACCAAGTGGCGCGCCCCGGCCTATGTACTTAGCCGAGGGGTCTCTGGCGAGAATCACTTCTTTTGGAATCGAGATGGTACCGTCCGTAAAACCCATACGGATTCTCGAGGTCGAAAGAGGTGATTTTTAATTGTAGGAAGAATAGATAGTGCACAGAGATTATTAGGAAAGGATTGAGCAAATGAAAGGCATAGTTTACATAATGACAACAACGGTTTCTGGTTTGATAAAAATCGGCAAAGCTGGCACGAAAAATTACAAGGAACGAATGCGTTTTCTGGAGGCTAATGGCTATCATAATGTGACTGGATTGAAGCGTTTTTTTGCAATTGAGCTGGAAGACTATGACGATAAAGAGAACTTACTACACGAGATCTTCAGTAAGCATCAAGTTGGTGATAGTGAATTGTTCGCGCTAGATTGTGAATTGGCAAAACAACTTCTCTTAGCCTTTGACGGGAAGGTGGTATATCCAGAAAATGTTGATAAGGAACGTGAAATTGATGAAATAGTGCAACTACGAAAGCAAAGTGCGCTTTTTAGCTTTTATCAAAAAGGCTTAAAAAATGGAGATGTGATCACTTTTTCGCAAGATAAAACGATTAGCGCAACTGTTGCTGGCGAAAGAGAAGTTGAGTATGGCGATGAGATTTACAAATTATCACCGTTAACTCGTGATACTTTCAGCAAAAAGGTAAGTGCAATGCTAGTGGCGCATATCAAGGTGCTGCCTATTGGACATTTAATGGCAAGAAATTAAAGGATAATAAATAAGGAAGGTAGATATGGCGATTGTGTTTCGAAAGAATGATCAAAATGCAGAGATTTTGAATGAATCGAAATTTGCGCAGGAAGATTCTATGCAAGAGTATTTGATAAACAATCCTGAAATTGTACCAATTTATGAGATTGAGGAGGACGCTAGGTTATTGATAGTAGCACGCGAGTTCTCTACCGCTAGTGGCCCGATTGATGCACTAGGTTTCGACGAGTATGGCAACATTTATGTCATTGAAACTAAGCTTTTCAAAAATCCTGATAAACGCACGGTTTTAGCGCAAGCTATGGATTATGGTGCGGCACTTTGGAAACATCATGCAAATGCAGAGGACTTTTTTAGCCAGTTGGATGAATATGCTTACAAATATTTTGACCAAGGCTTCAAAGATAAGTTTTGTGATTTTTTTGGTGTTGAGGATTCGGAATCTGATTTGGCTTTCGATAATATAAAATCAAACTTAGAAGATGGATCAATTAAATTCGTGGTTATGATGGATAAGTTAGAAGCTCGTCTTAAGGATTTGATTTCGTACATCAACCAAAATTCAAAATTTGATGTTTATGCTGTAGAACTAGATTTTTATAAACATGATGAATTTGAGGTAGTAATTCCCAAACTCTATGGTGCGGAAGTAAGGAAGGAAGTCAATTTGCGCACCCCTACTGTACAGAAGCGTGGTAAGTGGGATGATCAGAGTTTTCGTGTAAAAGTCGATGAGCTAGCTCCAGATCAAAAGCGAGCAGTTTTGGCGATTTATGATTGGGTGGTGGAAAGTTCTGATAAGCTTATGTTTGGCACTGGTGCGGCTAGGGCAAGTGTTAATCCAAGGTTTTTTGTGTTTAATAAAAATTCTTTCTTTACACTATATTCAGATGGGCAAATGTCAATCAACTTCGGGTATATTGATACTGTTGATAAGCGTGTGGAACTGATGCGCTTTTTGAATAAAGAACTCGGTTTTAAGAAGTTTAATTACAAAGCTGAGGAGCTTGCTAGTCAATATCCGACAGTTGATAGAGAACAAGTTTTTATAAACTACCAGAGAATAATTGATACATTAGATAAATTTATAACAAAATTTAAAGAGGGAGGTAAATTGTAATGAAATTCAAACACGGAACACGCCGCCGAGCGGCAGAATATGAAAAGGACTGGGTGCAGCGATGGAAGGCGGACGGGACGTTTGAGAAGTCAGTGGCGCAGCGGCCGGCAGATAATGCCTACGTTTTTTATGACGGGCCGCCGTTTATTACTGGCGTACCGCATCATGGTACGTTACTGAGCTCAATCGTTAAGGATGCGGTGCCGCGCTACTGGACGATGAAAGGCAAGCGTGTGGAGCGTCGCTGGGGTTGGGACTGTCATGGCCTGCCGGCAGAGAACTTCGTCGAAAAGCAGATGAATATTATGGATCGGCGGCAGATTGTGACGAATAGCGACCAGCCAGCGCCTCTGGATAAGGACGGCAATCCTTTGCCAACCATCAGCCTGGAAAAATACATTACCAAGGCGCGTGAAAGCATGGTAGCCAATAGTGAGACGTGGCAGGGTGTGATCGACCGCATTGGCCGCTGGGTAGACTTTAAAGGCGCCTACCGCACCATGGACAAGGATTTTATGGAGTCGGTTTGGTGGGCATTTAAGCAGCTCTACGAAGCGGGTAAGATTTACGAAGGCGAAAAGGTGCTGATGTACGACACCAAGTTTGCTACCCCTGTTAGCAAGGCTGAAGTGACTATGGATAACGACGCCTACCAAACAGTAACCGACCCGAGTGTGTATGTGAAGTTTAAACTAGTCGATAGCGATTACTCGATCCTTGCCTGGACCACCACACCGTGGACATTGCCAGCAAACCTCTTACTGGCGGTTAATCCAGAGATGACGTACTGTGAGGTGTTGGTGGATGGTGAAAAGCTGATTATCGCCGAAGAAGCTTTCGAGCGTACTTTACAAGACGAAAAGCACCAGCCACTTGATTACGAAGTATTACGTAAATTCCCGGGTAGCGAATTGGTGGGTAAGAAATACCAGCCGCTGGCTACTGGCTCGACCTGGCCAGAAAATGACAAGATTCACACCATTTACGCGGCGGATTTCGTCTCGCACGAGTCAGGTACGGGCATCGTGCATATCGCGCCAGCTTATGGTGAGG
>CAMUQR010000061.1 GCA_947097085.1 uncultured Candidatus Saccharibacteria bacterium | reverse complement strand
TATGGGGTTTGTGTATTTCTTATTGATCGTCTGGCTATTGTTATTCATTATATAGATTTATAACCTTTGCTACGCATGCAATTAAGATGATCGTTATTTATAAAACGGTTGGAAGTATAAAAAGCGATTGATGAGTTTGTGAACTTCCACGAGTACGACAATTGTGGCGGTGCTGATAATTGCCACTAGTCCAAGGTCGATCAGGCTGACAGCTGTGAGCTGTAAAATCGTGTTAATTGGCGCAAAAATAACGACTAGGTGTGCGATAATTGACACTATTAGGATACTATTCATCAAACGATTGCGTTTTTTGGCTGGATCAAACACTGACAGCGAGAAGCTGGTAGCGTTATAAGCATTAGCCCACTGACTGACGACCAGTGCGGTAAACGCCATAGTGCGGGCATAAGCGACGCCCTGTGGCTCAAATAAGCGATAAATACTGATAGTTAGCACAGTCATCGCAATACTGACCAGCGCAATACGTAGCAAATAAGAGCGATTAAGGAGTGGCGCATCTGGCGATTTTGGTTTGGCTTTCATAATATTGTCTTGGGCGGGCTGGAGGCCAAGCGGAATCACAAAAGTGGTGTCGGTCATAAGATTAACCCATAGGATCTGTACCGCGGCCAGGGGTAATGGCATACGTAGCAGCAACGCTGTCATAAAAGTCAGTAATTCGCCTAAATTAGTCGAGAACAGATAAAACAAAATCCGACGAATGTTGTGAACGGTAGTACGACCTTCTTTCACGGCGGTGACGATAGTTTTGAAGTTATCGTCGAGAATGATGATGTCACTGGCATCTTTGGCAATGCTGGAGCCGGAGCCCATGGCGATGCCAGTGTTAGATTCGACCAGAGCTGGCGTGTCGTTGACACCGTCGCCGGTCATGGCGGTGATGTTGGATTTTTTGAGTGCTTGTAGAAGCTTAAACTTAGCTTCAGGTGTGACTCGTGCAAACACGCTACAACTTAAGACTTTTTCTTCAAAATCAATCGCGTCATAATCGTGAATTTGACTCATGTCAAGCACGTCACTTTCGCGAGTGGTAATGCCGAGCTGTCGGCCGATATTGTAAGCAGTTTTAGCATGGTCACCAGTGACCATCACGACTTTAATACCAGCTTGTTGAGCTTGACGCACGGCAGACTTGGCCTCGGGACGTAGTGGATCGGCTAGTTCGATTAAGCCTAAAAACTCGAGTTCTTCGACTTGCTCAAGATCGTGAATCAGTGTTTTGGAACTGCATTTAGCGATGGCAATGATCCGACTGCCATTGAGAATCATATCGCTCAGGGCTTGATTGATGGTGGTAATTTGATCAGGACGCAGATTAGACATTGCCATGATTTTTTCGGGTGAGCCTTTGATGAATACCTCAGTGGTTTTGTCAGACTGGTAGATTGCCCCACTGAGAGTCAAGGCTTGGTCAAACGGCATAGTGCGGACTAATTTTAAAGTATCGTCCACTAGTTTGTTTTTGCGGGAAAATTCATAAATCGCCTTGTCGAGCGGATCAGGAAAATGATTGGTTTCACTGACGACCATTGAACCCCAGACTGCAGTGAGAAAAGGTTTGGCGAATTTCTTGAGTGACCAAGTGTTGACGATCGACAGTTGGTTTTTGGTTAAAGTTCCGGTCTTGTCGGTGGCGATAACATTGACTAGACCGATTGATTCGATTGAGCGCAAGTTGCGTACCAGGGCTTTTTCGCTGGCCATGCGTTTCATGCTCAACGCTAAAATAATAGTAATTGCCACTGGCAATCCTTCCGGAATTACTGATACGGTCGTGGCTAGCACAAACGTCAAACTTTCTTCCAAACTAGTGCCGTTATAGATGAAGAATCCTAAAATTCCCACCATTACAATCGCAACCACGACGATAATTTGTGTGACCAGTTTGTTAATTTTAGTCTGGATTGGGCTGATGGTAGTGGTTGGTTTCGAAAAACTAGCAATTTTACCAAATTCCGTATTCATACCAATGGCAGTGATAACTGCGGTGATATTGCCAGTGACCACAAACGACCCCGAAAAAATCATATTTTTTTGTTCATAAACTTTTTTATGACCGGCGATTTTGAGGTTGTTTTTAGAAATTGGGAGCGACTCACCGGTGAGCATTGATTCATCAACGCGAGCCCGCTCAGCCTCGATAATTCGTCCATCGGCCGGCACTTTATCGCCTTCTGACAAATATAAAATATCACCGACTGTCAGCTCCTCGCTGTCGATTTTAATTAGTCCGCCATTACGTTTAACCACAACTGGTTGTGAGGCTTGTTTGTTGAGTGAGCGCAGGATTTTTTCAGTAGAATGGCTTTGCAAATAAAAAATCCCCGCGTTAATAATTACTACAATACCGATAACTAAAGTGTCAAAAATATGCCCTTGATGCCAACTAATTCCAGCTGCAATCAATAAAATCACCATAAAAACGTCAGCAAACGGCTCAATTAGCTTCTGCCAAAAAGATTTAGTTTCAAGTTTGATGGCATTTTTGCCGTGCTTGCGCTGATTGGCGTTAACCTGTGCGGTGGTTAGGCCGTTGGTGCTAGTTTTGAGCTTGAGCAGGCTGGCTTTGACGGATTCGTTGTAATAATTCATATGCTTATTGTAGCATTTTTAAGTAAATAAAAACATCAGTTGAATAACTGATGTTTTTATTTGAAAACTAATTAAATAGCTCGCGCATGATTTCTTTAAATGAACCTTTTTTGGAATATTCAAAGGCACCGCGTTGGAACGAGCGCACGGCAAGGCGCATCATAATTACGCTGAAAACAATCATTACCACTAGAGTAATTAAGCCTTCTTTGACGTCGAGATTGCCTGCCATATTACGAATTAGCATGGTAGTCGGCGAACTAAGTGGAAAATAACTCAAAATCGTAATCAGCATATTATTAACACCCGAGAGAATAGCATTCATTAGATACATTGGGATCAAAGTGCCAAATAATACTGGCATGAAGAACTGAGCGGCGTCTTGGGCGGTTGGAAAGAGTGATCCAACCAAAATGGTGGAGCTGGTCACTAACAAGAAACCAATA
>CAMUQR010000060.1 GCA_947097085.1 uncultured Candidatus Saccharibacteria bacterium | reverse complement strand
TGATGAAGCTGGGGCTGGCTCACTAGATATTGAAAGGAGACCGCTTAAGGTAAATATAGCAATTGACAGTCCTCCGATGACGGCTATGCTGTAGATCATAACATGAAATCGCCACAGAAACTTTGATAGAGGCTTTATAATTGGTTCAAGCTGTTCTGATATCGATGGTTTCATCTTGTGTACACCTTTACTTCAAATTCTTGGACTGACACCTCGCGACTGTCTGGTGCTCTGGAAATCGCAACGCCTGATAGCTGCATACGAGTAACGTTTTTCTCAATCAAATTAAGGAAATGCAGAAAACGTACGTAGTCAATTTTTTCACCTAGCTGGATAGATACGAAGGTGCTTTTAATGCCAGCCGGTCCAGTATTGGTTTTCTTTTTTGCGGCTGGAGATTGGGCTGAATTTTTTGAATCGCTCTGGAAAGTAAACGAGCGAATTGGAATACCTGCGCGGTCGGCATAGGTTGATAAATCTTGTACAATTTGATTTTGATATTGATACATCTTTGACTCGGAAACTATATTTTTAGCTTTTTTAGCAATGTCAGAGTTTTTGTCGAGCTGATCTTTTAGGACAAGCAGATTCTGTATTTTCGAGTCAATAGCTACTGCTTCGTTTTGCATTTTTCCGACGTCTTCTGATGCTTTACTGAGGAATGAGTAGGCAAAAGTTACAGCGCCAATCATTGCAGCCAGAATAACAATGAGCAGTAATGTCATAATAATGCGCATGATGCTGGCATTTAATACTTTTTTCATTGCTTTAACACCTCCGGCTTCGGCGTAACACTAATCGTTATTACGACGGGGTAGTCTGAGGACTTTTCTGCTTTTCCGTCGCTATATACTATGCTTTCTAGGTGGACATCTTTAAAAATTTCTGATTTCTCAAGATTTGTTTTTAGTCGTATAGAGTCGTCTTTAGTTTTTCCAAGTGCGATTAATGATATTGGTTTATCTAGAGCGGAAGTGTCTAAGGTTAGTGATTCTAAAACTATACCAGACGGAATGTGCTGGGCAATTTTAGGAATAATTGATGAGTAGTGAGCCTCGCTGCCAATAATAGCCTTAGCATCAGCTAGGTCTTTTATAAATCCATCAACGTCTTTTTGAGTTGATTGGTGTTGAGCTAGTTTGGCGTTTCCTTCGTTAATATTGTTTTGGGCTGCTGTTTTACTGTTTTCTAGGAATAGATAAAATCCGCCGATTGTTAAGAATAACAAGCCGGCAAATACCAATGATATTATGCAGTATCGCCTTAGTATTATATTGACCCGTCCGGCTCTGATCTGCTTTTTTTCTTGAGGAGGCAGAAGATTAATCATAAATATCCTCCTGTCGAATAAGCGCTAGTCCTGCGACGGGCGAAAGCTGGGACCTCAATTGTTTGGCTGGCTGTTCGAGATTACCGAAATTTAATAACTGCCATGGGCTGGCTACGCGGGCTGGCATTAATAGCTCATTGGTGAAAAATTCTCCAATTCCTGGCACATTTCCGCCGCCACCAACGATAAGTATCTGTTCAATTTTTCTCTCATCCGGGAATCGGTCGGTGTAGTATCGCATAACGCGTTTAATCTCGTTAGTCATTTTATGCAGACTTGGCTGCAGAGCTCCGGTAATGCGAGCTTGCCTTGGTCCAGGATTGAGCCCATTTAGGACTTTAAATTGATGAGCAGTTTCAATTGGCACGTTCATTTTCTTAGCTAGGTTTAGGGTTAGCGTGTAGCCGCCAACATTAGACCCTCCAGTCACGCGGATATCAGAGTCTAAGATAGCTATGTCGGTAGCTGATGTACCGATATCAACGATAACTGTTGGTAGCATGCCTTCTTCGGTTTTCTTTAGGAGCCTTGATATCGCATTAATATTTGGCTCGATAGCTGCAACTTCTAATCCGCATCGCTGCGCGGCATCTAGCATGCTGTCAATCATCTTTTTTGGAGCGGCACACATTAGCACGCTAAGCTCATCTTTTGAGCGATTGATAATTCTGTAATCTACATAAAGTGAATCAAGTGGAGCTGGAATATACTGTTCAACCTCCAGATTTACCGCACTAATTATATTAGCTTCTTCTTTCATGGGCAGGGTGAATGTCCGCGAAAATGTTCGGCTGGTTGGAATACCAATAGCTACGCGATTACTGTCAATCTGTCCAACAATGTTATTCTTTAATAGCTCTTTTATGTTTTGAGCTAGGTATTCAACGTTATCATTAGAATTGCCATCATTTTGTTGGGAGTCAAGGTTAATTGAGCCATAACCATGAACCAGCATACGAGTTTTGTCAATTGACATAATTTTAATGCTCGTTCTACTGATATCTAAGCCGATTATTGGTTTTTTTCTATAAAATATACTCGACACTTTCTTCTTCCCACCTATATACCAGTATTATAGCATAAGCTTTTTTGAAAAACTATCCCTTAACTTGTCCTGCCATGCTGGTAATTGGCCCCATCACACTGACTGCCACCAAAGCAATCACGCCACCCATTGCCACAATCATTACTGGCTCGATAATGGAACTGACTCCGTCAATCGCAGTGTCAACTTCTTCTTCGTAAAAGTCGGCAACCTTGATAAGCACTTTGTCTGTTTGTCCAGTCTCTTCACCGACAGATAGCATCTGAGCAACAATTGGTGGATACAAATCATCCCTCTCGGCGATAATCCTCGACAAGACTTCACCATTTTGGACGCGCTTGGTGGCTTCCTTCAAGGATTCTTCGTAGACAACGTTGCCAACTGCGCGGGAGGTGACGTCCAGAGCCTCTAACACGGCTACGCCGGCGCCGATGAGAGCGGAGAAGGTTCTTGTGAATCTTGCAATTGCTACTTTTCTAACAATTGCCCCAACCGCAGGAACCTTAATGATGATGTGGTGGAATTTAACGCGTCCCTTTGGGGTTTTAATGTAGCGAATTAGTGCCCAAATTCCGCCGATGAATGCCGGGACAATCAAATACCAGAATGACACCATAAAGTCGCTAATGCCGAGCATGATTTCAGTGAGCAGCGGCAGCTTAGCATCTGGCCCACCCATGTCTTTAATAGTCTTACCGATGACTGGAATGATAAAGGTCATCAAAATAAAGAATGCAATGATGGTTATTGCCAAAAGAACGATTGGGTATGTCATAGCCCCTTTAATCTTTTTCTTCATGGATGAGTTTTTTTCTTGTTGCAAGGCTAATCGTTTCAAAATGTCGTCCAGAATACCTCCGGTTTCACCAGCGGCTACCATATTGACGTA
>CAMUQR010000059.1 GCA_947097085.1 uncultured Candidatus Saccharibacteria bacterium | reverse complement strand
CACAGCAACTGGCTGAACATGATGTATCCACGCCTCTTTTTGGCACGCAACCTGCTTCGCCAAGACGGCGTCATCTTCGTCTCTATCGATGACAACGAAGTCCATAACCTCCGTTTGATGATGAATGAGATATTTGGGGAGGAGAATTTTGTAGCGCAGATTGTGTGGGAACGAGCCTATGCGCCAGTTAATCTGAAACATCATTTTTCGGAGAGCCATGATTATATCGTTTGTTTCGCGCGTAATATTGATTTGTTGGATAAACTGTCTTTAAAGCGCAATGAGGCGGCTGATGCACGATATAAAAATCCAGACAATGATCCGCGTGGCCCATATAAGCTTAGTGATTTTTCTGTTGGCCCAGCAAATTTAAAGAATATTTATGAGATCACGACACCAAGCGGAAGGCAAGTATCGCCTCCTAGTGGTAGGTCATGGGTATTCTCTCAAGAACGTACAAACGAATTGATAGCTGATAATCGTGTATGGTTCGGAAAAGACGGTAACAACGTTCCTGCGTATAAACGATTTTTATCAGAGGTCAAAGATGGCGTAACGCCAATGACGGTTTGGAAATATGCTGATGTTGGACACTCGCAAGATGCAACAAAAGAAGTAAAGGATTTATTTGACGATGTTGCGTATTTTGACTATCCAAAACCGGTTAAGCTGATTAAGCAGCTAACGAGTTTGTGTACTAATGACGACGATATTATTCTCGACTTCTTCTCTGGCTCTGGCACCACCACTCATGCCGTTGCCGAACTTAACGCCGAAGACGGCGGCAATCGCCGCTGGATTTGCGTGCAGTTACCTGAGCTGACTGACGAGAAGTCGGAGGCGTATAAATCTGGCTACCGCACTATCGCTGACATCGCTCGTGAGCGTATCCGCCGGGCGGGCGCCAAAATCCGGGCTGACCAGGCAGACAAGCTAGTGTCTCGTGATGTCCCGCTTGACCTTGGCTTTCGGGCATATCGGGTAGACGATAGTAATTTCAAGCAGTGGAACGAGCTGGTTTCTGAACCGGAGGAGATTCGCCAGCAGGCGCTTGCTAATCTCGACCCGCTGGAGGAGGGCGCAACTGATGATGACCTACTAACCGAGCTCCTGCTCAAGCGTGGTGTTTCACCATTGGCGAAGATTGAGCAGCACGATAATTTTTACTTCATCCCTTCCGAAAAGCTGGCTATGTGTCTGGCGCACTCCATGACGGAAGAACTATTTGCGACCATCCTCGACACCAAACCAGCATCCATCATCCTCATCGACCGAGCCTTTGGTGACGACATAAATCTAAAAGTAAACCTACTCCTGCAAGCCGAGCGGCAGGGTGTAGAGGTGGAGGTGGTGTGATGAGAAAATTTATCATTGCTAGGATTCATTACAATGGTTTATTTGGAGCTTTTTTTAAAGATAATATAGAAAATGATTTGCGTGATATAGAAGAAAGTAATGGATTTATTTCCACTGACTCGTATCATTGGTTTATTAGGTCTATCACTAAAGAACAGGTGGATGGACTTGAAGTAATTATTGGTAAGATTGTAAAAATTATTCCTAGCCAGGAGTATATAACAATTAGCGAGGAGACGAAGGAAGAGAGGGAGTCAGAGGTTAATGAGGTAAAGAATCAGGAAAGCAGTTTTTATATATGTGTGAGTCTGAATCTTGCGGCATTTGAAGTGTCAAAAATGGTGACAATTAATCAAATAAAAAAAGTTCTTGTTGCTGGATTCCTTAAAACAACGAAGGAATACGAACCAGTTATAGACTATACTTACGATGACGATAGGATTATTGAAAAACTTAATAAATTCTCATCAGCAAAATTTGCTAATTTTAAACTTGTAGCGACCAATCCTCATGCCAACGATGAATTCAAACCGCTTGACGATCAGCTTCAGAAGTCAAATGTGAAAAATGCACAGTTTACTTATCGAGCTGGGGAAGATGGTAAGCTAGACATCAAATCTCCAGAATCAATTGTTCGTCAGTCTTTGATGATGGCAGCGGCTGGATACGGCAGCGGCACTATTCATGGTTTTGACCTCAACGACAAGGCGTACACGCTTCAACTTGGCGATAATTTAATAGACAAGCTTGAAATTGGTGAAGATCTAGACAACAGTACCGTAATAAATATAGTGATGAAGCGATTTAAGGATAAGGATCAAAGAAATGTATAACTCTTTCTTTCGTAACCTATTTCAATTTGGCATAAGTAGAATATTTATGTCAGTTGACTTTATGCTTGCTCTTTTTATAACTATAGCGATAGAAAGAGCGACTATCAATATGACGATAGTTTCCATTGATTTGGAGCCGATACTAAATGTTTTAGTAGGACTGTTTTCCTTTGTATTTGCAGCCTTGGCTATAATGATGGCTTTTTCTGAGACTGGACTTGGTAAACTTCTAGCTAAAATGGGTAAACAAAGCAATATATTATTCCATTATTGGTATTCCTGTGTAGTGTACCTGACGTCTATTCTATATGTAGGATTTTGTTTAGCTATAAAAACAGAGAACAAGTTTCTGATTTTAGGAGCAATATTCTCGACACTATATGCAATATTCGTGACGTACAGTTTGGTTAAAACCACTATATCTTTAGGTATATATAAAGATATACACGACACCCGGGAGAATGGACAGTGAACAATTTCATCCTCTATAAAACTTCTGACAACAAAGTCTCCATCAATGTCCAAATTCAAGACGAGACGGTTTGGCTGACACAAGAGCAAATGGCTGAGTTATTTAGTAAGTCTAAGCCAA
This sequence comes from uncultured Candidatus Saccharibacteria bacterium, assembly GCA_947097085.1. GTDB lineage: Bacteria > Patescibacteriota > Saccharimonadia > Saccharimonadales > Saccharimonadaceae > CAMUQR01. Next base: position 588 of record CAMUQR010000059.1, on the reverse strand, counting down.
CAATTAACGAGCACATCAAGAATATTTATACAGAAAAAGAGCTATCAGAAGAGGCAACAATGAGAAAATTCGGAATTTCCGAATTTTCTACAAAGCCGACGAATTATTACAATCTTGACGTCATCATTTCTGTCGGCTATCGTGTCAAGTCATTGCGTGGCACGCAGTTCCGCCAGTGGGCGACTAAGCGGCTGCGTGAATACATTATTAAGGGCTTTACGATGGATGACGAGAGGCTAAAGCAAGGTGGTGGGCGTTATTTCAGAGAGCTCCTCCAGCGCATTCGCGATATCCGTAGTAGCGAGCGTAATCTGTATCAGCAGGTGACGGATATCTATGCGACGAGCATTGATTATCAAAAGGACGCTAAGCTAACCAGGCGATTCTTTGCGACAGTGCAAAATAAGATGCATGTTGCGGCGCACGGCAAAACTGCGGCTGAGCTAGTTTATGAGCGGGCGGATGCCAAGAAGCCTAATATGGGGCTGACGAATTTCAAAGGTGATTATATTACTTCGGACGATGTCGAAGTCGCTAAGAATTATCTGAGTGAAGAAGAGCTGAATGTTCTCAATCTGATCGTCTCGC
>CAMUQR010000058.1 GCA_947097085.1 uncultured Candidatus Saccharibacteria bacterium | reverse complement strand
AAACCAGCACGTGGCGGATCAACAATTAGTTGGCAATCGCTAGTGATATAATCCAACGCTTGTTCAGCCGGTGCTAATATCGCTTCTGATGTATTGCGACCGAGTTTTAATAAATTCTGGCGCATTTCAGCGACCGCTGATTGATTAATCTCCACTAACTTCAGCTGACGTTCACCAGCCACACTCAAACCAATCGTCCCAACGCCACTATACAAATCTACCACCGGTCGCTCGTCTAACAAGCTTACACTAATCTGATCCAACGCCATTTGATACACCGGTAAATTAATCTGAAAAAAGCTCTCGGCCGGATAGCTAAATTCCAGCCCACTCAATTCATCACACAAACGCATCTGACCAAAAACTTGTAAACGTTTTGAAATCACACTGGCTGGGCTTTTCGGATTAGAATAAATCAGCTCTAATCCTGTGATACCTAAGTTTGTAAATTCCGTCTCACTAAATGCCAATTGTTCATCGGTCACATATAATTGCGCCACGACTTGGCCAGACTGATTAGCGCGCAGGAGAACAGTTTTGAGCTGACGTACTTGCCAGTTTTTCGCATTGATTAAATCACGAATTTGGCGTGCTGTTTGGTTAATTTCGGGTCGCGCCAGACTTGAGCCATCGGTGATAACTTTACCTTTAGCACCTCGCTGATAATGTGCTAACTCCACGCGCTGAATATCATTGTCCCACCACCATGTAAACTCCATTTTGTTGCGATAATGATATTGTTGCTGGTGATCGGTTTGAATAGCTGGCGTGTCAATCATAATTTTATGATCAACAAACGCTTGACGGATCAATTCTACCTTAGTTTTCAACTCGAATTGCCAGTCATAAATTTGCCACGGACTAGTCGCCAAATATGCCAGCTCATCACGAGGCGTTACACGCTCCGGCACCGATTGAAGAACTTCCGTCACCACACCTTCGATAATGCCAGCTCGTTTTTTTGTCACTCGAAACCGCACTATTTCGCCAGGCAATCCGCCCCAAATAAAAGCTTTTTTAGCCGTGCCATCCGCCAATATTACATCAGCCATCGTCTGACCACCACCAACCACTGAGCCTAATTTTACTTCAAAAAACTGCGTTTTCGCCACTAATATACCTCTTTAACTTTACCGTGTTTGTCCTTGACATATACAATCATCCCAATCACAATTGGCAAATAATACGTCACAATTCGCCAAACCATCATTGCCAAGCCAATCGCCGCACCGTCTTTATAAACCGCCGCAAAGAATAAATAAAACGCCGCTTCAACGCCAATCGATGCGCCGGGCAGGGGAATAAATGCCGTCCCAATCCATACGAACAAACTCGCCAAAAACGCCAACCACAACAAATTGAGTGGTGCGCCGAGCGCCACAAACACGAGATACGCCACCAAATGAAACAATACCACTTGCAGAAGCGTCAAACCCAGCGTTTGCCACAGTAGAGCTTTATTTTTGAAAATTAGGCGTGAACTATCAGCAAAAGTCTCAACTTCACGATGGAGTTTTTCGACCGCTACCAGCTGGTTTTTCACTACATTAATTTTAACCAAAAAACCAATGATTTTCTCACCGAGTGTGGCGATTTTTTTGGCCGCAAAAATTGTTGATAGTAGTAAAAACATCACCGTCACATTAATCACCATGCCGACAATAATCATCGCCCCAAAACCGAGCTTAATGCGCCCAAAAAAATTAAATCCCGCCACAAATGCCATTAACGACAGCGCCGTAGTAATCATCTGAAAAGTGATAAATTTTAACAACATCACCGAGGTTGCTCCGCCCACTGAAATGCCTTGGCGCGACATCCGCAAAACTTGCACCGGCTGACCGCCCGTAGCCATCGGTGTCACATAATCAAACAGCTTACCGATAATGCCGAGCAATAATGATTCTTTAAGTGGTTGGTCAGCCTTTAGCAGTTGTTTAGTTAAAATATGTAGCACCAGACTTTCTGCTAGCCACGACCCTAAAAACACCACAGTCGCCAGCGTCAACCACAGTGGATTCGCCGCTAAAATCGATTTTAACAGCTTATCAGGTCCGTCAATTGACCACACCACCGAGAAAAACATCGCCCCGATCAGCACCACGGTGATAATCATGCCCTTATTGAGCCGAGTTTTAGAATTGTCTACTTTTGTCATTGTCTTTTTTAAAAATTATTTCACACTTATTTTATTGTAGTAAAATTTACAATATACCCGCCAATTACCTTTCACATCAGCGTCAAAGGTCTTAATACGACCATTTTTCACTTGTTTAATTTGCACCAGGGCGGGGTTATAAGGGGCAAGCGTCTTATAAAACGCCAAATCCTGTTCGCTGACTAACTGCCGACCGGGATAGACTTGTTTATACTGCTCAACACCAATTTCATAAAAATAGTTCTGATTGCCATAGGGCGCAAAAAAACGCTCCGCCACCAGACCCGATAAGCTGAGCATCTTAATAATGTCAGCCAACACCGCCCGATTTTTGACATTAATCAGCGCGTATAAATTATCATCTGATGCCAAAAATACTGTCATGGTCGCCGAACGAGACACCGCAATTTCATATGCGATCACTTCCGCTAATTCTAATTGCACGGCAAATTCGTCGGCAATTTGATTTTCAATAGCTAAAATTTGATTCAGCGATAGTTTCATGGGGTTATTTTACCATTTTTACCACAAAATCTCTAGAGCGCCTGACCCAAACCTGCTACAATAAAAGCAATGAACACGATTTATGATCAACTCAACCCCGAACAGCGCTTGGCTGTTGATACTATCGATGGACCACTGTTAGTCTTGGCTGGCCCTGGCACTGGCAAAACACAACTTTTGTCGGCACGCGCCATGAAAATCCTCGAAGCCACCGACACGCCACCGAGTGCGATTTTGTGTTTGACTTTTACCGAGAACGGCGCCGAAAATATGCGTGATCGTCTCAGTCGATTCATCGGCGAAGCGGCTTACCAGGTGGCGATTCATACTTATCATGGCTTTGCGCAGACGATTATTAGTCAATTTCCAGATTTTTTTGCTGATAAAAACCTCCAAACCGTTATCGACCCAATCACTCAATATCAGTTGATCGACGAACTCAAAAGCACTATGGCTAGCAATAATATTTTAGCCAAAATCGACAATCGCGATATTATAGCGACTATTGGCGAGTGTAAAAACGCCCTGCTCGGGCCACAAGATCTCCGGCAAATTGCGCGCTTCAACCAAGCTGAACTTGACCGCATCAATCCACTAATTCACGATTTAACTAAAAACATCAAGCGATTTCAGTTTAAATTTGAACAGGGGATGGAACTTTATCAACAGCTGGCCGAGATTTTAACACCGACAGTTCAATCTCCATTGCCTCAAATTCAGCCAATCTCATTTCATCCGCACCACGAACTCTTAAAAGCCCTCGATCAGGCCACTGCCAGCGGAAAATTAACCGATTTGACTGACTGGCGTAAGAAATTTTTGCCAAAAGATGACCAAGGGCGCTACGGTTTGACTGATAATTTTAATTTTTACCGCTTAACGCATTTGGCTGACTT
>CAMUQR010000057.1 GCA_947097085.1 uncultured Candidatus Saccharibacteria bacterium | reverse complement strand
ATAATCGGCGTTTGCAATAGCACCAATACCAAAAACCAACCTGACAAGTTTCGAGTAAGAGTTTTTAAAAATTGGTTTTGCATAGATATTATTATATAATATCTGTTAAATGAAACGAAATTCTAAATCCATCAAATTAATCCTGTTAGCGATTGACTTTATAGTTCTTAGTTTAGTTTTTAGCTTGTCGTATTTAATCCGCGTTAAATACGACCCCCGCCCTTTATTGTATCCAGTTTACGCTAAAGAATTTTTATTCTCTTCGCTTGTGGTAATTCCACTATGGATTCTGGGGTTTTTAAATCTAGGCTTATATTCCACCCGTATTTACCGCCAACGCATCGCTTCTTGGGCGCGCATTATTATCGGCAACTGCCTCGGGATTTTACTGATTATTGGCTGGGAATACATCACCGGACAATACATCTTCCCAGCACGCTTAGTGACGCTCTATGTGTTATTTGGATCAATTACCGCCTTAATTTTTGCGCGAGAATTGTTTAACTTTATCCAAGGTTATTTATTTACAAAAAATATCGGCACCGAAAAAGTCTTATTAATTGGTAAAAACGAAATTGCCGACAGTCTCTTAAATCAACTCGCCTATAATCCACGCAGTGGCTATGATTTAGTTGCTTCCACCGGTATTAAACTTGACGGCATTAAATACTATCCGCGCCTTGAAACTGCGCTTAATAACCTCGATAATGACCAAATTATGACCATTATTCAGACTGATATGTATGATTCCGCTAGTCGCAACCATAAAATCCTCCACCTCACTCAGGTCAAACATCTTAATTATATGTTTATACCGGGTGAACCAGAGTTTTATTACGGCAAAAACACCATCGAAATTTTAATGGGTTATCCAATTCTCTCAGTTCATCAAACACCCTTGATTGGCTGGGGTGAAATTATTAAACGCTTCTTTGACTTGGTGATTACAATTTTATTCCTGCCAATCTGGGGGACGATTTTTTTGCTCATTTGTTTACTGCAAAAAATCTTCAATCCTGGACCGATTTTTTATACTTCCAAACGTCTCAGTCGCTTCTCCCAACCGTTTGATTTGTATAAATTCCGCTCGATGGGTGCACAATACGGCTCCAAAGATGCCGCTCTGGAATTTGAAGAAATGGGGCGACCTGATTTAGCCGAAGAATATCGTCTCAAACGCAAAGTCGACCACGATCCACGCATTACTAAGTTCGGTCAATTCTTACGCACCACATCACTTGACGAATTACCTCAGTTAATTAACGTTTTAAAGGGCAATCTCAGTCTAGTCGGACCACGACCAATCTTGCCACAAGAACTGAAATTCTCAGATCGCACCACCGCTTTACTCCACAGCGTTAAATCGGGCGTCACTGGCCTATGGCAAGTGTCAGGGCGCAGTAATTTAAGCTTCGAAAAACGTATTGAACTGGAAACTTATTACGCTCAAAACTGGAGTTTATGGCTGGATTTGAAGATTCTGATTAAAACCCCACTCGAGATTTTAAAACGTCGAGGTTCAAAATAATGACCGCCAAAGCTAAATCATCAACACCACGCATTGCCATCGTGTGCGATTGGTTGACTAATATGGGCGGTGCCGAAGCTGTTGTGCTTGCGCTTCATGAAGCTTTTCCTGATGCGCCAATTTATACCAGCACATTTGTACCAGAAGCGATGCCGTTATTTCGCGATTTAGACATCCGCACTACTTATTTACAAAAACTACCCAAACCATTACGTAAACTTCATAAATTTTTCCCGAGCTTGCGCGTTAAAGCCTTCCAAAAACTTGATTTATCTGATTATGATATTATTATCTCTAGCTCTTCAGCCGAGGCAAAACAAGTCAAAAAAACTCGCCCCGACCAAATCCATGTTTGTTATTGCCACACGCCAATTCGCTATTATTGGAGTCATTATTATGAATATCGCCGTAATCCTGGCTACAGCCCAGTGATTAACTTCTTTGTTCGACTGTTAATGCCAATTATGGTACCGCCTCTACGTCGAGCAGATTTTCGTGCCGCCCAACAAGTTGATTATTTTATCGCTAATTCTAACTTTATTAAACAACGAATTCAAACTTATTATCAGCGCGACGCAATTGTGATTCATCCACCAGTTGATGTTGAGCGATTCTCACCACAGAAACAGCGAGCTAATTTTTATGTTGCCCTCGGTCGCCAAGTTCCTTATAAACGCATCGATCTAGCCGTCCAAGCCGCTACCAAACTCGACCTCCCGCTCAAAGTCTTCGGTAAAGGTCCCGAACATCAACATTTGCAAGCCATTGCCGGTCCAACTGTCGAGTTTTTCAGTGATTTTCAAGGAAACGCCTCGAATCAAGAGGTCGAAAAAGCTCTTAACCAAGCCAAAGGCTTTATTTTTCCCGCCGAAGAAGATTTCGGGATTGTTCAAGTTGAAGCCCTAGCCGCTGGTGCGCCAGTTATTTCTTATGGAGTCGGTGGCACTCTCGATATCGTCAAACCACCTCACCATGGCATTTATTTTAAAGAGCAAACTGTCGAGGCAGTGGTTGATGCCCTAAAACAGTTCGAGCGAACCACTTTTGATACCGATCAGCTCACTCAACAAGCCCGCCAATTCGATAAACAGTTATTTATCCAAAAAATAACCAATTTTATTCATGATATAATGTAATTAAGTTAAATTTGAGGAGCATATGCAATCGACCAATCACCACTACGCGTTAATTCTAGCCGGCGGTTCCGGCACTCGTTTATGGCCACTCAGCCGTAAAGATCTACCGAAACAAATGCAGAACTTCATCAGCGACAAACCCCTAATCGCTGAAACCGTTGACCGCATCCGCGAGATTATTCCAGCTGAAAATATTTTCATTGGTACCGGTTTGCGTTTTAAGGATAAAATTCAGGAACAACTTCCTGATATTCCAGCTGAAAACATTATCGCCGAGCCTATCGCGCGTGGTACAACCGCCGCTTATGCACTCGCCACGCGTATCATCCAGACTAAAGACCCCGAAGCGATAATTTTTAGTATGGCCAGTGATCACGCTGTCCAAGATTTGGAGGTTTTTCAACAAACTGTCAAAGACGCTTTTAAGTTCGTCACCAACAACCCTAATTACATCAGTATTGTCGGCATCAAACCGCACGAACCGAATACCGGCCTTGGTTATATTAAGCTCGAAGCTCAGATTCAAGATAACCCAATCGTTTATTCTGTCGAAAAATTCGTCGAGAAACCATCACGCAAGGTCGCCGAGTATTATTTATCTACTAATCAGTACTATTGGAACTCAGCTTATTACTGCTATCGGGCAGATACTTTACTTAAAGCCTACCACGAAACCGATCCAGCGATTTTAGACAATATTGATAAATTTATTGCTTCAGGTCTAGAAAGCGATTTTCTACAAGTACCCGAAAAAGCTCACGAGATTGAATTTATCAACACCAAAAAATACCCGCTAGCGCTAATTCCGGGTCATTTCCGCTGGAGTGATATCGGCAACTGGCAGTCGCTTCATAAATTACTGACTGAACTCACCGACACAACCAACATTTCTAACACACCACATGATAATCATATCGACGTCGGCAGTTCTGACTATCTCGTGATTGCCACTGATGATCGGCT
>CAMUQR010000056.1 GCA_947097085.1 uncultured Candidatus Saccharibacteria bacterium | reverse complement strand
TATGAATATTAAAGACATAAACTTATGGCTCATGCTTGTTGGTTTATGTGAAGCTATTCGCTTGGTTGAGTGATTTTTATAAAAATAAGAAAAACCCGGACTGCGTCCGGATCTTTCTATGGTGGGCGGTTAGGGACTCGAACCCCAGACCCCCTCGGTGTAAACGAGGTGCTCTAGCCAACTGAGCTAACCGCCCTAATTTTTAAACAGGGTACTCTTTCATTATAACAAATTTGCGTCGGTTTTGCAAGAGACTGAGTGCATAAGTTCGGGCGGTGGAATAAGATTTTTTGATAAAATAACATTATAAAAGTTGTTATTTTATGCCAAAAGGTATACAATAAACAGAGTCGTGGGAGATTAGCTCAGTTGGCTAGAGCGTACGATTCACATTCGTAAGGTCACAGGTTCGAGCCCTGTATTTCCCACCAAATTGATTTTTAAATTCACCGTTTGCAATCTCTAGCAGGCGGTGTTTTTAGTTACTGAGAAATTACCTCGCTCTAGCTTAAATCGCCAAAAAAGTGTATAATATAGTCAATGTTTATCGATTTAGTAAAAGTCAAAATTAGTGCTGGCAAAGGCGGTGACGGCTGTGTTAGCTTTCGTCAGGAAAAATACATTGACCGAGGCGGTCCCGATGGCGGTGATGGCGGTCGTGGTGGCAATGTGGTTTTTGAGGCGACCCGCAATTTGAACACGCTGGCTGATTTGCGCTTGAGTCCGTTTCTTGAGGCGGAGGACGGCGTGGCTGGTAGTAAACAAAAATGTCGAGGTCGGGCTGGAGCTGATTTAGTCGTGCCAGTGCCGATTGGTACGCTGGTTTATAACGAATCTGATCAGCTAGTGGCGGATTTGGTCGAGGACGGTCAACGAGCGATTGTAGCTCGGGGTGGCGATGGTGGTTTTGGTAATGCTCACTTCAAATCGTCCACTCGTCAAGCTCCACGCGTCGCCGAAAAAGGTGAGGCGGGCGAAGAATATGAAGCAAAAGTCGAGCTCAAAATGCTGGCCGATGTTGGTCTGGTTGGTTTGCCGAATACTGGTAAATCAAGTTTCTTGAGTGTGGTGACTAGCGCCAAGCCGGAAATCGCTAATTACCAATTTACCACTCTAACCCCAAACTTAGGCGTGGCTTATGTCGATAAAGACAGCTTGTTGATTGCGGATATTCCGGGATTAATCGAGGGCGCGAGTGCTGGTAAGGGCTTGGGTATGAAGTTCTTGCGTCATATCGAGCGCACCTCGGTACTGCTTCATTTGATTGATGCTTATTCGGACGATATCGCCAAGGATTATCAGGTGATACGAGGTGAACTTGACCAATATTCAGCGAAATTAACCGATCGTCCAGAATTAGTGGTGTTGACTAAAACCGAAGGTTTTGATCAGGAATTGTTGCAAATGCAGATTGACGAACTGCAAAAAGTGGTGCGTCCGGGTACCGAAATTATGGCGATTTCGTCGCAAGCAAAGCTCGGTCTCGATGCCGTGTTGCGTCGTTTGTTGGAAATTGTCAAAAGTGAAAAACAGCGTCAGGCAGAAGCACAAGCTGTGGAAGTGATTGATGAAGACATGCCAACGATTTCGCTGGCGGAAAAACAACTGGAACAAGCTTGGCGTGTCAAACAAGACGGTGAGCTATTCGTGGTTAGTGGTCACAAAATCGAGAAATTCGGTCGGCGAACTGATTATGCTAGCCCACAAGGTTTGGAGCGTTTGCGCGATATTATGAAAAAAATGGGTATCAGTCGTGAACTAGTTAAGCAGGGCGCAACTGGTGAATCAAAGATTAAAATCCGTGGCTCACTGCAGACTTTTAGTTTTGAAGAACAGCCCGAAGATTAATTTTTTTTAAAAATAAGACAAGCGCGAATCAGTATAAGTGGTTTGCGCTTTTTGCGTATCTGCCGTAAAATAAGATTATGCAAAGTTTTTTCTTTTACGACTTAGAAACCACTGGTTTTGATCGCGCCAATGATCGGATTATGCAGTTCGCGGGAGTGCGGACTGATCTTGATTTGAATATTATCGGTGAAAAATATAATTTTTTGGTGAAATTATCGGGCGACGTGTTGCCAAGTCCGGAGGCAATTATGGTAACGAAAATCACTCCGCGTCAAACCCTGGATGATGGGTATACTGAGGCGGAGGCAGTAAAATTGTTGACGGAAGAGGTTTTTACGCCAGGCACGATTGCGGTTGGTTATAATAATGTGCGGTTCGATGATGAGTTTATTCGGCACTTGTTCTGGCGGAATTTCGCTGATGCGTATGAATGGGCGTATCGTGACGGTCGTAGTCGGTGGGATTTACTGGACGTGGTGCGGATGGTGCGGGCAATTCGGCCAGAGGGTTTGAATTGGCCGGTTGATGCTGAGGGTAAAGCGACTAATCGGCTTGAATTATTATCAAAGGCTAATGGTTTGGAGCATGAACAGGCGCACGATGCCTTAAGTGATGTTGAGGCACTGATTGGACTGGCGCGTTTGATTAAGCAATATCAGCCGAAAATCTGGCAGTATTTGCTAGATATGCGCGATAAAAACGCTGTTGCGAAGTTGGTTAACCTCGATGAACCGAAGCCATTCGTGTATAGTTCGGGTCGCATGGATGCGCAATTTAATAAAACGACCGTTGCTGTGCCGATCGCGCCAGCGAAAAACGGCAATGTTTTGATTTATGATTTACGCTATAATCCGCTGGATTTAAAAGGTAAAACGCCCGAGCAAATTCGCCAAGATTTGTTGGCTTTTCGTGAACAACATCCGACAGAACGAGCGCCACTGTATGTTAAAGAACTGAAATATAACCGCTGTCCAGCTGTGGCACCACTTGGTGTGATGACTGAATCTGCCTGGAAGAATATCGGTTTGGATCTGGAAACAGTGCAACGTCACCTGACGGCGCTTAAAGACAATCCGGAAATCGTGACCAATTTGCGACTGATGATTGAAAACTCGCAACAGGCGTGGGCAGAAGCTGACCATGACAAAGTGCGGTTGCCAGAGGCGAGTTTATACGATGGTTTTATCGGCACCAATGACAAAGCTAAAATGTTAGAAATCGCCACACTGACCAAAGACCAAATCCGCGACTATCTACCGAGTTTTCAAGATGAACGCCTCAATGGTTTGTGGCTTGGTTATAAAGCACGGTCATTTGAGCGACTACTCACAGAGGCGGAGCATCAAGCGTGGGACGAATATCGGGCGAATATTTTAGCACCACAACTGGCAGATTATCTAGTCCGCTTGCAGGCTATTGCTGAGCAGGACGGTGGGCAGTTTTATGCTGAAGAACTGCGGTTGTGGATGGAGAGTTTGTTGCCAGAATAGTTAATGGTAAATGGCACTAAGCCGGGAATTGCCTACTTGCAATACTCTTTTATTTTACCAGCATATTCAGTCAAAAGACTCTTTGAATAAATCTTTTTATTTCTTGAATTCCTAACTTCTTTCCAAAGAATAGAAGCCACTTTTAATTTGTTCGAATAGTTGCGACTATTTTCGTCTGCACAGAAATCCTTTAAAAATTGATTCCATTGACAAACCGAATTATCATACTTGGCATAATCTGATTTTCCATAATAAACTTTTAGCATATCTTGAATTGTAAAACTCAAATCATTTTCTCTTTTTACTTTTCTCCAAGCAGTGGCCATATCAGCATTAAATTTAAATGGTGAGACATCTGTTAAAATTGAGAAATATTCTCTAAAGTGTGTATTAAAGGAAAAGCCACATTCAAGTAATGGCATATCTAATGTAATATTTTCAACTTGCTTCTTTTCATTTTTTATTGATGACTTTTTAATCAAATTACC
>CAMUQR010000055.1 GCA_947097085.1 uncultured Candidatus Saccharibacteria bacterium | reverse complement strand
TAATTGTAGATTGGTGACTTTTCCCGGAGCAAATTTAATCGGAAAACGACCATCAGCCGTCGTCACCCCAGCGAAGTTCACCCAGCCAAAATCCGCGCTCCACGCATAGCCCGAAAAAGTACCGTTGTTCGCTACCGTCACATTAGCGTTATTACTACTGAAGTTGAGCGTTGCGCCAGTATTAAGAGCCGTAGCTTGACCTTGCAAGCGACCGTTCGGCTGTACTTGCACCCCAGCGAAGTTCACCCAGCCCATATCGCGATTCCAACCATAACCTGCCATTTGACCGGTGATATTATCGATCGTCACGTTCGCGTGCATTAGTTGTTTGTTTAAATCAATCGTGCCACCAGTGTTTAAAACAGTTGCCATCTGACCATTAAAATGCAACCAGCCCACGTCCGAACTCCAAGCGTAGCCGTGTAGATTACCATTAGCATCAGCACGCACAATCTTCGATGGATCAATATTGAAATTCACTCCGTTAGTATAGGTTGACGGCAGGGTCATACCAGTCAGCGACCCGTCGTTGAGCATTGTCACACCCGAGGAAAAATTAATCCAACCGATGTCTGAACTCCAGGCATAGCCACTAATCTGTCGAGTATTGCGATTCACTGTCAGGTTACTAAAACTCGGCGATAATGAGAGGATTAGCGAAGTATTCGAGTCTATCACAATGCCACGAGAGTCAGCGCTGAGCGGAACTGGCATGGCTGAGACTGAGTGAGTATTAAGCATAGTCAGTAGAAGCAATGCGCCTAGGCTGAACAATCCTTTAGTAATTGTGGTGAAATATTTAGAAATTCCTTGCATATTTATATTCCGTATAGATTAAGGTTTGACACAGAAGAGTGACCTAGCATGACCTTTATGTAATATACTTTCGGATCCGCCATTTAATGTATATATTTTTATATAATCCGAATCTGACTCATAAGTAGTGGATGTGAGAACCCCTCCAAAACGATTATCAGGTGCTAATTTATGAGCTCCTGCATTAATGGCAGATGTGTGAGCATGCCTAACTTCGTTAATCGTCGGCATTCTCCAACCATGTCCTAACATTTGGCAGATTTGTGAAGCAGTTTTCATACCAATCGCCACATTGTTTTGTCCACTGGAATTATAGGTCCATACAGCGAAATCAGATTGATGACCTTCAATATTCGATCCGATCGTACGCTTAGCCGTCGTAATCGCCGAATTGACTCGCACCACCGGATAAGACCATTTTAAACCCGCTTGATCTGTGAAGAACACATGGTCTGGCGCTTCTACGCCTGGCAAGACGGCGCCGACTGTATGACTATTATCGAGCACCGAGGTTTTGTTTTTAAGTGCAGCGCTTTTGATACGATTCCACTTCGCACCCCAGTTATCAGTCAGTGCGTCCATGCCTGATATATCCGTATCCGAACCGAGATTTTTAGCAACGAGCGTGTCGTAGAGTTCAGTAAGACGCGATTTCACGCCAGATTCGGGTGAACCAGCAATCTGTTCAGCCGAAGCTGATTGCGAACCTTTAATATTCGAAATAATTCCGTAGCCTAGCACAATCACTACCAAACCAATTACTGAGCTCAGCACAACGCCACCCATAAAACCTGATTGGCGGGTAAACTCTTTAAAATTAAACCTCATTGCCTCAATACTCCCTTTTTTATATTTTTGGTTATCCTTATAATTATACATAATCTTTTTGAAAAAAACCAGACTGTTTTGATATAGATATGAAGTAATACTAACCGAACGCCCAGTGGGATTACGTTAATCATTGACCTACCTCGGCGGGTCTTTTTCTTGGTTTTGACTTTTGGCGCAGGCTAGTGTATAATTGCACCTTATGAAAAAGAATATCCACCCCCAAGATTATCGGCTCGTCGTATTTAGCGACGAAGCAGCGGGTTTTTCGTTTCTAACTCGAAGCACCGCTCCGACCACCGAAACGATTAAATGGGAAGACGGCAAGGAATATCCATTGGTCAAAATCCACATTTCGAGCGCTTCTCACCCATTCTTCACCGGTGAAGAAAAGATTATCGACACCGAAGGTCGTGTTGACCGCTTCAAGGCTAAATTCGAAGCTGCCCGCAAGCACAAAGAAGCTTTGGAGAAAAAATTAGCAGCCCAAAAAGCCCCAAAAACTAAAAAAGCTGACAAAAACGACAAATAATCTAATATTAATCTATAAAACCTCCCAGATGGGAGGTTTTTAGTTCAACGTAATTGACCAGACACGTGATGAATAATTAATTATGTTTCAATAATCTCGGTCAAATACTGTTGTCATAACCGCCAATCAATCGGTTGTTGACCGGTTTTGATTAAAAAATCATTGATTTTTGAAAACGGCTTAGAGCCGAGAAAACCTCGATTAGCCGAAAAAGGCGACGGATGAGCGGCTCCAATTTTATAATGATGAGGATTGGTAATTTTGGCACCAACTTTTTGAGCATGCGCGCCCCACAGCACAAACACCAGTGGTCGCTCTATTTCGTTCAAAAAATCCAGCACATGTTCAGTAAACTCCATCCAGCCGAGCTGAGCGTGGCTAGCTGGTTTGCCCTGCTCCACGCTCCACGAAGTGTTCATCAGAAGCACACCCTCCTCTGCCCATGGTCGTAAATAACCAGTCGCTGGCGGTTCAATTCCCAAGTCATTTTTTAATTCTAAGAAAATATTACGGAGCGATGGCGGGATTTTAACACCCGGCTTGACCGAAAAACTCATACCATGTGCCTGCCCGGCGCCGTGATACGGATCCTGCCCGATAATCACCACTTTAACCCGCTCTAGCGGACACGCCTCAAAACACGAAAAAATCTCCTGACGCTCTGGAAAAACCGCCCCGCAAGCCCGCGCCTCCTCAACTTTATGCCATAATTGCTTAAAATAATCTTGCTGAGCTTCATGCTCAATCAACTGTCGCCAAGTCGTAAATGTCATAACTTTATCTTAGCACGAGTTCGAGTTTTTTGAAAAACTACTCTGTTTTTGATATAATAACTAGCAATATTATGGCAAAAATTGATTTAAATTTGGAAAAATTACAGGCTGAGCATCGGGAGATTGAGGCATTTTTAAGCACGCCCAGTGCCTACACGGCGCCGGATTTTTCTGCAAAAAACAAGCGACTAGCAGAGCTCGAAAAAATCATCTCGACCGCTGAGCAAATCGCTACTTTAGAAAAAAATATCACCGAAGCAAAAGAACTAGTCGAACTTGAATCGGGCGAACTAGCAGAATTAGCGAAAATAGAAATTACTGATAGCGAGATAGCCTTAGCAGTCGCCGAACAAGAATTGATGTTGATTCTACTACCAAAAGACCCTAATGATGATAAAAATGCCATTATTGAGATTCGGGCTGGTGCTGGCGGAGACGAGGCCAGTTTGTTTGCTGCTGAATTGATGCGCATGTACTTGCGTTTTTGTGAAAACCATGGTCTTAAGACCGAATTACTTAGTGAAAGTTCCAACGACACCGGTGGCTACAAGGAAGTGATTTTTAAAGTCGCTGGTGACGCGCCGTATGGTACCTTGAAGTTTGAATCAGGTGTCCACCGTGTCCAACGTGTTCCCGCTACTGAGAGTCAGGGTCGAATTCATACCAGCACCGTCACCGTGGCAGTTCTGCCTGAAGCCGAAGAAACCGACATCGAAATCAATCCCAATGACTTACGAATTGATGTTTATCGCTCAGGTGGTCATGGTGGTCAGAGTGTCAACACCACTGACAGTGCCGTACGCATCACCCACATTCCAACCGGTATCGTAGTCGCTAACCAAGACGAAAAATCACAAATTAAAAACAAGCTTAAAGCTATGAGTGTTTTGCGTAGCCGATTATTGCAAGCCAAAATTGAAGCCGAACAATCACAGCTCGACGAAAAACGCCGAAAACTCATTGGTTCTGGCGATCGTAGCGAAAAAATCCGGACTTATAATTTCCCTCAAGATCGCATCACCGATCACCGCATTAGCTATTCACGCTCCAATATTCCGTCAGCTATGAACGGTGAAATTGACGACTTAATTGAACGACTCAAAGCTTACGAAAGCGAGCTTAATCTTGCCGAAGCTAACAATTAGCGATT
>CAMUQR010000054.1 GCA_947097085.1 uncultured Candidatus Saccharibacteria bacterium | reverse complement strand
GCTCAACTGGATAGAGCAGATCCGTCCTAAGGATAAGGTTGTAGGTTCGACTCCTGCCCAAAGCACCATATAACTATTAAATTAACGATGCAAGAACAACTCACTCACTCTAGTTTTGACGGGCAACGTCCAGATGAACAACTAATTGTGCTGTTTCGCAAGCATGGTATTGCGCTGGTATTTTCGGCGGTCTGGAAGCTTTTGCTGTCGGGTCTGATTTTGTTCGTTGTTTTTAAATTTTTTGCGCAAGAGTTTTGGTTAATTGCGGTTATTTTAGTGGTGTTAATTGTAGTCAGTTGGGGACTGTATTTTATGACTTGGTACTATACTTTTTGTATTGTAACCAATCAGCGCTTGCGTTATATCCAGCGTACCGGATTATTTAAACAGACCGTACTTGATTTACCACTGACCTCAATTCAAACTGTACGCTATGAAACTGCCGGGATGATGGAGATGATTAATGCTGGCGATTTAATTATTGATGCGATTTCAGGTGAGTTAACAATCAGTGAAGTTAAAAACATTAAGCAGATTTATAATCTATTACAAGATTTAATTAGTAAGGAATCTAAGCCAAGCAATGAAACTACCCAAAATTAAACTGAAAAAAAAGTCAGCTGAGCTCAAGCCAGCGCGTATTACCACTAAGACAATTGAACAACATCGTCGTGAGATTTTAGACGGGGCAAAGAAGTTTAAATACCCAATCCAATACGAAAAACATCGTCTAGTGATTAACGCGATTTTAGTTGGACTTGCGTTCGTAGCGATTTTTTTCGCGGTGATAGCGTGGCGGATTTATAAGGCTGATGATACAAGCAGTTTTTTGTATAAAATCAGTCAGGTGATTCCGTTTCGGGTGGGTGAAATTGAGGGTCAACCGATTTTATTCAGTGACTATTTAGCTTATTATCGGAGTTCGTGGCATTATCATCAAGCCAAAGAGCAAAAAAATACTAACCAACAGATTGAGGACAAGCTCAAAAATGAATATCGTCAGCGTGCTTTCGATAATGCTGTGAAGATTGCCTATGCTAAAAAGCTCGCAACTGAGCGCAATATTAGCGTTTCGCAATCAGAAATTGATCAAGAGCTTCAGACTAAACTAACCTATGCGGACGCTAAAATCTCACAATCATCTTTTGATAAAATCGTCAAAGAATACTATGGTCTGAGTCAGTGGGAGTATCGGCAGATTTTTGTACACTATCCGTTGTTGCTCAAAAAAGTGATAGTAGCAGTCGATCAACCAGCGACCGACCTTGAACAAAAAATTACCAACACTATCAAACAGGCGACTGGTAAGTTTGAAATTACCTCACTACGCGAAACTTATCAGGCACAAGGCGTAGAATTTATCGATTCCGGTGTTGTAAAATATAAAATTAACGACAGTGGCCGGTCGGAAGTAGCAGCGAAGTTGCAAGTCGGTCAGATTGCACCGAGTTTTATCTCACGCAATCTCGATAGTTATAATATCATCCAGTTAATCGCCAAAGACGAGGAAACTTTACGTTATCATGTGCTCAAAATTCCGCTGAATAAATTTAATGAACAATTAAAAACAATTACCGATCAGCAAAAAATTAAGAAATATATTAAATAAGGAGTAAATTATGTATCAATTACCAACTTTAAAATATCAACCAGATGAATTAGGCTTTTTATCAGAAGCGACAGTGACGACACACTACGGCAAACACCATCAAAATTACCTCAATAAACTCAATGAAATTATTGACGGTACCGAATATGCGACTTGGCCAATTGAACAACTAATCGCCCGAGTGAATGAACTGCCAGAGGCGATCCGTCAAGGTGTGATCAATAATGGTGGCGGTTATTTTAACCACAATATCTACTGGGAAACAATCACTCCGCGGACTAATTTACAACCAACTGGTGAGTTGCTAACGGCTATTGAACAAAAATATGGCTCGTTTGATCAGCTAGCAACGGAGTTCAAGACAAAAGCCGCGCAAGTCTTCGGCAGTGGTTGGTTGTGGCTGATGCCCGATTTATCATTAGTGGCTAGTGCTAATCAAGATAACCCAATCTCCACAACTGGTCAATTGCCACTAACTGGCATTGATGTTTGGGAGCATGCTTATTATATTGATTATAAAAATCTCCGACCAGATTATATTGAGAAGTTTTGGCAACATCTTGATTGGGAAGTGATTGCTGAGCGTTGGCAAGCTAGCCGTTAGACTGCTTAATTTCTATCATCAATACCGAGTCGCTTGACGATTCGGTATTTTTAATTATTGTTTGAAAAAAGAAAAAATCCTGAGTGATAAAACTCAGGAGCTTTTCTTGGCGGGTCCGACCGGATTCGAACCGGCGATCTCCTCCGTGACAGGGAGGCGTGATAGGCCAACTTCACTACGAACCCATAAGCTGTAGTTTATTTTAACAAAAAACTTCTAATAAAGCAATAACTTTGCTAAAAATCACAAAATCGTGTAAGATAAGATAGGAATATGCCGTTGTAGCTCAGTTGGCAGAGCGACGCATTCGTAACGCGTAGGTCGCCGGTTCAATCCCGGCCAACGGCTCCAAGAAATTATATGACGAACAAAACCCCAACCAAAATCTCAAAAGTATTTTTTAACACCGCTCGCCAAGATAAAAAAATCTTGGTTTTGTTGATGATGTTGCTTTTTTCGAGCGTGTGGATGATTTTTGATGTTTTGATTAACACGCGTGCTAGTCAAGTGCAGACTTGGTATCGATTCGTGGCTTACGGGGTTGAGAACTATAGTCGAACGATTTGGACTTATTCTTACTCCTGGGCGCTTTTAGCAATTGTTATTGCTTGTTTGCATATTGCGCTATCGGCCAAATTAATTAAATCCAATTATCGCGAGGTGGCAGCATTAGTCTTAGGCTTGGGCGTGATTTTGATTATTATTGCTAATGTCAGCTTTAACTTAATTCTGGGCTTGCCAAGGTAAAAAATGTCGAGAAGAACAATGAATGACTCACGGCAATCATCGCAACAAGATGGTGATCAAACAGCGACCTTTGCGAAATCGGCATCAGCGCCATTTGTCACTAATTCCGATATAGAAATTCCTATCGGTAAACGAACATTGTTTTATCGATTTTTTGAGATCATTACGCCAGTTTTGACTTTTTCGGTGATTATCTTGGCGATAGTATTATCCTGGATTAATGCTTTTTGGGGTGCGGTTTATATTTTAGTATGGGTGATTTTATTCTTCGTTAAGGATCTTGGTGTGCTTTATAGTATGGTGCTGGGTCGTAATAATTTTTATAAATCAATCACTATTGACTGGCACCGACGCTTGCTAGATTTGCAAGAGGGCAAGGTCTCGCATCATGATAAAACTGAATTTTTGTATGAGAAACACCAGCGTTGTGTAGCTCTTTATACTGATCAAAAACGGATTGAGATGCCAATTGAGAATGTATATCATTTGGTGATTATGGCAGCTTATAATGAGTCATTTGAAGTGATTGATGCTACCATGAAATCGTTGGTTGATACTACTTATAATAAAGATCGGATGATTGTTTGTTTGGCATATGAACAACGTGGTGGTGAGGACATTGCGAAGACTGCGCGATTGCTGAAAACGAAATATCACGATAGTTTTGCTGATTTTGTGACGGTCGAGCATCCTGATGGCTTGCCTAATGAAGTAATCGGCAAGGGTGGAAACATTACTTACGCTGGTGAATATATGAGTCAATATCTGAAAAAACATGAAATTGACTCGCGTTTTGTGATTGTGACGACGCTCGACTCGGATAATAAACCTCACCCAATGTATTTTGACTATGTGACTTACGAATATGTAATCTATAAAGATCGCAAGCAATTATCGTTTCAGCCAGTTTCGTTATTCTTGAATAATATTTGGGATGCGCCAGCGCCAGCTCGAGTTATTGCAACCGGTAACTCATTTTGGAACTTGATCTGTTCGGTGCGACCGTATGCCTTGCGTAATTTTGCCTCACATTCTCAGCCGATGGATGCGCTAGAGGATATGAATTTTTGGAGTGTGCGGACAATTGTGGAAGACGGTCATCAGTACTGGCGTAGTTATTTTCATTTTAATGGTCATTATGCCGTAGTGCCAATC
>CAMUQR010000053.1 GCA_947097085.1 uncultured Candidatus Saccharibacteria bacterium | reverse complement strand
TTTGGAAAAACTAGTTTTAAAAATACCTAAGCCATAGTAAGGATGGTCGGGGTTCTTGAGTTGGTCAGCAGGTGGAGCAGGGTGGAGGTGGTATTTGGTGATACCACGCGCATGGAGGTCACGCATAATTTCCCACTGAAGCTTGTGAGCAGCCGATTTGCGATTGGCGCCAGCCATTGAACCACCGTCTTTATAAAAACCATAATCGCCCGTAAACGAGATAAACGCACCAGATAGTACTTCATCAGTCTCGTCTTTAGCGAAGTAAAATTGTCCCATCTGAGCGTCAGTATAGAGTTGCCAGAATTGTTGGTAGTAAGGATATTCGCGCATAAATGGCACGCCCTCACCACCATTGGCATTTTGCATTAGCTGATACATTTTTTGGAAGGTTTGTTCGGTTGGTTTAGCTTGAATAACCGTGATTTGGTTTTTTTCGGCTTGACGCACCGCTCGGCGTCCTCGTTGTGGGAATGACGCAAAAAGTTGTTCATCATCAAGGGAGGTGTCAATAAAAATCGTAGTCTGATCGGGTTGGATTTTGTGGTTGGGGCGTAAGCCGATCTTGGTTAATTCTTGTGATAACTCCGCTGAAGCCAGCATTTCAGGTTCGATTTTCAGCAAAAAGACATCTTCTTGAGTGGCAAGAGTCCGAAAATCAGCGAGGCAGGCTAGAAAGTCGGTTCGTTCGATAAAATTTGGGGCTTTTGGCAGATACCATAATTTACCAAATGGTTTAAAAACTTGTTCAAAGCCCAGAAAATATTGCGGTTGAGAGTTTAAATCATACACAAAATAGCGAGCCGTCCAGCCAAAGTCTGCTTTTAATTCAGCAAAACTGCGACATTGTAAAACGTTAGTGCCAGCTTGGTTAGTGGTAATTAATTGATCCCAGTCAGCCACTTCCGCCGGGGTTGCAAAGCGTAAATTCATGTTTAGTATTATAGCAAAAATAATGTCAAAAAGAGTGTCATTTTATAATGATCAGAAAATATGTTATAACCATCAATTAAGTTAGTATCTATTTACGAATTTTTCTCCATGATTGTATAATATATATATGTATTTATCAAAGGAAGAACGAGAAGAAATAATGACTTCGTATGGTTGCGAGAATGCTGTAGAAATTAATCATTATGAAGTCGGACCTGATACCTGGATTTATCTTTTTGAGCTAAACGACACGAAATATATTTTGATATCGACTGATTATTTTGGTGATTACGAATTTGAGGTTTTTCCGCATCTTTTGCGATTTGATAATGGTGAATTCAAGAAAATTGATTTTGTTCTCCAGCGCGAGATTCCAAACAAAAACGACTCTTTACTTGAAAAAATCCACGTAAATACTATTTTATTTGAATATACTGACTAAAAAATCAGCATGAAAATTTAACCATAATCTTTACAAATGTTGTAATTTATGCTACAATAAGCTTGAGTATTTTAGTCGTTTTTAGCGTATAATAGAAAAAGACAAAAAGGTAATATATGGCAAGACGAAAATCAAAAAAATCTAAAGCTTCAGCGGTGCAACATCAGTTGCCGGCTGGTTTTTGGGCTCAAGTTGGGGCGATTTTGTTGATGGTGTTGGCGCTGCTACTAGTAGTGTCATGGTTTGGCAGTGGTGGTCCGGCTCTGCAGTCGATTCATCGGGCTAATTTGCAGGTGTTTGGCTATGGGGCGTATATCGTGCCAGCAGTGTTATTGTATCTAGGAACGGAAGTATTTAAATCGGATAAAAATAAGCTGTCAATCGCTACGTATATCTCGAGTTTTGTGATGTTGGTGCTGATGAGCGGACTATTCGGAACGCTGTTTAGCGAAAAAACGGCTGGTGGATTCTTCGGCACTGGCGCAAATCAGGCGATGGCCTCTCTGGCAACAGGCTGGGTGGCGGCGCTGGTTTATTTGGTCTTGATTATTATTAACAGTTTGTTTATGTTCCGAGCGTCGCCGTTTTTGTTCATTAAACGCTTGCAAGAGATTTTTGCCACTCAAAAACCCGGTAAAATTGCTGGTTTTAAACCAAAAGATGCTGGTGTGCCAGCGGAACAGACAGCTACGAAGTCGGAATTTCATCTGGTGGAGGGTGTGCCAACTACCTCGAGTGGCGATAAACCAAGCAAGTTTGATGGTTTATTAAAAACCACCAAAGCGACCGATGCGAAAGACGATAAAGATAAAAAAGAACCAACTGCACTGGTATCAGTGCGCGATCCGAACTGGAAACAGCCACCACTAGATATTTTGTCGTCAAAACAGTCGCCAGCTGATGCCGGTGATGTTAAGCAAAATGCCGAAATTATTAAAAATACCTTGCACGAGTTTAGTATTGATGTGGAAATGACTGGGGCGAATGTTGGTCCGAAAGTCACCCAATATACTCTGACACCGCCAAGTGGTGTGAAATTAACTAAGATCGCTGCTTTAGAAACCAATATCGCCTTAAATCTAGCAGCTCAGAGTATCCGTATTGAAGCGCCAATCCCGGGTAAACGAGCAGTGGGTATTGAGGTACCGAATGTGCGCGCCGCTGATGTGCGGTTGCGGGGCATTATGGAATCGTCGGCGTGGTTTAACAAATCAGACAAATTGAGTTTCGTGGCGGGGCGGGATATCTCTGGTGATGCGGTGGTTGAGAGTCTGAGTGATATGCCACACTTGTTGATTGCTGGTCAAACTGGTTCTGGTAAGTCTGTGATGATTAATACTTTACTGGCGAGTTTGTTGTATCGTAATAGTCCGAGTGATTTGAAGCTGATTTTGGTCGACCCGAAGCAGGTCGAAATGGCACCGTATGAGGATATTCCACATCTGTTAACGCCAATTATTAACGACCCGACCAAGACAATTTCAGCCCTCAAATGGGCGGTTAATGAGATGGAGCGTCGCTATCAGTTGCTGGCTAGTGTCAAAAAACGCGATATTATTAGCTATAACGAGTATATCACTCAAGAATCTAAGACGGTTGAAATGGCTGATGAACATGGCAATTTGCAACAACATAACGATGGAGCAATGCCATATATTGTGATTGTGATCGATGAGATGGCCGACTTGATGATGGTTGCTTCAAAAGAAGTAGAAGGTCTGATTGTGCGTTTGGCACAAAAAGCCCGCGCGGTAGGTATTCACTTAGTCTTGGCGACTCAGCGCCCGAGTGTCAATGTGGTGACTGGCTTAATTAAAGCTAACGTGCCAGCGCGCATTGCTTTTACAGTGGCTAGTCAGGTTGACTCGAAGACAATTATGGATAAATCTGGTGCCGAGAAACTACTTGGTAAAGGTGATATGCTGATCGTCACTACTAAAGCGCCAAAACCACGTCGGTTGCAGGGTGCCTGGGTGACTGATGAAGAAGTGATGAAAATTACTGATTTTTTGCGGGCGCAAATGCCTCCACAATATAACGATGAAATCACGATGCAGGATGTCCAAATGGGCGGAGCAGGAGGTATTGTTGGCAATCTCGACATGGGCGGGGCAGATGATGCGACATTGCGTCAGGCGGTACAAGTTATTCTCGAGAGTAAACGGGCTAGTACCAGC
Organism: uncultured Candidatus Saccharibacteria bacterium; assembly: GCA_947097085.1. Taxonomy (GTDB): domain Bacteria; phylum Patescibacteriota; class Saccharimonadia; order Saccharimonadales; family Saccharimonadaceae; genus CAMUQR01. Next base: position 580 of record CAMUQR010000053.1, on the reverse strand, counting down.
CATTTACAAACACGCTTGCGGATTGGTTATTCGCGGGCCGCGCGGATTATCGATGAGCTGGAATCGCGAGGAATTATTGGTCCAAGCAATGGCGCAAAACCGCGTGAAATCTTAATTTCGAGCTTGGATGAATTGCAATAGCTTATTAAAAGCGTAAATCTCGACTTTTTTCCACAACTGTGCTATAATAAAAGAGTAATATTAATTAACTTCAGCTCATTTGAGGCGGTTGTGTGAATAAGAACAATAGAGAATTGCGAAGGACTATTGTTGATAATTTACTTAAAACTGTCGGACAATGAGCATCCAAGAAAGGATTCCAACGGGAGTATGAAGAAATACGAATTGACAGTTTTGGTACACCCAGATCTGGAAAGCGAAATCGACAAAGCAATCGATATCGTTTCTGGTATCATTACCAAAGCTGACGGTACTATCGTTAAACAAGATAACTGGGGTAAAAAGCGCTTAGCTTACTCAATTGATAAGCAGTTTTTTGCTAATTATCTCTATTTTGAGCTCGAGCTTCCAGCATCAGCACCTCTCAAAATTTCTAACGTGTTAAACATAACCAAGGAAG
>CAMUQR010000052.1 GCA_947097085.1 uncultured Candidatus Saccharibacteria bacterium | reverse complement strand
TGGTAACTGATTCAAGATAAAAATCGGCTTATTCGTGCCAAACGCATACATCATCTCACCCAGCGTACTAACGCCGATATAATTATCAATCTGATTTTTCGGTGAATTAACTACCAAAACTGCCACCGACTGATCGATTTTCGCCAAATGCTCTTTGATTAAACGATACCGAATCGCCTTCGCACGCTCAGCATCCACCGCAAATTCCGGCTCGCCAGACGCCACCGGATGCAACACTTCAAAACCCGCCAACGCTAATTGCTCAGCAATTCGATCCATCACATCAACGAATTTAATCGATCCGGAGAGCGTGATGGTTTTTGGAGATAGAATCGTGTTTTGTTGCGCGTTCATTGTCGACATCCTTTCTTAAATACAAAAAACTCCTTTGGTAATCGAGAACCCAGGCGGGCGGTACCATCTCGTTTCCAAAAGAGTTTTAAAATAATTTCTTTTAGCACTTAATTCGACTTTTGTCGCGGTCAGGCGGTCGGATCTACTCGGTTTTAAATTAAAAACTTTTCTGCCAACAGTGCTTGTTTTCTCGAGAAAAACAATCGTGGGTGATAACCACTCAAACACTCCTACCCTAGATTATACCAGATTCCGCCCAAAACAGCAAACCAGCGCCTTATTTTTCAACTCACCAAAATACCGCCCAGAAGCGAGCGGTATCAAGGTTTTTTAATAATTAAGCGCCAATTTTGTCGCGTTTGTTGCCACGCTTAGCATTTTGCTCAACATATTCAATCATTTTGGCAGCGACATTGCGACCGGTGATTTTTTCAATACCAAATCCTGGCGAAGCGTTCACCTCCAGCACCAGTGGACCACGTTCTGAGCGCATTAGGTCAACACCAGCTACACTTAGTCCCATAATTTTGGCTGCTTTTACTGCCATACGCTTTTCTTCAGGAGTTAATTTGATGGCTGTACCCTGACCGCCTTTATGTAGATTTGAGCGAAAATCATCATCTAGGCTCTTACGTTGCATACTGGCTACCACGCGTGAACCAACTACAAAAGCACGAATGTCCGTACCAGCCGATTCTTTAATAAACTCCTGCAACAAAATGTTCGTACCATTGTCGTTCGTCAGATAAAAGGCTTGAAGCACTGATTTGGCAGCTTTTTTGGTCTCGGCCAAGACTACGCCGTTACCGTGTGTACCACGCGCTAATTTAATAATCACTGGCGTACCGCCCAACTGATCGAGCAAGTCATCAATATCGGCCGTGTTGCGTGAGACCACCGTTTTTGGAATACCAACCCCAGCCTTCGCCAGCAACTGCATCGAGCGCAGTTTATCACGAGCTCGCGTAATCGCCAGCGAACGCGACAAGCTATATTCACCCTGCATTTCAAGCTGACGGACAATTGCTGTACCATAGCGTGTCATATGTGAAGCAATTCGTGGAATTACCGCATCAAACTTACCCATTGGCTCGCCGTCATAATAAACCTGATTTTGCCCCGACTCAATTGAAATGTAGCAATCTTTATAAGCGATCACTTCAACTTCATGTCCCCGCAACTGCGCTTCTTCGACTAAACGCATTGTCGAGTAGTTTTCTGGGCCATTTGATAAAATAGCGATTTTCATCAAATGCTCCTTTCTTCTTCGTCATCAGGCAAACCCTGACCTTTATTAACATCAACTAACATATTCGCTTCCCGCAAAAATCGGCGACCAATTAGCACTGGATAACGCAAATGAGCCCGATTCGCTAGGGTTAAACGACATTTTTTGACAAAATCACCGACTTTAATATCCGCAAAAATCACAAACCGTGTTTCGCAACCGTTGGAGTTTTTAACTTCAGTCATTTCGAACTGTTCGGTAGTGAGTAGCTCGCCGGTATAGCCCGGTCGCTCTGGACGAAGCAGTACAAATTCCAACACTTGTCGACCATCACGCTCCACCAGCTTCGCCTGCGAGTGATCAATTGACGAACTATACGCCCCGGTGTCGATTTTTGCTGGCAGATTATTAAGATTAAAATCAACCAAATCAATCCGCTCTGAACGACCAATTACGCGCTGAGAGGGGCTCGCTTTGGCCATCGCCCGTTCCGTCACTGACGCGAGAAATTCAACTAGCTTTTGCTGGTAATAAACCGCTGGCTCACCTCGCTCACGGTTAAGCGTACCTGGCATGGCATTCACTTCGAACAACCGCCAGCCTTGACTCGTTAAACCAAAATCAGCCGAATAAAATCGTTCAGCGCTAATCGTTGCCAATTTAGCATCAATTTGCGCAACTAATTCTTTTAAATCAGCTGGAATTTCACTCACGTCCACTAGTCGAGTAAATCCGCCGTAGCCAATATTTGACTTAAAACCATCTTGTGGTGGAGTGCGCAGTGTCGCGACAATCGCCTCACCATTCATCGTCACCACCCGAAAATCATGCCGACCTTCAACAATACCCGGAATCCCACCTTCAGTCTCAATAAACTCCTGAACCTGGAGTGGAAAAGGTTTATTAAACTCCGCATAGTTAAAATCCTGTTTCAAACCAACAAACACGCCGAGACCAGAGTTGCCAGTTGGCGTCTTAACCACGGCCATCTCACCTGGTAAATCCGCTACCGCCCGCTCCAGCTCCGCTTGATTATTTACGACTGAACTACGAGGCTGAAATTGTTGCAATAAGTCATAAGATAAGTTTTTATCCGAACAAACTTGTCGAAATTGTGCCGAGTTAATTTGCAAGGCGTCATCCGCCACGAATTGATCTTTCACCCAGACAATATCTGGTGTAATTGGACCGCGTTTTTCAAACACCCATTGTCCATCACGTTTAACCTGCACCCAATGCTTCGCAAAACGCCCCTGGCCTAGATAGCTCGACTGTCCCATCAGAACTGCCACATAAATGCCTCGCTGTTCAAGCATTTCTAACAGTTCGTGATAAGCCTGTTGATAAAATGGCGCTTTAAACTTAAATTCTTCGGTGTCTTTTCTTTCGCGAAAAAATCCTAAAACAGGCATATTGTTATTCATATTCCTTAAAATACCTTATTTTTTTCAAAAAAGCAATTAAAACTTGTTGTCATTTTGCGTATAATCATATTCAACTAAAAAATGAAAGCCAGCTTTTCTTTTTTAGTAACACATAACTTAATTATATCATACTTATGCTAAAAAGTCAATAAAGCTCCTGTCAGGCACTAATCTAAAATCACTATTCGGACTACTGTTTAGTAAATTGGCGAACAATATCAGCTTGCTCTGGAATCGTTGGATCAAATTTAGCGATAAATAGCTCATCTAACTTCGTAACGTCACCATCTTGCCAAACTTGGCGGAAATAATTTATCACATCAACGTGACCATGCAAATAAGCCAAATCTTTATTATATGTCAGTGGCCGAATCTCTGGATTAGTTGACGCTAGATCCGTCGGGGTACCACGAAAGACCCGAACTACAGCTTTATAAGCTAGGTCTTTTTGTTTATCGATCCGTTCGGCGGTTAATTCTTCACCATCTTTTAGCCCAAATAACACTCGGTAGCGCCAAGACAGTTCGTAGACTTCACAAAAATCATGACCAGCTTCGGCTAAAGCAACATTTAAATATAATCCCATATTCGCTGGAGTCCAATTGGTTTTTTCGTTCTTAACAGATGCCTCCAACATTGTCGCCAAGCCCTCCTCAAACGTCAAATAATCGGCTCTTGGCGTATCGGTAAACAGACCGCTACCAAGAATTGGCAAATCAGTCTTAAAACCGTTAATAGCTCGTTGACCATGAACACCAAATTCGTGCAATACTTTAGTAAACATCTCTTCAGCGTTTTTGATTGGCGAACGTTTACCACCCACCACCACAGCTAGCTCAGCTGAGTTCCAGGATAAAGCCTCTGCCTCAGGGTCAAAGATGACTTTAACACCCGATACGCCTTCGGGATCGCGCAGCTGCAAAGCATCCTCAAAAAATTCCTTGATTTCTAATGGCGTTGCTACATAATCATCACCGAATTCATCAATCTTCTGTTCCCAAAGTTCTCGCACCAACGCTTCCAAATCAGCGTTTTGATCCAAAATATACTCACCAGCCCACGCCAACGACGAATCATCATCAAACTCCGGTAAACGAGCTTGGAGATCTTCACTAGCTGGTAAGCCTGCCACGAAACGCTCACCTAAATAAAAGCCATTTTTCAGCTCATCGCAGATCGTTTGGGCGCTGTCAGAGAGGTTTTTAGCATCAATTTTGTTCCAAATTTGGTTCAAAATTGCATCGACTAATTCTGGTTGTGGACGACCATAAAGTTGCTCATTTAATTCTCTTGCCTTTTCAACTAGATCAGCAATCTCTTCTGACTGACCAGTTT
>CAMUQR010000051.1 GCA_947097085.1 uncultured Candidatus Saccharibacteria bacterium | reverse complement strand
TGGTTGACCAATTCCGACGGGATTTTAAAGACGAACTGACGACTATTTCGCATGATTATCATCGTTTAGCTCGTGCTTACTATAACTTGCTGGCATTGCCTGTGAGCGTGATAAACAAGCTCAGCACTGAAAAAACCAATTTAGCGAAGAAATTGCAGGATCTCGATCAAGATCAAGCGAGCGTTTGGCTGTATCGTCAGCAATTTGCAGAGGTGATTAACAGTCAGGATGTGGCTGTTGCTAACCGTCAACTACATCACGCGAAACAAGCGTTGAAATTGTTGCCACGAACAGCACGTGATTGGTTGATGGACGAGCAGGGCAAACTGCGTGCACTGGAGAAAAAGATGAAAGCCGACAGTACTAACTCGAAGCTGATTTTGACTAAAATGGTGGCTGATAGTAAGGATTTCATTGATCGCTTAGAAGATGCCGAATATCAGGAATCGACTGCTTTAAGTAATTTGATTCAAACAGCTGAAACAGCGCTGATAGAAGGTCGGGCGCGCGAGACTTACGACCAGCTCAGTTATGATTTGATGATGCGAGTCAATGACTTAAAGTTTAAGATTAAAAACCAAGTGCTAGTTGAGCGCCGAGTCCAAGACTTTCGTAATCAGCACCAGGCTATTTTGAATAAAGACTTAACCACGATTAATGATCAGGATAAAAAAGCTCGTGAGCGTGCTGATTGGATGTATACACGTTTAGGTGCCTCCGCTCAAAAAGTAGCCGAAGCTGATATGCGTCGAATTAATCTGGTCAAAGAAATTACTAATCAGACTGATCGCTCAGAATTAGCGGTAGCTACCACCGTGCTCAAAGGCTTGATTAATAATGCTAAAGCTGACCAGGATAAATTACATTATTCATCGTTGCGTCAAGAATTACAGACGATGTTGGCGCAAGTTGAAAATAATCCATCGCCGGTTAATATTAAGGAAGTTGCGCGGGCTTTGCAGGCAGAAATGACGAAGCTTAAACAGCGGGATACTGATGCTCAGCAATGGGAATCACAAGTTCGCTATCAGTATCGTAGCTTATTCCGTCGCATGCCAGCTGATATTTCAGTTGGTCATAAAGATCAAATCAAGGCATTATTAGCGGAAGTGCGTCAAAAATCACAAGAGTTAAAAGTCGGTTTCTCTAACATGGAACAATCACTAGAAGCGATGCTAACTTCGATTGAAAATCGCCTAGCGCCAGTCCCAACTCAGCCACCAGTGGTCACTCCACCTACTCCATCCCAACCAACTAAGCCAGTCGAAAAGCCAACCGAAGAGCAGAATCAACCCGCTCAACCATCAGTTGAGAAAAAACCAGATACGACGACACCACAGCAATCTGAAACTTCTCAAGATTCGGCTCAAACTAGTGATAAGCCACAACCGTCAACAACTCCAACTCAACCGTCGACTTCAGCTCAGCCGGTGGAGAAGCCACAACTAACTCCTGATACAAAAACTCCCGAACCAACTCCAGAGAATCAACCTGAAGCGGTTAAACCAACTCCAGCTCAGCCGTCTACAACTCAACCGTCTGGTTCGAAACCATCAGAAACAACTAATAAAAAGCCTGAAGTTAAACCACACTTGCAGTCAAAAAAGCCAACTCATTCGACCGTTCAATCACCAGCTTCGGAGGCTAAACCATCCGCTGAGACGAAACCATCAGTTGCGCCACAGGCAGGTCAATCAACTGTCCGTCAGTCACAACCATCAGTATCACCTAAGACAACTCCATCTCTAGTTGCATCAGCTCCGATCGCCTTAAACTTGCAACAAACATCACCAAGCGTCAAACAGCAAATTCGTGGTTCAATTAATAACCAAGGTAGCCAGCGAGTAATCAACCCGTTGGGTGATGTGGAGCGTCCACAAGCAACCACTGCGCCTGCTCAGGATAAAGCCACCGTTAAACAAGCTACTCCGCAGTCATCAGTAACAGTCCGTGAATATTCTGCTCAGTCTAATAACCAGAATACGACCCAACAGTCACACAATAATGGTAATCAAACTAAGTATCTATCACCTACGACTTGGTTCGCGATTATCGGTGGTGGCACGGTAGTTACTGGTGCGGGTTGGTGGATTATCGCCGCTCGCCGTCGCCAGTAGTTAATCTGGCTTAATATCAATAAACCAGTCTTGTATTTTACAGGGCTGGTTTTTAAAGTAAACTAACGTTTGATGGTTGCGACTAGCTAGCTTTTTTAGTAAGATGGTTTTAATGAAACAGGGTCGGGCAAAATACCGAGCGCTTCTAAAACAAGCGCAACAATTATTAATGGCGGATAGTTTTATTTGTCATAAACAAGCAGTCGATTTGTGGGCAGAAATTAGTGTGTACTATCCGCGAGGCTGGCTAGTGTGGCTAAGGTTGTGTTTGCGACCGTGGGAGTTGTTTAATTATTGGCGGTTAAAAGCGCTACAAAAGCAGTTCGAAAAATATCGTCAGCGCCATAATCAGCAGTTTGTTGAGCGGGAGATGACACGGCGGGCGGAGTTTTTTGCGCAGGCGACAAAGTTTCCTCTGGATGAAAAACAACAGCGAGCGGTAATTACCGATGAAGATAATACGTTGGTGGTGGCGGGTGCTGGCTCGGGCAAGACTCTGACAATCGTTGCTAAAATTAAATATTTAGTTGAGATGTTGGGTGTGCCAGCGGAGCAGATTTTGCCGATTTCTTTCACGCATAAGTCAGCTGAGGAAATGCGTCAACGAATTGCTGTGCCAGGAATTGAGCCACAAACTTTTCATAAATTTGGTCTGAGTGTGATTCGTCAAGTTCAGGGTGGAGTTGGAATTAAGAGCGAAGTGAATGATGAGGCAGTGTTTCGGCAGTTTGTGTGGGAGTTAGTAGACGCTGATCCGCAGTATTTAGCAAAGCTGAATCATTTTTTGTTGTATTATTTTAAAATCCCGAAATCGCAGTTTGAATTCAAGACTTTGGGTGAATATATTCAATATTTAAAAGATCAAAACTTCACGACTTTAAAACAAATTACCAAAAAATATGCCGATAAAACTAATAAAACTCATCCTCGGCAAACTCTCAAAAACGAAGTCGTCAAAAGTATTGAGGAATGCCAAATTGCGAATTTTCTGACTTTGCATCAGGTTGAGTATCAGTATGAACAATTATATCGTCCGCCAATGGCGTCGTCAGCTAGCGTCCGCCAGCAATCATTTCGCGAGAATTATAAGCCAGATTTTACGATTACTACTGATGATGGACAGGTGATTTATTTGGAACATTTTGGGATGGATAAACGAGGTAATGTTCCAGTATTTTTTGCGAAACCAGGTGAAACGCAGGCACAAGCGACGGCACGCTATCAAGCTAGTTATCACTGGAAAAAACGTTTGCATCGTCAATATCAAACGCATATGATTGAAACTTATTCACATCAATTTGATGATGGGAAACTGTTTGAACATTTAAAGCGGGAATTGACGCGTTCGGGCGTGACATTGAAGCCACTAACGCCTTTTGAGCAGTGGCAGTTAATCCAAAAAACCAGTGCCGACCAAGTCGATGGTTTGATGAGTTTGGTGCAGACTTTTTTAGCACTACTTAAATCCAATAATTATCAATTATCCGAGGTGAGAAGTTTAAACCAGTCCAAACCGCAAAACGGTTTTCTGAGGCGTCGAGCCGAGTTATTTTTAGAATTATTTGAGCCAATCTATGCTAAATATCAGGAGCAATTAGCGTCAGAATCAGCGATTGATTTTAGTGATATGATTAATCAGGCATCGACTTATTTGGCGAGCGGTCAATATCGTTGTCCGCTTAAATACGTGATTGTCGATGAATTTCAGGATTTATCGTTTGGGCGCTATCAGATTTTACAAGCAATTCGTCAACAAAATCCCGATGTTAAGTTTTATTGTGTGGGCGATGATTGGCAGTCGATTTTTCGGTTTACTGGCAGTGATATTACGCTGTTTTCGCAATTTGAGCGTTATTTTGGTGCAACGGCGTTACTGCGGATTGAAACAACTTATCGGTTCAATCAGCCATTAATTAGTCTGAGTTCTGATTTTATTTTAAAAAATCCCCATCAATTACCGAAAAAACTGGTCGCGCCCGCCGACAAACTACCAACCAGCTACCAAATTATTGAATCAACCGCCGATGATGATACTGAAGCGGTTATTCAGGCAATGAAGCAATTATTGGCCAGTGGTGCTCGACCCGATGATAGTTTTTATCTGATTGGGCGGTATAATTTTGATTTTACAAAACGTATTATTGGGCGAAATCACCGCTTGCGCGTTAATTATCAACAGGCGACGGCGACTTATCTAATAACTGATGGGCAGTGGCGCGGTCAGCAAGTGCAGTTGCAGTT
>CAMUQR010000050.1 GCA_947097085.1 uncultured Candidatus Saccharibacteria bacterium | reverse complement strand
AAGTCAAACACAGTAGGGCTAGCTTCAATGGCCAATCGTTGTATGCAAGTTTTTTTAACCAAGGTATAGACGATATCGGCATTTTCTTTAATACCGTGAATTTCGCCATAAACAATTAGGTTTGACTTTTGTAGGGCGGGCTGCAGGAGATCGAGGTGCTTTATGTCTAATTGTTTCGGTAAAAATGTTTTGATAATGTCGTGATTGTTCATATATGCTATTTGAGAGTTTACCTGATGAAATCATAAATACACAAGAGCATAGCGTCTATGATTTGCTGATAGTTTGTGGTCTGCTTATAATATTTTTATGAATATCACCAACTATCTCCTCGCCAAATACCCCATTATCTCCGACCAAGTTGACGCCAAAGAGCTTGGCACCTTGCTGCGAGAACTGGAAAAGTTGTTGCAAAGCGGTGTGACTGGTAACATCGTCGAGTTTGGCTGTTATGTCGGCACGACGAGTTTGTTCATGCGGCGGCTGCTGGACGCTTATGATTTTAAGGGTGAGTTTCATGTTTACGATTCGTTTATGGGCTTGCCAGAAAAAACCCAAGCCGACGCCAGCGCTGCGGGTGAGCAGTTCAAAGCCGGCGAGCTGCTCGCGCCACGCAAAACCTTCATTCAGAATTTCAAAAAGGCTGGCTTGAAACTGCCAATCATTCACAAAGGTTGGTTTGCTGATTTTTCTCCTAATGACGTGCCGGAAGATATTATTTTTGCATTTTTTGACGGTGATTTTTATGAGTCAATTGCCGATTCATTCCGCATGTGCGACGGTAAGTTTCATAAAAAAGCAACGATTGTGGTTGACGACTATGCCAATGAAGCGTTGCCGGGCGCCGCACGAGCGGTTGATGAGTGGCTAAAAAATAACCAACAATTTACAATAAGAACTGAAGCTAGTCTGGCAATTATTTCCTCTTGTTCAAAAACATAAACGTGTTACAATTAAAACATTAGTAATATAAACAGGGGAGGGTTGTGATGGACGAACCGATTCACATCACGTCTGAAATAGGAAAACTTAAGACCGTTTTGTTGCATAGACCAGGTGAAGAGCTGGAGAATTTGACGCCAGATTATCTGACCGATCTTTTATTTGACGATATTCCATATCTGAAAGTGGCACAAGCTGAGCATGATACTTTTGCGGAAGTGCTTAGAAATCATGGAGTTGAGGTGCTGTATCTGGATCAATTAGTAGCAGAAGCTCTCAGTACGGATCAATTGCGCGAACAATTTGTTGATGAAATGCTGACTGCTTCTAAACAGGATTCACGCCGCGTGACTCAAACATTGCGTCAGTTCTTGTTGGACCTGCCAACTCACGCGATGATTCGCAAGATTATGGCTGGTGTGCGTAAGGATGAAATTACTTTGCCTCCAGATCAGCATCAGCAGCTGCATAATATGATTGAGAAGAATCATTATCCGTTCTATCTCGACCCGATGCCAAATTTGTACTTTACACGTGACCCAGCTGCCGCTATTGGTAATGGTCTGACTGTTAATAAGATGCACTGGACGGCTCGTCGTCGTGAATCGCTGTTTATGCGTTATATCATCGACCATCATCCACGTTTTGCGAATCGCGTACCAGTTTGGTATAACCGCACTGAGAAATTCTCAATTGAAGGTGGTGATGAGTTGGTGCTGAGTGACAAGGTAATGGCGATCGGTGTGTCAGAGCGTACTACGGCTGAAGCAATCGAAAAAATGGCAACCAAGCTGTTTGCTGGCTCTAACTTTAAGAAGGTCATTGCTATGGAAATTCCGAAGTCGCACGCCTTCATGCACTTGGATACGGTATTTACGATGATTGATCGAGACAAGTTTACAATTCACCCAGAAATTCGCGACCGTGGTGGTAAGATGAACTGCTTCGTTTTGGAGAAGGTTGAAGGTCAGCCGTTCCCGCGCATTACACATGAGACAGACCTTGAGCATGTTTTGCGAGTAGCGTTGGGTCTGCCGAGCGTTACGTTAATTGAATGTGGCGGTGGTGATCCAATCGCGGCTGCTCGTGAGCAGTGGAATGACGGCTCCAACACTTTGGCAATTGCACCGGGAGTGGTGGTAACGTATGATCGCAACTACGTTACTAACCAAAAGTTGCGCGAGCAGGGCATTCAAGTTATTGAAGTTGCTGGTGCTGAGCTTGGTCGTGGTCGTGGCGGTCCACGCTGTATGAGTATGCCGCTAGTGAGAGAGGATGTATTTTAATGGCTCAGAGTTTGAAAGGTCGGTCACTTTTAACCTTAGGTGACTATACAGCAGAAGAAATCCGCCTACTTTTAGATACGGCGCGTGAGTATCGTCGATTAAAGTATGCTGGTGTGTCACATCGAATTCACGAAGGCAAAAATGTGGCATTACTATTTGAAAAAACCTCAACCAGGACACGCTGCGCTTTTACGGTGGCGGCTAATGATTTAGGTATCGCACCAGAGTATCTTGGCAAGGATGACATTCAGCTCGGTAAAAAAGAAACAGTCGAAGATACGGCTAAGGTGCTGGGCCGGATGTTTGACGGTATTGAGTTTCGCGGTTTTGATCATAAAACGGTGGAAGATTTGGCGAAGCATGCAGGCGTGCCGGTGTGGAACGGCTTGACCGATAAATTCCATCCAACACAGATTTTGGCTGATTTCATGACTATTGAGGAACATGTTGGTAGGCTCAAGGGTACCAAGTTAGTATTTGTGGGTGATGGTCGTAATAATATGGCAAATTCCTTGATGATTGGGTCAGCAATTATGGGTCTTGATTTCCGCATTTTAGCACCTCGTGAATTACATCCGGAGCAAGCTCTTGTTGACAAGGCTCGCCACTTCGCCAGGTCGAGTCATGCGCGTATTACCATTACCGACAACTTCGAAGAAGCTTTACGCGGCGCTGATGTGATTTACACCGATGTTTGGGTATCGATGGGTGAAGAGGATAAGTTTACTGAGCGTATCAATCAATTGCGCCACTTCCAGGTCAATCGTGACATGATTAACCTGACGGGAAATCCTGAAGTTAAGTTCATGCACTGTTTGCCAGCATTCCACGACGCATTGACGATTACTGGTAAAAAAGTTCAGGAAGATTTTGGTCTAGATTCTATGGAAGTTACGGATGAGGTGTTCCGCTCGCCACATTCGATAGTATTTGATCAAGCGGAAAATCGTATGCATACAATTAAAGCCGTCATGGCTTTAACATTGTAGTTGTTGTCGTAATAAGGAGGTTAAGGAGGCTCCGAGGCAATGGTAGAAAAAATTAAAAAAGCAAAGCAGAAGCTTCGATCGCCGTCGGCTTTTACGATTTTATTTGTCGTGATCGCGATCATGGCTGCACTAACATGGATTATTCCGTCGGGTGTCTATAAGACTGATAACGATGGTAACCGTGTTGCCGGATCGTATCATGTGGTTGAAAAAGACCGCACTGTCACCGAAGAAAAGGACGGTAAAGAAGAGCAAGTTGACAAGCATGACAGGCAAGGTTTATGGGACGTCTTCACGGCACCAATTAAAGGTATGTCTGATAAGCTAGACGTGATAGTCTTCGTTATGGTACTTGGTGGATTCTTGGGTGTTACCATGAAGACTGGCGCCCTGGATGCTTCACTCGGCGCGCTCCTTCGTAAAATGAAGGGCAAGGAAAAGTGGCTCATTCCAATTTTAATGACGTTGTTTGCTATCGGTGGTACAACTTACGGTATGCAGGAAGAAACTGTGGCGTTTTACGCTCTAGTTATTCCGATGATGATCGCTGCCGGCTACAACGCAATGACTGGCGTGATGGTAATCGTGCTCGGTGCTGGTACGGGCGTGCTTGGCTCGACCATTAACCCATTCTCCACCGGTGTTGCCGCAAAGACTGCCGATGTTAAATTGGGCAGTGTTATTCCAATTATGTCCATCATTTTGGTACTGTGTTTGATCGCGGCAATCATATTTACTATGCGCTATGCTGCAAAAGTGAAAGCTGGTAAATATAAGGAAGATGTTCGCTATAAGCCAGCCACAGCGGCCTTGGATATGACGAACGTACCGAAATTTACTGGTCCACGAAAAGTCGTCATGGGTGTCTTCGCTATTACGTTTGTGTTGATGGTCCTTTCGCTGATTCCTTGGGGAAGTTGGGAAATTACATTATTCGCCGACCTGTTTAAGTGGGCTTCAGAGTTGCCAATTATCGGTGCAGTACTTGGCGTAGTGCACAGTGCGGCCTTTGGTGACTGGTACTTTAATGAAATTACCGCACTATTCCTAATCTCAACAATTGTTATTACAGCAATTTACTATAAAGAGTTTAAGAAGGAGGGTATTTTTCCAGTTGATACTTTCATTGATGGTGTGAAAGATATCTTGCCAGTTGCTTTGATTATTGCAGTGGCAACCGGTGTTTCTGTTGTGATGACTAACGGTGAAATCCAAGA
>CAMUQR010000049.1 GCA_947097085.1 uncultured Candidatus Saccharibacteria bacterium | reverse complement strand
TGTCGATAAGCTTATTATATCTTAATTTTGGTTTTTTTGGTAGAGGTAGAAACGATCAGAATCTTGACTATGGCTGTCGTTAATAATCGCCGACGCAGTTAAGCTGGTGGTGTTTTGAAAAGCTTTTTTGGTAAAAATTGCGCGCGAATAATCGGCGTTATTATCAAAAATTTTAACTTGCAGACTGTTCTTTTTGAGATGTTTATAAAAATCCAACTCGGCTTGATCAGCCACTAATAAATCGGTTGGCTTGTCAGTGCGAAGTTGTTGGTCAAGCAAGTGCAAATCTTGTCGAAATTGACTAGCGAGGTTCGGGGTGTAGGCGTAGTTTTTGAGCAAAATATCAATGCCGGTCAGCGATAAAATCACCATCGTCAGACTAATCACTAAACTACCAAACACTCGCGGATATGGATTAAGTGGGAAAATCGTCATCCAACTTAGCGTAATCGAGTGAATGCCGTAAGCAATCATCATGGCCAGTGGTAGCCACAGCACGATACTTGGATTGTGCGAGAGTGACAGACAGATAATCAGATTAATCAATGTTAGATAAAAAATCGCCATACTGCGCACCGAGAAATATTGTTGCCCCAGAGTAAATGCGCCGATAATGGCTAAGACTAGCGCCCCTAGCCCAAAGATTGGTTGTGTCAAAAACTCCGGTCGCGCTGACCAAAAATTCACCACATCAATCAATGGCTGGAAAATATTCGCTGGTGTCGGCTGGAGATTGATTAATAGCTTAATAATTGATGGCTGAGTAATAATTTGGAGTAATAACGGACTGATAATCAGAATAAAACCAATAATTCCTGGCAACAGCAAGTGTAGATTAAACTGTTTAATGAGCAATCGTGGCTTCGGGTGTCCAAGTGATAAACCAATCAATAATAATGGCAAAAACAGCACCATCGGCGTGTAAACGCTTAAACCTAGCACAACACCGAGCGCAGGTAAAATCAACGCCAAGGTAGCTTTGTTTTTGTTGGCTTTGAGCTGTTGGAGGTCTGGTAGAAATTGGCTGACTTTTGTGAGTAAAATCATAATCACGATTTGCCAAAAAATAAACATAATTCCCGGCGTGCCATCTTGGATCATAATCATCAGCTGACTGGTTGACATCACAATGGCGCTGGCAATCAAGGCGGTTTTGCGATTAATCCAATGCGCAATTAACCAGAAAAAACCAAGGAGCGACAGTCCGCCAAAAATCAACGACGGTAATTTCACTGCTAAAGTCGATAATCCGAAAAACTTTAGTCCAGCTAATTGCAGTAATTTATACGGAAAATCAATGATGTTTTGGCCAGAAAACAAAGTTTTGAAGTTTAAACTAGCAACTTGGTCAATTTCGGCTTGGCGTAATCCGGCCGGTGCATACCAAAACATCAAGCCAGCTAGCCCAGCGAATAATCCAATAACCGCTAAATGAGCAATGATATAACGCCAATTATATAGGCGATAGGAGATAATCTCTTTTTTCATACCTCTATTTTAACATATTTAATCGGTGTGGTCTTTATCTAAACTCATAAAACGTAAGCGTTCTGGGTGGAAATAAAGCTCAACCTTACCAACTGGACCATTACGGTGCTTAGCGATGATCAGATCGGTGATATTTTGGCGTTCGGTTTCCGGTTCGTAATACGCTTCGCGATAAATAAACATCACAATATCGGCATCCTGCTCGATCGAACCAGATTCGCGCAAGTCGGCCAGCTGTGGGATCTTCGGGTTGCGATTTTCAACAGTACGCGACAGCTGACTGAGGGCGACCACCGGAACGTTAAGCTCGCGGGCAATTAACTTTAGACCACGTGAGATCTCGGACACTTCTTGCACACGGTTACCGTCGTTGGAGCGAGTCGAGGCTTGCATCAGCTGGAGGTAGTCAACGATAATCAATCCCAGTTCGCGGTTGTGAGCGGCGCGGCGGGCTTTGGTGCGCATTTCTAAAATCGACAAACCAGGCGTGTCATCAATCATAATTGGCGCTTCAGCCATTTCTCCCATCGCCTCGGATAATTTCGAAAAATCCTCGTCATTCAAATTGCCGGTGCGGATTTTCCAGGAATCAACTCCGGACGCATCAGCTAGCATACGATCCACTAACTGCTCTTTACTCATCTCTAAGCTGAAAAATAAGACTGGTTGTTTAGCGATAGTTGCCACGTTATAGGCTAAGTTGGTCACAAAAGTGGTTTTACCCATGGCTGGGCGCGCTGCTAGAATTAACAAATCCGACCGCTGAAATCCAGCCGTCATATTATCCAGGTCGCGGTAACCAGTCGACACACCACGGAGAGCGCCTTGGTTTTTGTGTAGGGCTTCGATACGGTCAAAACTCTCCGTCAAAATATCTTCAAGCGATACCAGGTCGCCAACCGAGTTGGAATCAGACACGCTGAAGATTTCTTTTTCGGCCTTGCCTAACAGTTCATCGACAGTCGTGCCTTCTTCATAGGCTAAATCGGTAATACTCGACGAAGCTTTAATCAGGCGTCGTCTAGTGGCGGCTTGGGCGACCATCTTGGCGTAGGCTTCGGCGTGTGAAGCGGTTGGCACGTAGTTCGTCAGTTCCGCTAGATAAGCCGAACCACCGATTTTGGTCAAATCTTTATTTTTTTTGAGCTGATCGGTTAGGGTTAGCAAGTCAATCGGTGATGATTTTTCAAATAATTTCAACATAGCATCAAAAATCGCTTGATGCTTTGACTCGTAAAAATCGCGCGGTTTAACCACGGTAACGATGTCGCTAATGACGCTTTCATCAATCAAAATCGCCCCGAGAACGCTTTTTTCAGCCTCTAAGTTCTGCGGAATTAACCGCCCGGTTGTCTCACTCATCTAAATTCACCTCTTCTCCGCCACCCATTATATCAATAACCGCTTCGATTTGACTAGCTTTGGCGTCGGTTGAGCTGGCTTCGGTGACAATTTTGATTTCGTAGTTAGCTAAACCAAATTCTGCCAGGCTTTTTTGCAAGTTTGTGAAATGTTTAGGGTCGGATAAACGCTTCATAGCGAAGGCGTTGGCAACTTTAATAATTAAATCATTTTGTTGAAAAATTAGCTCGGCCTTATCGAGAATACCATAAATCGCTAAGTGATTTTTCTTGATGTATTTTAAGAAATCATCTTTTTTAAAGGAGCTGACTGGCTTGGCGGGAGCGATTGGCGATGTGGCGTTTGTCGGGTTTGAAGCTGGCGGAGCGTCGGTCGGTGCTGGGGTTGATGTGGTAGTGGTCGATGGCGCAGTAGTAATCGTCGGCGCGGGAGCTTGTGTGGCCTGCTGGTTGGTTTTTTCGATGACGGCTTCGGTAATTTTCGCCTTGTCAGCAATGGCAAAATTTGAACCTAGAGCCACGATTAATTCAAGATCGGGCATGCTGGATTTTTCGACTTTGAGCAGCTCGGTAATTAGCTGTAAATTACTTGGATGGCTAATTAAATCTTGTTTGGCGACGTGGGCTAGTTGTTTAGCAATCTCAACGCTAGTGAAATTTTCGCTCAGGAGTTGATTGATGATTTCGATTAGTTCGAAAAGTTTACCTTGTTGATAATTAGCCAATAGATTTTGCAAAGTTGGCTGGCTAATGGTGCCGGTAAGTTTATTGATTAAATCCTGATCAATAACTTGACCATCGCCCGCTAGGCTTGATAATTGATCGAGTAGATTGATAGCGTCGCGTAAACCGCCAGTCGAAGCGACAGCAATTGATTCAAGCCCAACATCGCTAATTTTAATTTGCTCGGCGTCGGCAATCTTGCGTAACTGAGCAATGATTGATTGGTTATCAATTTTGCGAAACACAAACCGTTGAGTTCGGCTAATAATGGTCGCTGGAATCTTATGTTCATCAGTTGTCGCTAGGATAAAAATCACGTGTTTTGGTGGTTCTTCTAATAATTTTAAAAAAGCATTGAATGCTGACTTGGATAGCATGTGAACCTCATCTATGATATAAATCTTATATTTAGCTTGAACGGGTGCGATATAAGCTTTTTCGATGATATCACGGATATTATCAACGCTAGTATTGGAGGCGGCGTCAATCTCAATGATGTCAATATTGCTGTCGTCCAGCCGGTATTCTATATCATTTATGCTATATGCTAAAATCCGCGCGATACTGGTTTTGCCTACTCCACGCGGTCCCACTAACAAATAGCCATGGCTAATGCGTTGATTTTCAACGGCCAATTTCAGAATGTCGGTCACTTGACTCTGCCCCACGACTTCATCGAAGCTCTTGGGGCGATATTTTCGATATAACGCCTGCATTTGATATTATTTTATCACAAAACCACCCACCTGGCTGTTGTGATTTTTATTGATTAAAACAAGCTAAACTGTTGAGTTGGTAGTTCGATTTCGCCGATTTCTTGACGCATGATAAACGGATAACCAGTGAGCTTTTTCAGAGGCAAAGCGACGATAGTTTGTTGGTAATCGCACAGTAGAGTTGAGC
>CAMUQR010000048.1 GCA_947097085.1 uncultured Candidatus Saccharibacteria bacterium | reverse complement strand
TTTTTCAGAGGCAAAGCGACGATAGTTTGTTGGTAATCGCACAGTAGAGTTGAGCCGACTAAGCCAACAATTCGGCCGGTGATTTTATCTGTGCCGGACAAATCGACGATGTTATCGAGACGACTTTTATCAAAATCCGCCACAAAATAATGCGAATCAAGATTAAGCCACTTAGGGTCTTTGAACTGAAAATCAAGCGCTTGTTCAACTACATCTTTGGCGTCGAATAAACAACGTTTGGCGACTTCTTCGTCGTATTCTTGGCTAAGTAGTTCAAGTTTTTTGCTGATTTTGACATTTTCGACAAAGTTACCAAGTTTCGAGATGTTGGCTTCATACTGGCGAGCGACCAGCGCTGAATTGAAAGTGTCAAGCACGATCGCCTGACGCGCCCCCTGCTCTAGCAAGCGCGCATAGCCTCGACCAGTGAACGAAATGCCAACTTTAGTAAAATTCGGTGAAAAATACGCTAAATACACAAAATGAGGTTGAGCGTTTCGGCGTTGTTGCACCTCAGATACGCTGTCGGCATTATAAAAAGCGGCGTTGAAGCCAGTGCTAGCTTGGCATTTTTGACATTGTTCGTATTTTGGTTCGAGAGTAGCATGATCCGGACAGGTGTGATTTTCGCCGGTTTCAAGATCGTGCCAACCGATGCAAAATCGTTGTCGGGTATTAAACTCCATATAAATTTCGCTACCTAGCTCAATATTGCTCGGCACGGCCTGACTGGCTGAGTTAATAATCCAAAACGGCTTCTCGTCGCGTGAGTAGCCAACATACGACAAAATCTGAAATTCGTTCATCGCCCATTTCCCCTTTTTATTAAAATCGTGATAGTTTTTAGCGTAGTGCCCGACTAAAACTACGCCTTTAGTCTGACGAAATCTTCTTTATAAATTATAATTTAGCTTCAACCGCTGCCCAAGTAGCGTCAGGATTGTCGGCTGGAATCAAAATCGTCACTTGTGAGCCAATTTCTAAGCGGAAATAAGTCACGCTAGCTAGCAAAATACGGTATTCTTTGCCGTTGACCTCGACATAATACAAACCATCTTGGTTGGTCAAAGTACCGATCACTTGTTTGCGTTCGGTTGGGCCAATCTGTTTGTACATGAATTTGCCTTCTTCGGTGATGGTTAATTTCAGGACGTCGCCCTCGACCAGCTTCGATTTGCTGGCATAGTTAGCGGGTACAGGGTAGGTTTTGCCGGTGGAGGCAATCATTGATTGTCCATCGAAGACGCCCTCGATAATTTGACCGGTAGCTTCTTTGACGGTTTGGGCAACTGAGACGGTTTCTTCGTCACCAATCACGCTAATTAATAATTCCTTGGCGGCCGCCAAGTTGGTTTCGGCCTCGGTAATCAAGGCTCGTAATCGTTTGATTTGTTTCTCTGGTAAATCAGACATTCTCGCAGTTCCTTGTCTGTTTTTAAATTAGTAATATCAAAAACGATTTTAGCAAAATTACCCACAAAAGTCAATTATAAAAATCAACTTGTAAAAATCAATTTCCACAACTTTAACACTAGTTATAGCAAAAGTGTTGTAAAAATTATCATTTACAAAATTAAAAAAATCGCTAATGTTTAAAAAAGTTATTCAGCGCCAGAGGTCAAAACACTTTCCAGAAACCTCCTGGTGCGCATTTATTGTCAAGAAAAACGTCATTTTTACCACAAAATTAAAACTAAAAATCACCCAGTGTTCAGTCAGGTGATTTTTTGAGGAAAGTGTCTGATTTAAGGATAGTTTGGTTGATATTCGGGCACTAAATGCCTATTTTCATCAGTTAAAGTCATTTGATCCCAGAATAGTCGCCAATAAGCTTGCTGATTCTTAGCGTCGTTGTCTAAAATCTGCAAAAAAGTCACTAATTTACGTAATTGTTGCGGATTATTGACTGTTTTATCACCAATCAAATAAGGCACGGCCTGAGATAACAATGCCTGATAGTTATCTAATCTGACTTTTTTAACGTTGGCTTGACCACTGATTTCTGAGATTGTTTCAGTTAATTCGGTATTGATTTTAGCAAGGCTGGCTTGTTTATCGCGCAGAGTGCAGAATAAAAAAATATCTCTTTGGCTGTCATTCACGACCAGTAGCTCAACTTTAACTTGATTAGGGTCGAGATGTTTAATATATGGGCAATTATTAAGGTTTGGTTCAACAAACATACTGCGAGTGCGCAGTACTATGATAATTTTTGGCGCCAGTAAACCAATAAAAAATAATCCTGCTAAAAACATCAGGCTGAAAATAATTTTATTTCTCATAAGATAGACCTTTTCTTTTTTTTAAAAAATAAGATATGGAATCCTAAAGTCGGTCAGATATATTATTAATTTATCATATTATCTGAAAAAAGCAAATTGAGGTTTCTTTAACGCTTATCAGGATTAAAAAATCACCCAGCGTTCAACCAGGTGATTTTCGAAATACAATTTAATCGTTTTTAATAAAAAAATGTAGTTTAAATGATTTAAACTATGCCAACTCAACGGTTGCGCCAGCTTCTTCAAGCTTCTTTTTAGCTTCTTCAGCTTCGTCTTTGCTGATGTTTTCTTTGATAGCGCTTGGAGCAGCGTCAACCAAAGCTTTAGCTTCACCCAGTCCAAGACCGGTGATTTCTTTAACAGCTTTGATAACTGCAACTTTTTGTGCACCAGCGTCTTTTAAGGTTACGGTGAATTCAGTTTTTTCGTCGGCAGCGTCAGCAGCAGCTGGGCCAGCAGCGGCCACAGCAACAGCAGCTGGTTCAATGCCGTATTCATCTTTCAACAGATTTTTCAGGTCGTTAGCTTCAAGAATAGTCAATTTTACCAATTCTTCAGCCAATTTTTTAATGTCAGCCATGTTTTGACTCCTTTTATAAAATTATAGATTAGTAGAATAGTATTTTTAGTTAAAAAATACTCAAAAATTAGTTGGTTGCTTTACGAAATTCCAAGTCTTCGTTGGTGAGACCACCAGTAATGCCATGAAGTGGCGATAGTAAAGTCTCGACGATTTGACCGATGAGTTGGTCTTTGCTTGGCAGTTCGGCCAAAGTTTTGACCGTTGCCGCATCCATCACAGTGCCGTCGCTCATGAAAGCGCCAACTAGCTCCATTTGGGTGTTCTCTTTTGCGAATTTACCCAAAACTTGTGCTGCAGCGACTTCATCTTCGCTTGAAAAAGCGTAAATCAGCTGGCCGTGCAAGGCTGAAGCATCAACATCTTTGAGATGATCAACGCCCTTCATTGCTACTTTGACCAAGCGGTTTTTAACGACTTTAACAGTGACGTTGCTTTCGCGAGCTAATTTGCGAAGCTCTTGCATATCCTTAACGGTAATGCCAGCGAAGGTTGCACTCGCAACTGCCTTTGAGTTCTTCAACAATTGCTCGATTTCAGCAACCAAAGCTTGTTTTTTATCGCGTGAAATTGCCATAAAATCCTTTCTTTGGTGTTGTTTTGTCAAACGATTAAATTGTTAAATTGCGGTAACTGGAGCGCCAAAAAACAAAAAAGTCTTTGATTCTCGCAACTACCAAAGACTTTATCTCATGATTTCCTCGGTAGCAGATTAAGTCGGAATCCGACAGCTACTGTCTTTGGCAATACCTACGGAGATTATAGCACAAGTGTGGTAGAAAAATCAACATCAAAAATCGTAAAAATCATACGAGCTTGACTTTTTAAATAAACTCTGATATAATTAAAGGATACACCTTATACTATCCATCAATAATTGAATTGGGTGGTATATTATGAAAAGTTCTTTTAAAAAAAAGGAGGAAATTTAGATGAAAAACATAGTAAAAGCTTGCGATTTAGCAAGTGAAATTGCAGTGAGGGCTTTTGAATCATTAAATCCAGGACGAGTGACTTTTTATGCTCGACCTGGAAGTATTACGGTGATCTTTAAGGGAGATCCGGATACACTCACTTATATTGAGGGTTGGTCTTACAATGCCGATAAGGGTGTGCTGACTAACACTCCTCAAGACGGCATGAAATATGAAGTGCCAATGGTTCCGGCTGGCGAATCAGTTCGTCCAGCCCAAGACGCACTCCATTGATATTTTCACTCCCTTCCCCTTCAGACCACGCCAGCCGGCGTGGTTTTAAAATTGCTACTTGTCTACTTTTGAAGAAAAGTTCTACTGCGTATATTTGACTTTTAAAATAAAATCTGATATAATTAATAGGTGTACGTTGTAATATGCTTGTTCCTAGAGATGATGTTGGGGTAACAGATTACGATAAGTTATTTTAAAAGGAGGAATGGAAAAAATGAGTGAACAAACAAAGGCAATGGTTAATGAGGTCGAATCGCGCAATTTGCCGATTGACGCGGCTATTGCTGTATTCGAGAGGTTAAACCCATATAACGTTAGTCATGTGGGTATGATAACAAAGCCTCATGATATTAAATTGGTTACGATTTATTTTGTCGGTGAGGCTTCTGACTTGTATTATCCAGCGGGCTGGTATTATACAGGTAAAGAATTTACAAATATGGGCAATTGCAGTGAGGGGTTCGCAATTGCCGTTCCCATGGAAAGACATGTAAGTCAACAACATGGGTTTACTCATTAAAATCTTAACCACGCCAACCGGCGTGGTTTTAAAATTAGATATTAACAACATAATAAAAAAATGCGCTGGCGCGCAAATATAGTAATTAAAATATGGAGCCACGATCGGGGCTTGAACCCGAGACCTCATCCTTACCATGGATGCGC
>CAMUQR010000047.1 GCA_947097085.1 uncultured Candidatus Saccharibacteria bacterium | reverse complement strand
ACTAAAGAATAAGTTTTTAAACCGCAAATAATACGGAAGCCATATCTTTCAAACAAAATATCACCTCGACTTAGTGCGAGGTGATATTTGCGTAGTAAATAATGAGGCACTGGTTTTTAGATTAAACATTAGACCAAAAACCCGCTAGCGGATACTAGCGGGCAAGGGGTTATTTTTTAATCAAACCTTTTTTGCGCAGAGTGCGGATAGCTTGGGTTGAAAGTGTCATGGTTACTTTTTTGCCGTCAACGGTCAGAGTTTTCTTCTGTAGATTTGGTTTAAAAACTCGTTTAGTTCGGCGTTGGGAAAAGCTGACATTGTGCCCAAACATTTTGCCTTTGCCGGTCAATTCACATTTTGATGCCATTATTTTTACCTTTGTTTTAAATTATCCATGTAATTTTACCTGATTTACTGCTAAAAGTCAAATCAGAACCAACGTTTGCGTTTTTTGGCAGGGGCGGGTCGATTAGCGATGACTGCTTCGAATAGCTTAATCATCTTACGGGTTTGTTCCAGCTCGGAGAATTGTTGAGCGCGCGCTTGAACGGCTTTCGACATGGCTTGATATTGCTCGGCTGGTAGAGATAATAATTGAATAATGGTATTCGCTAGATTTCGCGGGTTATTACGGGCAAACATACCAGTTTGGTTGGGGATGAGTAGTTCGCTGACTTCGCGATCAACTAAAATCAGTGGTAAGCCAGCCATGGCGGCCTCATGAACGACCAAGCCCTGAGTATCGGTAATAGACGGAAAGGCGAAGACGTCACCAAGAGCATAATAATCACCTAGTTGATGGCGCGGAACTTTACCGGTGAAAATGATTTTGTCGGCGTGGCGTTTGTGGCTGGCTTTTTCCTCGAGAATTGGGCGGTATTCATAATCACCAACTAAGACCAGATATGTCTCAGGCATGGCATCATTAACACGATCGAAACAATCGACTAATAAATCGAGGTTTTTTTCAGCAGCGATTCGCCCAACATACAAAATTACCTTGGCGTCGTCAGGAATGCTAAGTCTAGCACGTAATTTCGCACTGTTGGTGGTTGGTTTGATGGCGTCAACGCCGGTTGGTAGGAGCTCAACACGGCTTTGGGTTTTCCAGGCGATCAGTTGTTTTTGCTTTTTGCGCGACAGAGCAATCACTACATCACAGTTGTTATGGAGCATGGTGACGCAGTTTTTGACCAGACTTTGTGAGAATTTGATGTTGGTTTTGCGACGATGGCGCAGGTCGTTGGCAATATTAGCAAGAGCTTTGCCACCGCCTTTAAGTGAAACGGTAGCGATACCAGTCAGAGCTAGCACGCCAGGCATAGCCTCAGGATAGAGGCGAACGTATTCGTAAACGTCGGTGGAATATTGCGTGACGAGCGGTAAGTTGAATTTTTTAGCGGCTGCGATACCCAATAGACCGACTTGGCTAGGGGTTAGGACTAAGATAATATCGAGTTTTTGACGTTTGATTTTACGCAGTTCAACCGCTGGGAAGAAAATACTAGTCAAATAATCATCATAAAATAAGCCTTGAATAGCCGGGAAGCGGACAACGTTAGGCTTAGTTTCTTGATAGCGAAATGGTTTTGGTGCAAAAATCACCACCTCATGACCGAGTTTTTTAAAATTAGTTTCCAAAATATCAATCACGGCTACCACGCCATTGACTTGAGGTTTATAATAATCGCTAAAAATTCCAATCCGCATTACTTCTCCTGGTCACCGTTTAATAATTGTTGATAAAATACCATGAGCTTGTCGATGGCTGTTTCGACATCAAAACGCTTGGCTATGAGTGCTGATTTGGCTTGGTAATCACGTCGCACTTGGTCGTCATTTATGACTTGTTGGGCTAGCTCATAAAAATCAGCATCGGTTTTGGCAAGTAGCACATCTTGACCAAAAGTATCGTGGTAATTAGGGATATCACGCAAAATAATCGGTAAACCGCTAGCGGCGGCCTCGATGACACACATCGGGTGGTTTTCTTGTTCAGCCGGTAGAATAAACAAATCGGCGACCGCGTAATATTTTTTGACTTGTTTAAGCGGAATCACGCCGGTAACCGTCATATTATCAGGCGCAGATTGAATTAGTTGCTCCATGGCTTTATGGTCAGCGCCAAGATTTTTAAAAGGAATCCCGCCAACCCAGAAAAAACGTACGTCGGGCATTTTTTTTGCCATTTCGACTAAAATATCAAAGCGCTTGCGAGGCTGAACTTGGCCATTGCCGATAATGACAAATTGTTCAGGTTGAATCTGCAATTCTTGACGAGCTTGAGCCCGCTCAGCATCTGAAAAACGATATTTGCTGGTGTCAATAGAATTATAGAGCACGTCAGTGTTGGCTAATTTCATATTGTTAATTAGCTCGTCTTTGACCATACCGGAGCAGGCAAGCACTAAATCAGCTCGGCCGTAGAAGCGTTTAAGCCACCATGCACCAAGCGGTCGCCAGTATTCAGCGCCGACGATTGAACCGATGAAGCTATCTGGTACGAGGTGGCCAGAGACGACTTTTTTGCCATCCGGTTTGTTTAAAAACTTCCAAGCGAACGTGCCCATGGTGTGAATATGAATAATGTCGGCTTTGACGTGCTTGTCGTTAATGTGAAGCTCGATATCGGGTCGTCGTTGTAGGCCGTCACGCATTTCGACATACGCGGTATGAACGCCATGGCCTTTGACGGAAAATTCAGTTTCGGAGATAATATTGACGATTAATGGTTTTGTCATGTTTTTACTATAAATTGGCATCTGTTGTTAAATGAGATATTATTATTATACTACATTTTGCAGTTGTGTGATTTTTACACTTTTAAAAAAGGTTAAAAAATCGTATAATTTAAGACAAAGTTTTTACAAGTTTAAAAATATTGAAGGGAAATACCGTGAGCAAGGGGAAAATATTAAAACGAATTTTTGGTGACCCGCAGGCGAAGGCTCTGCGTCGAATTAAAACAAAAGTCAAAGAAATCAATGACTTGGCGCCAAAATATCAGAAAATGTCCGACCAAGACCTGGTAGCACAAACTGACAAATTAAAAAAAGATTTAGCTAAAAAAACACTCGATAAAATCCTACCGGAGGCGTTTGCGGTGGTGCGTGAGGCTAGTGATCGTGTATTGAAAATGCGTCATTTTGACGTTCAGCTGATTGGTGGTATCGTTCTGCACGAAGGCAATGTTGCCGAAATGAAAACTGGTGAAGGTAAAACACTGGTGGCGACTTTGCCGGTTTACCTTAATGCGCTGGAAGGTAAGGGTGTTCACGTGGTGACCGTCAATGATTACTTGGCGAAGCGTGACGCTGGCTGGATGGGTCAAGTTTATGATTTCTTAGGTGTGAGTGTTGCGGTGATTGTGGCTGATGAATCGTATATTTATGACAAAGATTATTCAAACGATAATTTCACTGATCCACGCATGAAAGCGCTGAAACCATGTACTCGTAAAGAAGCCTATATGGCGGACATTACCTATGGTACGAATAATGAGTTTGGTTTTGACTATTTGCGTGACAACATGGTCAATGACGCTGAATTACTTCGTCAACGCGAACTGAACTTCGCGATTGTCGACGAGGTGGACTCGATTTTGATTGATGAGGCACGAACGCCGTTGATCATTTCGTCGCCAGCTGGTGATAATCCTGATAGCTACAAACAATTTGCGAGTGTGGTGAGCAAATTAAATAAAGATGATTACGAAATTGACGAAAAACGTCGTTCAGTGTCGCTGACCGATGATGGCATCGAGAAAATCCAAAACATTCTCGGTGTTGAAAATCTCTACAGTCCAGAACATGTGCGGTTGGTTTATCACCTTAATCAAGCCTTGCGTGCCGAAACTTTATTTAAGCGTGACAAAGATTACGTGGTAACAACGAACGGTGAAGTCGTGATTGTTGATGAACACACTGGTCGGTTGATGGATGGCCGTCGTTATAACGAGGGTTTGCACCAAGCCATTGAGGCTAAGGAAAATGTGCCAATTCTCGAGGAGAGTATGACTTTGGCGACAATTTCATTCCAGAATTATTTCCGTTTGTATAAAAAACTCTCGGGTATGACTGGTACAGCCATGACTGAGGCGGAGGAGTTTCAGCAGATTTATAGCTTGGACGTGATTGAAATTCCATCGAACAAGCCACTGGCACGTGAAGACAAGCCAGATTTGATTTTCAAAACTGAACGGGCGAAGATTTTGGCCGTAGTTGAGGCAATTAAAGAACATCACTCAGCCGGCCGACCAGTGTTGGTGGGCTCGGGTTCAATCGAAAAAAACGAAGTGATTGCGACCTATCTTGACCAGGCTGGTTTGCCATACGAACTACTTAACGCGAAAAACAACGAGCGCGAGGCGGCGATTGTCGCCAAGGCTGGCGAAAAAGGCGCAATTACATTGGCAACCAACATCGCTGGTCGTGGTACCGATATTGTCTTGGGCGAAGGCGTTAAGGAATTGGGTGGGCTGGTAGTGATCGGTTCAGAGCGTCACGAATCACGCCGAATTGATAATCAGTTGCGCGGTCGTAGTGGTCGTCAAGGTGATCCAGGCGAGAGTCAATTCTTTGTCTCGACCGAAGATGATTTGATGCGCATTTTCCAAGGAGAACGAATTGCGCTCCTGATGGATCGTTTAAACATTGATGAATCAATTCCGATTAAGAATAGTGCCCTCTCAAAATTACTCGAATCATCTCAGCGCCGAGTTGAAGGTTTTAACTTTGACACCCGCAAAAACGTGGTGCAATACGATAACGTCATTAACCGTCACCGTAAAGTGGTGTATGGTATGCGCCGTAAGATTTTGGAAGGTGAAGATATTGCCGATGAAATCACTCGTTTGATTAACGAAAAGACTAAAGATCTAGCTTTCTTGCCAGCCAAGATTAATCCGAAATTTGTTGAGAATTTTACAACAATTTTACCAAGAGTTA
>CAMUQR010000046.1 GCA_947097085.1 uncultured Candidatus Saccharibacteria bacterium | reverse complement strand
TAGTAATCATGACATCTTTTTATTATAACATATTTTATATAATAAAGCAAGATAAGAGGTGGGGCGCAACTTCCATAATAAGCGTTTTTCTGATATAATAATTTTATGAAATCTAAACTTTACATCACTACTGCTATTCCTTACGTTAACGCTAGCCCGCACATTGGCAATGCTATGGATTATTTGATTGCGGATATTTGGGCGCGTCACCAACGTAAGCTCGGCAATGAGGTAAAGTTTCAGGTAGGCACTGATGAGCATGGTAATAAAATCGCTATTAAAGCGCGCGATGCTGGCTTGGAGACGCAGGCTTATGTCGATCAAAACGCTACTAAGTTTAAAGATTTTATCGGCAAAATGAACGCTAGCTATACTGACTTTGTACGAACAACTGACATTCATCACAAGGCGGCGGTTCAGTATATTTGGAAACAACTTGAACCATATATTTATAAAAAATCCTACGAAGGTTGGTATTGTCAGGGTTGTGAAGCGTTTGTGACCGACAAAGAAGCGGTGGCGAATAATGGCGTCTGTCCTGATCACAAAACGCCATATCAGCGTTTGCAGGAAGAAAATTATTTCTTACGGATTAGTGATTTTTCGGAGCAGATTAAAGAAGCAATTACGACCGGCAAAATGAAGATTTTACCGGAGAGTCGAGCCAATGAGTTTTTGAACTTATTAAAAGATGGCTTGCTCGATGTGTCAATTTCCCGACCGAAAAAAACCGTGTCGTGGGGTGTACCAGTGCCAGATGATCCAAACCAAGTGATGTATGTGTGGATTGATGCGCTAGCGAATTATTTGACGATTTTGGGCTATCCAGAACGACCTGAGTGGCAGATTTATTGGCCAGCTGATGTTCAAGTGGTTGGGAAGGACATTTTGCGTTTTCATGCTGGAATCTGGCCAGCGATGTTGATGATGCTAGGCTTGCCACTACCAAAAGTGTTGTTAGTGCATGGTCATATTCAAGTCGATGGTGTCAAAATGAGCAAAACTATCGGCAATGTAGTGGATCCAATGGAAATTATTGATAATTACGGTGTCGATGCTCTGCGTTATTATTTCTCGCGCCATGTGCCGACGCAAGATGATGGTGATTTTACGTGGGAGCGGTTTGAAAATGCCTATAATAACGAGCTAGGCAACGACCTCGGTAATTTAGTTAGTCGGATTGTCAGCATGCTTAAAAAATACCAAGACGGTGTGATGAATGATGTTAAAAACACTCATCATGATGAAACGGTCTATTTTGAAGCGATGAAGAATTTTAATTTTAATCAAGCGATTGATGAAGTGTGGGTGCATATTCGCAGTGTTAATCAATATATCGACACAGTTAAACCATGGGAAATAGCTAAACGACGCACGGCGGGTGACCCTGAAGCGGAGTATCATCTGGCGGAAGTGCTGGACTATATGTGTAAATCAATTCTCCAAGTGGCGGATATGTTAGCGCCGTTTATGCCGACGACTGCCGAAAAAATCCAAGCGGTGTTTAAACCAGGTGTTCTCGGTGAGCTAGAGGCGGGTGGTTTATTCCCAAAGATTTATCGTTATACAGCCAATCCACGGCAATCACAAGACAAGAAATAATGTGATGGAAATGGCGGACGGCGAGGTGTGATGAATATGCAAAAAATCGAACTAATTGATAGCCACTGTCATATCCACGATGCAGATTTTCCGGTGCCGACTAATGAGGTCTTGGCGCTGGCTAAACAGGCTGGCGTGGTGCAAATGGTGGTCGTCGGCACCAATGAGCGGAGCTCGCGCCGAGCGGTGGAATTTGTTAAGAGTCATGAACAGATTTGGGCAACAGTCGGTACTCATCCACATGATGCTAGTGCAGGTTGTGAGTATCTGCGGACGCTCGATTTGACCGATCCGAAAATTGTGGCGATTGGTGAAATCGGACTTGATTATCATTATGATTTTTCACCGCGTGAGGTGCAACAGCAGGTGTTGCGCCAACAGCTGATGGTAGCGATTGAGGCGGATTTGCCAGTGGTGTTTCATGTGCGGGAGGCATTTGATGACTTTTGGCCAATTTTTGATGAAATGGCAATGCGGGCGCAAGCCAAGGGGCGAGTGTTGCGCGGAGTGGTGCATAGTTTTTCAGATAATTTAGTTAATCTGCAGATGGCTCTGGAGCGAGGTTTGTATGTTGGCGTGAACGGTATTGCAACTTTTACGAAGGACAAATCGCAGTTAGAAGCATTTCGGGCAGTGCCGTTAGAAAAATTGCTAATTGAAACCGACGCGCCATATTTAGCACCAAAAGGTCGTCGTGGCAAACCAAATCAGCCAGCTTATGTGCGGGAAGTGGCGGAGTGGTTAGCAGATTTCTATGAGGTAGAGTTGGTGGAATTAGCGACCGCCACCACGGCGAATGCTCGGCGATTGTTTGGGATATAATTAACTATCTCTCGCAAGCAATACCGTCACGATCTCGATCTAGTTTTGGGCGATAACATGGATGGCTAGTGTTCATGTTTGTCATGCCCATTGCTCGAGCTTGTGTGCAATTATTTGGACATTGCAGTGAAGGTGCTTGAGATGGAGAAGGAGCTGCCTGGGATGTACGAGTTGATTGTTGAATGGCTGGTTTATCAGTGTTGCCATTGCAAGTGCTGTCCGCCCATAGTCCGCGTTTATTGCTTTCCGCTTCTTTTTGTGCTGCTTTAAATTGAGACTGATATTTGTATGGAATTTTGTAAGTGTATTCATGTCCGTATCCATCGGCAATCATTTTATAGGCGACATTTGTTCCATCTTCTAGGTAAATATAAAGAAGTAATCGTCCGTACTTATCTATTGTACCTTGAGAGCTATCTTGCTCAATTCTGACATTTTTTCCGTTAACTAAATCACTCATTCGTTGACTGGCTTCGCGGCCAAAACATTGAACTGGCTTGCGTGGATCCTTGGTCTCTGGGGTGTCAAGTCCAATCATGCGCACTTTTTCTGTTTTGTTATTATAAGAGATGTTAATTGTGTCTCCATCAATGACACCAAGCACTCGGTACAATCCAGTTGCTAGAACATTTGATGAGGCGCTCGCGTATCGCTTAGTGTTTTTAATTACTGTTAGTCGTTTGGAATACACGGCCTGTTGATTATTGGGAATCGCTTGGATGGCCGACTCGGCATTGGCAATGTTTTGTTCGGATGGGTCAGCTTCGGCTTTTTTGATTGAGTCGTCGGCTGAGGCAATTGCTTTTTCTAGCATTTTTTGATCGTAAACGGCTTTTGTCTGACGGTTGATTGTGACGGTTTTTGAAGCTTGACGTTTGCCATCTGTAATATCGATTTTAAAATTATTATCTCCTTCGTGAAGATCCTTGGCGATATATTGAATTTGACCAGCGTGCTGATGCTTATTAGTAATGTCAATGGTTTGATTGTTAATCGTTACTTTAGCAAGGGCGCTGATATTAGAAATCGTAGCAGTTAATTTATATTCAGTTGTGGGGTGCTCTATATCAATGTGGTCACTTATTTCAGATATGGAAATTTGAGAATTGTCTTTTTCTAATTTAGATCGATCAAGTGCAGCTCCTATATATCCGAAAATTTTCATTAAAACGAAAATTGATACGACAGCTAACAATATTATTGTTACGCTTCCTTTTTTGAAACTCTGTGTCGAATTCATTCTTTATTCTCCCATAACATATTCTTTCTATAGTATACCATATTTTGTATCTTAATAATAGCTTATCACAACAATAGATTGCTATAGGCAAATGTAGTCGATGTAAGATTTTAACTTTTAGTGCAAAAATGGTATAATTTACATCAATGGAAGTCTATTTGGATTATGCGGCGGCGACGCCAGTGGATAGCCGGGTGATGACGGCGATGTTGCCGTATTTTACTGAGCTTTTTTTTAATCCGAGCGCGCCGTATTTGCCGGCATTGAAAGTGCGTGCTGATTATCAAAACGCCAAGGTGACGATTGCGCAGGCGATTGGTGCTAAGGCTGATCAATTAATCATGACGGCGGGTGCGACTGAATCGCTTAATTTGGCTTTTGCGGGGGCGGAATCAGTGGTGATTTCGGGCGTAGAGCATCCGGCCGTTTTAAAACTTGCCCAGTCTAAAACCAATCATGCGATTGCCAAAATTACACCGAGTGGACTGGTTGACGTCGATGATTTAATTAGCAAAATCACCGATCAAACAGATTTGGTGAGTGTGAGTTTAGTCAGTAGTGATTTAGGGACGATTCAACCGATTTCTAAGATCGCCTCCGAGGTGCGTAAAATCCGTGATCAGCGTCTAGCGCGAGGTGACCAACGACCGCTACAACTACACTGCGACGCTTCGCAAGGCTTGGGCTATTTGCCGGTTAATGTGGCACGCTTGGGTGTGGACTTGTTGACGCTGTCTGGCGCTAAGATTTATGGTCCAAAACAAATTGGCTGTTTATGGATTCGTCCGGGTGTAAAAGTCGCTCCGCTAGTCTTAGGCGGTGGGCAAGAAATGGCACTGCGTTCAGGTACGGAAAATGTTCCACTAGTGATTGGATTTGCTAAAGCAGTGGATTTATTGCGCAAGTTTAAAATTAAAGAAGTGGCTGAATTGCGTGACCGACTGGAGACAAAAATCTTAGCGCAAATTCCTGACGTGACAATTATTGGCTCGCCAAAAAAACGCCTGGCTAATTATTTAGTGCTGAGTTTTCAAAATATTGAGGCGGAGCGATTGATTTATCGACTGGAAAATCGCGGCGTTTATGTTTCGACTGGCTCGGCATGTTCAGCGAATCGTGGTAGCGGTTCGCAGGCGCTGGTGAATCTAGGTTTGAGTGAAGCCGAACGCTTGGCGAGTTTGCGGATTAGTTTAGGACAGCTTACAACGGCGGAGCAAATTGATTATGCCGCCGAGGTGATAATTGAAGAAGTTTTAGCAGAAAGGAAGTGGGCAAATGATTATCTTCAAAATAATTAAACGAGTAGCGATACCAATCATTATTCTCGGAGCGATGGGGTTTGGACTAGATCGGTTGCTTGATGTTAATGATTTTCGGCAATGTTGGCTGGCGTCGGGAACGAAGATTAGTACAGCGACAAATTGTTTGGGCGTACCAGGCACGAATTGTTTACCAATGGTCAGCGATCAA
>CAMUQR010000045.1 GCA_947097085.1 uncultured Candidatus Saccharibacteria bacterium | reverse complement strand
ACCTTCACCTCTTGTTTAGGAAATTTCATATTTAATAATTGCTTGCTCATAATTGTTTCTTTACCGAGGACGGATAGAGCGGATTGCTGGCGACGCCAGGTCTCAACTCCGACAAACAGCATGACTAATAAGATAACTAAGAAAATCGCTAGCAA
Organism: uncultured Candidatus Saccharibacteria bacterium; assembly: GCA_947097085.1. Lineage (GTDB taxonomy): Bacteria > Patescibacteriota > Saccharimonadia > Saccharimonadales > Saccharimonadaceae > CAMUQR01. The sequence continues at coordinate 5,004 of CAMUQR010000045.1, read as the reverse complement.
GATATTCCTGAGCCAGATTAATACACACTTCCGAAGCGGTCGTGATGATACTTGACTAGAAGCTTGCGATGGGCGTGCCATAAATCAATTAAACCATAAACATTATACAAAAGTCAAAGCATTGCGCTATGTATAAAATATGGTATAATTTAAATAACTTTTTCACACAAAAGGAGGTGATGCGATGTGAGAAAGAAGGAATTTAAGCAATTGGGCGCAGAAAAGCGTTATGAGGCTTTGTATGTATTAGCCAAGGTAATAATGGGGCTGTGTGAGGATCTAGCCAGTATTCGAAATAAATCAATTCAAGAAACAGCTGTATACAACAAACTACTAAGTTATGATACGGTAACTGTTCAGATAATGAAGAATGTCATTGATGATCAACAACAGATTGAAAAATCAACGATACATCTCAAAGAAATGATTAGGCTTAATAAAACAGAGCGTTCTATTATGAAAGATATTAAGAAGTATAAGAAGAAGACGTGTGACTTTTTAATTATATTTTTTGACCTGGAAAGTCTTAAAATGAACGGTTTTAACTTTAGTATATCACTAGATGCTGACACAATTCATCTTTACCCATATAAAGGTAAGAGCGTAGCTGATGATACTAAACATGGTCATTACGGAATTGTGTTTAGTCGAAAGAGGGTGTTTAGGAGAGCGTACGGCGCCTATAAACACAATGGAGCTGAGCGTAAAAAGCAAGGCCAAAACAAGAAAGACGTGACTGAGACGTTCAATCTCGACACATTCTTGACGCTTATGACTCCCAAGTCTGCCAAATAGGCAGACTTTTTTATTACAACATAATTTTAATGAAAAATCTATAATTAGCAGTCTTGACATTAGAGTGCTAATTAGCTACAATGGATACATGATTAGCACTCGTTAGGCTAGATTGCTAAAATCAGCCGGCAGAGTTTCTAACCACACTCGTTCTTTATATAATATATGAATAAGTTCAAGAAGTTTTATTAAATAATTTAAAGAAGGAGAAAAATATGGGAAAAATTATCGGAATTGACCTCGGTACTACCAACAGTGCTTTTGCCTACATGGTAGCCGGCAAACCAGAAGTTATCACTAACGCCGAAGGTGATCGCACCACACCAAGTGTAGTGGCTATCAGCAAAAAAGGTGAGCGCCTAGTTGGCAAATTAGCGCAACGTCAACGCGTCACCAACCCGAAAAACACCATTTATGGCGTGAAACGCTTGATCGGTCGTAAATTTAGCGACAAGGAAGTCCAAAACGACCTCGGTATTTCACCTTACGAAATTGTCAAAAAAGGCAATGGCGTGGCAGTGGTAATGGACGGCAAAGAATATACTCCAGAGGAAGTTTCAGCCATGATTCTCAGTAAAATCAAAGCTGACGCCGAAGCTTTTCTGGGCGAAAAAGTCACCGAAGCGGTTATTACTGTTCCTGCGTACTTCGATGACTCGCAACGTCAAGCTACTAAAGACGCTGGTAAAATTGCTGGCCTGGAAGTCAAGCGTATCATTAACGAACCAACCGCAGCCGCGCTAGCCTACGGCCTCGAGGGCAAAAAAGACGAACAAATCGTCGTCTTCGACCTTGGTGGTGGTACGTTCGACGTGTCGGTGTTGGAATTGGGCGACGGCGTGTTTGAAGTTAAATCAACTAACGGCGATACTCACCTTGGTGGTGAAGACTTCGACAACCGCATCGTTAATCATTTTGTCGATGAGTTTAAAAAAGAATACGGTATTGATTTAACCAAAGATAATTCAGCGATGCAACGTCTCAAAGACGAAGCCGAAAAAGCTAAAAAAGAACTATCATCAACTACTGAAGTTGAAATCAACCTGCCATTTATTACCGCTGGTGAAGATGGCCCAATTCACTTTGAATACAAACTAACTCGCGCTAAATTAGTCGAAATGGTGTCTGACCTGATCGATAAACTAGCTGAGCCAGTTCAAAAAGCCCTCAAGGATGCGAAACTAACTCCAAGCGACATCAACGAAGTGGTGCTGGTCGGTGGTATGACCCGTATGCCAGCCGTGGTTGATAAAGTCAAGGAATTATTCGGTAAAGAACCAATGAAAGGCGTTAATCCAGACGAAGTGGTGGCAGTTGGCGCGGCGATTCAAGGTGGCGTGTTGGCTGGTGATGTTAAAGATGTGCTACTACTCGATGTGACTCCACTATCGCTCGGCATTGAAACCATGGGCGGTGTCTCAACGAAATTGATTGAGCGTAACACCACGATTCCAGCCTCGAAATCACAAGTGTTCTCAACCGCTGCAGATAATCAGCCACAAGTCGAGATTCATGTGTTGCAGGGTGAGCGTGGAATGGCTAATGACAACAAATCACTCGGTCGATTTATCCTGGACGGTATTGCGCCAGCGCCTCGTGGTGTGCCACAAATTGAAGTGACTTTCAACCTTGACGCCAACGGTATTTTGAACGTGACGGCCAAAGATAAAGGCACTGGCAAAGAGCAATCGATTACTATTCAAAACTCTGGTAATATGAGTAAAGAAGACATCGAAAAGGCTCAAAAAGACGCTGAATTGCACGCTGATGAAGATAAGAAAAAACGTGAAGCGATCGACGCGCGCAATGCTCTCGAAAATGCCATTTATCAAGCTGAAAAAATGCCAGATGAGTTTAAAGATAAAATCTCAGACGAGGATAAAGACGCAATCAAAAAAGCTGTTGAAGAAGCTAAAACTCATCAAAACTCTGACGACAAAGACGAACTCGAAAAAGCTGCCAAAGCTCTGCAAGACGCCATCATGCCAATCGGTGCCAAAATGTACCAAGCTCAAGCTGAAGACACCAAAAACACCGATAAAAAAGCCGATTCTAAAGAAGATGAAGCGGTTGAGGGCGAAGTCGTTAACGATAAATAAATTATCAGCTTAATACTCAAAATTGCAAAAACACCCCACACGGAAATGCTGGGGTGTTTTAAAAATACCAAAATGCTATATTTTTTATGGTTAATTTGTTACAATAATAGCAATGAAGACAATCACCAAACTCTACAGTGTAGCACGTCAGGCGATTTTGCGATTGCCTCGGTCTTGGCGCTGGCCAATGACGGTGATTACGGGTTTGGCAGGGCCGGCGTTCGTGAGTATAACAGGGTTGATTTTTGCGGTGATTGGCTGGCTAGCTAAGAAGCCGATTATCTTCAAGCTGGCGCTATTGGTGCTGGTGACTTTTTTGACAGTGACGGTTCTGAAGCATATTTTTCGCAAAGCGCGACCGAATACAGCTTATGCGCGTCAAATGAAGTTCTCGAAGTATAGTTTTCCGAGTGGGCATGCAGCGGTGGGGTTGGTGTTGTGGTATGGCGCAGTGCTGGTGCTGGTACATCTCGGTGCGCCGATGTGGCTAGTGATGATAACAACGGCTTTGACGCCAATATTAGTGTTTTTGATCGGGATTTCGCGGGTGTATCTCGGAGCGCACTATCTGATTGACGTGTTGGTTGGCTGGATGCTGGGCTTGGCGATGATGGGCATTTTCGTGGTTATGTCAATTATTTAAAAAAAGATTTAGTGGCGAGAGTGGGTTTTGTATTTACAAAATGCTTGTGCTATAATTTAAAAATAAACTAAACATGAGAGGCGAGGCGTGCTCAAAAAAATAGTCAAAAAACCCTTGAAACTGAAGCGATTCATGGCAGTCATACTGTCTCTAGGGATTATCGTCGGTTCGCTATCAATTCTGAGTTTTATTAAGCGCTCGCAGACCTCCCAAGCTGCTGGCTTGCAAATCCAATCAGTTTTCCCACGTATCGGCACGCCAGCTGGCGGGGATAAGGTGCGGATTAGAGGGAAGGATTTTCAATCTAAGGATTCATTTCAACTTACTCAAATATCTGGCGGTTATACTCACACTTGTGTGCTTGATTCGGCAAATAAAGCATATTGTTGGGGATATAACTATGCAGGTGCTCTTGGCAATAATTCTACAACAGAGGCTCGGACTCCTGTGGCTGTTCATCAAGGTGAGATTCCGGCTGGTGTCACGCTCACCCAAATATCTGCTGGAGATGACTATACCTGCGCTCTCGGTTCTAATTCAAAAGTGTATTGTTGGGGGGAGGGAGAAGGCGGGCGTCTTGGTAATAACTCTACTGCCGATGCCCTCACTCCCGTCGCCGTTCATCAAGGCGAAATACCGAATAACGTGACGATAACTCATCTTTCTGTTGGATATTCTCATGCTTGCGTTTTTGGGTCTGATTCTAGAACGTATTGTTGGGGCAAGGGGTCGTATGGTAAACTCGGTAATAACTCCACATCTAATGCTCTTACTCCGGTTACGATTCATCAAGGTGAGATTCCGGCTGGTGTCACGCTCACCCAAATATCTGCTGGAGAGGGCTATACCTGCGCTCTCGGTTCTAATTCAAAAGTGTATTGTTGGGGAAAGGGTGAATATCTTGGTGCTGGACATGATTCTAGCTTTCATGCCCTTACTCCAATTGCTATTCATCAAGGTCAGATTCCAAATGGCGTTACTGTTATGCGTATGTTGGCAGGTATTTATCATACATGTGTCATAGGTTCTAATAGTAAGGCCTATTGCTGGGGAGCTGGTTATCAGGGACAGCTTGGTAATGGTTTAAAAAATATTTCCTCTACTCCGGTTGCTGTTCGTAATGGTGAGATTCCAAGCGGTATTACTATATCGCAAATTATGATGGGAATTTATAATACTTGCGCCATTGCTTCTGACTTAAAAACCTATTGCTGGGGGCGTAACTTTGAAGGTCAGTTGGGTAATAATACCTATGGTAATGATTCGGCTACTCCCGTTACGGTTCATAGTGGTGAAATTCCGAGCGGGGTTCGTATAGCAAAATTTCCATCGGTAAATGTAGGTGGGTATCAAATTTGTGCTCTCGGTTCCGATGCGAAGGCTTATTGTTGGGGTGATGCTGGCGGCAACTCTGGTCGGCTTGGCAATAATTCCACATCTAATTCTCCAGTTCCCGTCGCTGTCCAT
>CAMUQR010000044.1 GCA_947097085.1 uncultured Candidatus Saccharibacteria bacterium | reverse complement strand
GTCGAACCTACAACCTTATCCTTAGGACGGATCTGCTCTATCCAGTTGAGCTACCAAAGCATAATTTATTCCTTACGCAATTAGCTAGAAAACACTATTTTTCTCTACAATCGCATAACTTAATTATAGCATTTTACCACCAGAAAAAGCAAAAACCAGCCACAATCTTCGTGACTGGTTTGAGTTGATTATCGCGTATAGCGCTCATTCAATGAATGATATTCATAAATCTCTGCTGGCGCAAACCAGTGTGCGATTTCTTGCTTCGCCTCATCGGGGTCGCCAGAAGCATGAATCAGGTTTGGCACACCTTTATCATTACTATCAGCGTAGGCAAAACTCATATGGGAGTAATCACCCCGAATCGTTCCGGGTGGCGAAGTTTTTGGTTCAGTCGTACCAACTAATTTACGAATCAGTGATACCGCCTCCACGCCTTCAAACACCATCGCGATTACCGGGCCAGAAGTCATCATTTCTAGAGTTAAGTTAAAAGTATGCTCACCACGTCGTGATACCATTTTGCCGATTTCCTCATAATGAGCATAAAAATGATCCTTAGACGGGGCGATCATTTTTGTCGCCACGATTTTTAAGCCAACTCGCTCAAAACGCGTCAAAATCTCACCCACCAAACCTCGTTGCACCGCATCAGGTTTAAACAGCACTAAACTACGTTCAATTTTATTTGCAATTTCCTGCTCCATATTCATCTCCTTTGATAAAATTTTATCATAAAGCGCTGGTTTAATACAGACGTCACCCTACTTCCCATTCGTGCTATACTATAAGTAATGAATATTAGCGATTTGAAATATGATTTTTCGGAATATCTAGAGATCGAAAAAGGCTCGAGTAATAACACTATTCGCAATTATGATTTGTGTATTGAGCGATTCATTGAATTTGCCGGTGATATTGAGGTTGAAGATATTACACCTGAGACTATCCGTAAATATCGCCTATGGCTCAATCGTTATCATAATTATTCTGGTCAGGAATTAGGTCGGACAACCCAGAATTACCATCTGATTGCTCTACGCAATTTCCTCAAATATCTACAAGACCGTGATATTAAATCTCTTGAACCATCACGCATTAAGCTCGCTAAAGTTAGTCGCAAGCAGGTCACTTTTTTATACAACAACGAACTAGCAGAAATGGTGACGGTAATTCCAACTGATACACTTATCGGTAAACGCGACCGCGCCATTATTGATTTGCTATTTTCGGGCGGAATGCGCGTTTCGGAGATCGTCAGTCTTAATCGTGATCACATTAATCTCGACAAAATGGAGTTTATGGTGCGTGGTAAAGGCTCCAAGGATCGACCAATCTTCATTAGTCCACAAGCCGCATCGAGCGTCAGTGATTATCTAGAAGCCCGCCAAGACAGTTTACCGCCTCTGTTTTTGAATCACAGCAAACAAGCCACCGGCGGTAATTCTGGTGATTATCGACGCCTGACTAGCCGTAGCATTCAACGGATTGTCACCAAATACGCTAAATTAGCCGGAATTACTAAACATGTCAGTCCTCACACTTTACGTCATAGCTTTGCGACTGATTTGTTGATGAATGGAGCGGATTTACGTAGCGTCCAAGAGATGCTAGGCCACAGCGATATCTCCACGACTCAAATCTACACCCATATCACCAATCCTCATTTACGCGACGTCCACCGCAAGTTTCACAATAAAACCTGACCATAGTGGTCAGGTTTTATTTGTTAATTAATATATTTATTTATCAATGAAACACTCTGGCGTATGATCATCACCATCAGGTGTAAAGCTTTTATCATTCTTCAAACGATAGTCAGTCATTTCGAATGATTTACAGATATTACCACCTACATGTAACGCGGCTGATGGATATGGGAATAAACCAGTCGTAAACTCGACCCGCGCCTTCACTCGACGGAAAATGTGATTGGCACGACCAGTCACGTCAATTTCCGGCTGAATACCATTAAAGCGCGTCACATCTGGTGTGCCAGAAGTGTTAGGGTCGAAGTTAATGGTAGTTTGGGTATCATAAATCTTCGTCACACGCAAGAAAGTCTCTCGATCTCCAGCCTGAATATTTAATCCATTTAATTTTAAAGAGCATTCATAAGGAGATTTATTTTTCTGGCAATGGACTCCGATTACTGGTGCTTTATCGGGCTTGAAACTGCTATCATCGGCACCAAAATCCGCTTCCGAAACACCACCTGCTACTGGCCGTAAATAAAGAGTTTTAGAATCCGATGCACCTTTTTTAATTAGCTGTACCATCAGCACTGGTGGTTTTGATCCCCAGGACTGCGCATTAGGCCACTTATAGAGATCATTACCGGAAATAGCATCCAATGTATAACTATTATTAGCTGAATCTTTAGGACTATGCCACTGTAATCGCATTGAGTCCATGTTCTTATTGACATTCAAAGGTAAGACAATTTGCTCACCCGCCCCTTGTTTGAGGTCGCGTACATAATTGTCAGTAAAATACTTGATTTTGACACAAGTATAAGCTTGGTCTAGGGCATTACTGCCACCTTTTTTAGCAATTGGTACTTCTTTGCCTTTCTCACCGCCGAGAATGTGTTGGATAGCATCACAATTATTACCATTAAGCACATTATTAGCTAGTTCTCTACATTTTGTCGCATCATTGGCACAAATATTTCTCTCGTACTCAATAATTGCTCGCTTAGCATCTTCTAGGCCAGCTAAAGCTGAATCATAAGCTGAATCAGCTAAATCGGAATTCAAGGCGCGTTTTTGCCCAAGGATCATTAAACGAATAAAAGCTAAAGCAATCAGACCGATTAACAAAGATGTAAAAATCACCACAAAAATTGACACCGCACCTTGTTTAAATTTGAAAATTTTTTTTACCATTTGCCTTTTCCTTTCAAGCCTCGCATAGCAAAATTAAATTTATTAATTGCACAATGATTAATATCTTGTTCAGTAGCTCGTGTTGATTCGTCAATCGTACCATCGGCTTTTCTATCGCCATCATAGGCCTGTCGCAAAGTCCGACATTGCGCATCTTCAGTCAGGATCAACTTATCACGAAAAGTACCCAGTACAAACTCAATTTCATACAACGACTGGTGCGTTTCTTGACTGTAAGCACTACTTGTGACTGACAGGCTATGCAGAGCCAGCATCTTATCATTATCCTCAATTAATTCAATCACAGAATTTTTAGTTGATAATTCATTCGAATTCACCTTATACAATGCTGGAACAGCGTTGGGGTTAACTGAAGCAGTAATGCCGGTAATGTTGTCAGTACAATAAATTCCTGATAAATCATTAATACGAGCCATTCGAATGTTTTTTGGATTACCGGCCTGATCTTTATAACGGAATAAGTAGCGATTATAATTTGGATCTTCCTGAGCCTTCTGCAAAGACGCTCCATAATTCCAAACATAACTCACACGCCCAGTACAAATCGCCCCACCAGTAATTTCTTCCGAAGGATCGTTATTAAGAAGCTTCTTGCAGGTCTCAGAATCGCTAGCCAACAAACGCATATTGTCATAATTTTTATATTTAATGGCACATTTGACATAGCTCCCGCTCGCAATCGAATCCTGCATATCACCAATAATTAAGTCAGCAGTTTCGTTCACGTTTTTAATTGAAATGCCTTTATTATAAATATTCATAAAGCGGATAATCGTATAGCCAATTAAAATCATCATCACCGACAGAAAAACCATCGACATCATGATTTCAATAATTGTGAAAGCTTTTTTAATTTTTAGCATCTTATTCCACCCCTTGAGTTTTTGAAACATGAACTCGAACAATGGTTCCTAAAGTAATTGGAGCCGACTGACCAACACTTTTCCAACAAGCTCGAATGTGAAAATCGTAAGCGTCAGTCAAGGAAGCATCGCTACCGCTAGCGCGTTCTACCTCTACCCAGATACCCTCGGAACGAACAAAACGTTTATCAGTTTGGATTTTATTATTATCCGCACCATTATTATAGACCATTCTTGGATAAACCTCAGCCTTAGTCAGAACACCCCCTTTTTGCAAACCTGATTGCACATTTGACAGATCCAACACAAAAGATTTACTTGGTGCCTCACGACATACAGGCTCACCATTTACCACCGTAGTCATATCTTTCCACTCGCTGACACTAGCTGATGCTTCAGATACCATATCCCGCCAGATACTGGAAAACTCGCTGGTTTGACCCGCTTCTGAAGTACGCTCACGGTTTTGAATTGACGCATTAATAAACCGAATGGCTTCCGCTTGGGCGTTCATGTGGTTACGTGCCAAATTCAGCTCCAGTGATAATTGCACAGCATTACTGCCTTTCTGCATCACCAACATCAAAGACAAGATCGTGAAGCTTAAAATGGCAATCGAAAATACCACTTCAACAATTGTATCACCACGCTTAGTGTTATGTTTCCTACTCACACTTACCTCCGTTTAGCAAATTTTGCGGTAAAGTAATCTCAATACCAGAAGCATTTGGTGAACCAGCGTTAATTCTTACTGAACGTAGCTCAGTGCCAGCGCTACCGTTAGATATGACACATATATCCATCGTTTTTTCAAGATTGTTTTTTGATAAAATACCGCCGATTGTATTCGGTGTGAATTCGCGACCATCACTAATGTAAGTACGCATTGCACCGCTTTCTGGACTACGAAAGATAAACACCGATAGATTACCATTAATCTCTGGCGAAGCGTTTGGAATTGGCCGTTTAAGCAGAGCGCCCCATTCTACTGCATATTCATCCACTTTGTAACCATGAAAACCCTTAATCTTATCTTGATTATAAGCATCAGTTAACGAGAAATCATTTGACATCAAGAATTGCAATTGAGGATCGTTAGCATTATCCTCTTTATAAACAATCTGATATACATCCACTAAGGTTCGTTGCCCATCATTTTCCCGTCGAAAATTCAACAGCCTACCAATGACATAACAATTAGTCCTTCCCTTTGTTGAGGATCGAGAATTATTGTGATTGCATTCCTTCACTTCTTCCCGCTCGCCATCTATAACCACATTTTGCACTTCGCTATACTGTCTCTGCAAAAAGTCTTTAAACGAATTAAGAGTACTTTCATATCTCTGTCGCCCCAATGAAAATTGCACCATGCCGATTAATGCTACAAATAATACGAACATTATCGCCAATGTCAGCATAACTTCCACTAAGCTGAACCCAGATTGACTCTTCTTCATATTTTGATTATACCACAAGCATTTTA
>CAMUQR010000043.1 GCA_947097085.1 uncultured Candidatus Saccharibacteria bacterium | reverse complement strand
TGTTGAGCGGTGAAAAATTAATTTCCACGCAAGATGTCTGGATGGTCGGTGATTGCGCTAAAGTCATTTTAGTAACTGAGGTATTGTTGATATTGAAATGCTGATAAATTCGCACTAATTCGGAATTGTTATTGATGTCGCTGAAGAAGTTATTTTGTGAGAAGTTTTTGATTTGGGTATCTTTATTGATTAGGAAATGACGCGACAAGCTAGTGTTGGTCGGCTTAGTATTTAAACCCGGGGTGTTAAGTGATAAGTGTGAGGTGTTATTAACCGATATAGCCATGGCAATAATTAACAGATTTAGAACTGCAAACAGAATAATTTTCAGATTGTTTGATCTGTCGTGTTTAATTTTTGCATCATAAGCCGCTAAGTGCCAAATCATAGCTGGACTGTAGGCTAAATGAGCGACTATTTTTCTAAAATTCATACCATTATCCTCAAAGATATGTTACCATAAGCGGTATAAGCTAAGCAAGACGCTTGAGCAATTATTAAATTTGGTTTATACTAGAGACTGAATTTTCAACAAAATATTGGGAAGTGAGGAGAAATGACCAAACAAAAAGGCGACAGTAGCTATGACAGCTCCCAAATTCAGGTGCTGGAAGGCTTAGAAGCGGTCCGTAAACGTCCGGGAATGTATATTGGTAGCACCGGTTATGAAGGCGTGCACCACTTAATTAAAGAAATTGCTGACAACTCAATTGACGAGGTCATCGCTGGTTATGCTACAGAGGTTAAAATTACTTTATTGGCTGATGGTGGCGTGAATGTGATTGATAATGGTCGGGGTATTCCGATTGATAAACATCCAAAAACCGGTAAATCAACGCTAGAAACAGTTCTAACCGTCCTCCATGCTGGTGGTAAATTCGGTGGCGGTGGTTACAAAGTGTCATCTGGTCTGCACGGAGTTGGCTCAAGTGTGGTCAACGCACTATCAACTCGCCTGATTGCCCGAGTGTTTAAGGAGGGTTATGAATATGTTCAAGAATTTGAGCGCGGTGTACCTCAAGCAGACATTAAAAAGGTCGGCAAAACTGATCAAACTGGTACGTCAATTACTTTTTATCCAGACGGGGAAATCTTCTCCACGATTGAGTTGGATTATAAATGGGTCGTCAAATATATTCGTCATCAGGCTTACTTAACTAAGGGTACAAAACTATCAGTTCTCGAGGAAAAAACCGGTAATCGCCAAGCTTTTTATTTTGAAGGTGGTATTAAAAGTTATGTTAAGCACCTCAACCGCGGTAAAGAAACAATTACTCCTGATATTTTTTATGCGGAAAGCCAAGTCGAAGATTCTGGCGTGGAAATTGCTTTGCAATATAACGACAGTTTTCTTGAGAACGTGCAGGCGTTTGCTAACAACGTCTTAAACCCTGATGGTGGTACTCATGTGACTGGTTTTCGGGCGGCGATGACCCGGATTATCAATGATTATGCCCGTAAAAATGGCTTATTAAAAGAAAAAGAAGAGAGCTTGACCGGTGAGGACATTCGTGAAGGCTTAACGGCAGTTGTGCTTGTAAAACTACCTGATCCACAATTTGAAGGTCAAACCAAGAACAAACTTGGTAACCCAGAGGTGCGTGGTTATGTTGAGCAGGTGATGGCTGAGTATTTTGGTTATTATCTTGAAGAAAATCCGGCTTCAGCCAAGAAGATGATCTCAAAATCACTGATGGCAGCCCGAGCGCGCAAGGCAGCCCGAGCGGCTCGCGATAATGTGATCCGTAAAGGTGCACTGGATGGATTAAACCTACCAGGTAAGTTGGCGGATTGTTCAAGCAAAAACCCTGATGAATGCGAACTATACATTGTCGAGGGTGACTCGGCTGGCGGTTCGGCTAAATCTGGGCGTGACTCCAAGACACAAGCTATTTTGCCATTGCGTGGTAAGGTGCTAAATACTGAACGTGCTCGATTAGATCGCATGCTGGCTAATAATGAAATTGTCAGCCTAATTAAGGGTATGGGCGTAGGTATCGGTGAGCAATTTGATATCTCGGGCTTGCGTTATAATCGCATTATTATCATGACCGATGCCGATGTTGACGGTTCACACATCGCGACTTTGCTGATGACCTTTTTCTTCCGTTATATGCGTGAGGTGGTTGATCAAGGCCATATTTATCTAGCAAAACCGCCTCTGTATCTAATTCGCACTGGTAAAAATACTAAGTTCTATGCCTATAGTGATGAAGAGCGTGACCAGATTATCGAAAATTTAATCCAAAAACGCATTGCTAACGGTGCGCAAATTGATCCAAATGATGACCGTAACAAACAAGCTGGCGTGACCATGCTACAACGTTACAAAGGTCTTGGTGAAATGGATGCGACTCAGCTCTGGGAAACAACCATGAATCCGGAAAATCGCGTGTTAGTACAGGTGACTGTCGAGGATGCCGAAAAAGCCGATGCAATCTTTACGAAATTAATGGGAGATGAGGCTTCTTTGCGCAAAAACTTTATTCAAAACCGCGCAAAATTTGTCAATCTAGAGGATTTGGACGTTTAATATGGAAGAGGATAAAAAAATGTCAACAGAAGCAGAAATTATCAATCAGCCAACTCACTCTCGAGTGATTGAGAATCGTACCCTTGAAAACGTCATGGAAGATAGCTTCCTGCGTTATTCAATGAGTGTGATTGTTGATCGTGCTTTGCCAGATGTGCGTGATGGCTTAAAGCCAGTGCATCGTCGGATTTTATACTCAATGGAGCGCAATGGCTGGCGTTTTGGCACTAAATACACCAAATCGGCACGTATCACTGGTGATGTGATGGGTAAATATCACCCGCACGGTGATTCAGCGATTTATGACGCGATGGTGCGTTTAGCACAAGATTGGAACCTGCGCTATACACTAGTCGATGGTCAGGGTAACTTTGGTTCAATGGATGGTGACCCAGCGGCGGCTTCGCGTTATACTGAGGCACGCATGAGCAAAGCCGGTGGTGAATTACTAGTAGATTTGGACAAAAACACGGTTGATTTTCGTGATAACTATGATGGTTCAGAGCGTGAGCCGGTTGTTTTGCCAGCTAAATTGCCAAACTTACTGCTCAATGGTCAGGTTGGTATTGCAGTCGGTATGGCAACCAGCATTCCAACTCACAACCTCAGTGAGGTAGTAGATGCCACGGTGGCGCTGATTGACAAACCAGAATCGACCGTTGATGATTTGATGAAGTTTATTAAAGGTCCAGATTTTCCAACTGGAGCGATTGTGTACGGTGGTGCGCCAATGAAGCAAGCTTACCTAACTGGTCGGGGTAGTGTCACTATGCGTGCGGTCGCTAACATCGAGGAGACTAAGCGTGGTCGTCATCAGATTGTCGTGACAGAAATTCCATACATGGTCAACAAAGCCTCATTGATTGAAAAAATCGCTGAATTAGTTAAAGAGAAGAAATTAACCGCTATTAGTGACCTGCGTGATGAAAGTGCGCGCGGTGTGGTGCGGGTGGTGATTGAGTTAAAAAAAGACGCTTATCCAAAAAAAGTCTTAAATCAACTCTACAAGATGACCCAATTACAGACAGCTTTTCACTATAATATGTTAGCCTTGGTGGATGGTTTGCAACCCCGTGTGCTTGGTTTGGTTGATATCTTGAGTGAGTTCGTTAAACACCGTCAAAAAGTGGTACGTCGCCGAACTGAGTTTGAATTGCAAAAAGCCAAAGACCGTGCGCATATCTTAGAAGGTTTGAAAATTGCGCTTGATCATATTGATGAAGTGATTAAAACTATTCGTGCTTCTAAAAACGACGAGGAAACTGAGGCGAACTTGATTGCGAAGTTTAATTTATCGCAAATTCAAGCTCGAGCCATCATGGCGATGCAGTTGCGTCGCTTAAACGCGCTTAATCGTCAGGCGATTGAGGATGAGCTAGTAGAACTTTTGAAATTAATTGGTGAATTAGAACGAATTTTGGCTGATGAAAACGAAATTTTGCGTATTATTAAAGAAGAATTACTAGAAATCAAAGAAAAATACGGTGATGAGCGTCGTTCACAAATTATTAACCACGAACTTGGTAAATTCAGTGATGAGGAGCTAATTCCAGAAGAGCAATCGGTGATTATTCTGACTAGCGAGAATTATATTAAACGTACTCTAATGAGTGATTATCGTCGCCAAAATCGTGGTGGTAAGGGCAAACGAGGTATTACGACTAAAGAACAAGACGTAATTGATCGGTTAGTGCCAGCAAGTACGCATGACTATCTATTATTCTTTACTAATAGGGGTCGAGTGTTCCGCTTAAAGGCTTATGAAGTGCCGGCGGCTAGTCTAACGGCCAAAGGTGTAGCGGCGGTTAACTTGTTACAACTCCAACCAGAAGAAAAAATTACCTCAATTATTCACTCGCCACGTAACGAAAACGAGAATGGCTATCTGTTTATGGCAACTACCAAGGGTGTTGTCAAAAAAACACCAATTGATAAATATGCGAATATCCGCACTAATGGTCTGATTTCTATTACTCTGGATGATGGTGATGAACTACGCTACATTCGACGCACTAGTGGTAAAGATGAACTGATTTTATCGACTTCAGCTGGTCAAGCCGTTCGCTTCGATGAAAATGATATTCGTCCAATGGGTCGTTCAGCGCGTGGTGTGCGTGGCGTACGCCTCCGTCCAAATGATTGGGTGGTAGGCATGGATGTCATCTCTGATGCGTCGAAAAAGATCTTAGTCATTAGTAAGAATGGTTACGGCAAAATGACTAACGTTAATCTGTTTGCTGCTCATAAGCGGGGCGGGGTTGGCATCAAAGCTGCTACCGTAACGGCAAAAACCGGTCCAATTATTACCGCTCGAACTGTCTGTGATGATGCTGAAGAATTACTAATGATCTCTGAAAAGGGTCAGACGATTCGAGTCGGTATTAATGATGTACCTTCGCTGGGTCGTACTACTCAAGGGGTACGAATTATGCGCCTGAACGATGGAGATGCAGTTGCTTCAATCGGCATTTTGATGAAAGAAGATGCTGAGATCAAAGAAGAAGATTAATATACCTATATAATAAATATAGTCAAAAAACCGTAAAATCCGCTATTTTCAGATGAAAGAGCGGATTTTTTAAAAAAAGTACCAAAATCTTTTAAAAAAGTGTTGACTTTAATTTCCAAATGGTGTAGAATCTTAATCAGTCTTTTGTTTGTGCAATGCAAATAGGGAGAAACATTAACAATTTACTTGTGCAATTACATCGTCAGTCTATATGTTTACAATGTTTTTAAAACATTTTATTTTTATGGAGAGTTTGATCCTGGCTCAGGATGAACGCTGGCGGCGTGCCTAA
>CAMUQR010000042.1 GCA_947097085.1 uncultured Candidatus Saccharibacteria bacterium | reverse complement strand
TGATGTTTCATGTAATTCCTTTTTTTACTTTTACTTAACTTTTAAATGTTGTTATAAAAACAACAACATTATATCTTAATAAGCAATTATTTAATCATACTCTTATCATACGAACTCGAAACTCAAAAAGCAAGAATGAATCTAGATTTTTGTCAACCGTGCAAACTCGACGTTCAGCTTGCGAATTTGATTATTGCCAAAATGCACACTAACCGCCAGCCCATCAACATCAATTACTTCGCCCTCACCAAAAATATCCGAACGCACCCGATCGCCAATTTCAAACTCATTAATCATATCCACCAAGAAATCATCACTCGGTGCATCCACATAGCCCGCATCGCCAGCCATCAAACCAGCATCTGCCAAAAACTGCGATGGTAGCATCTGGCGACGCGACCCACCGACAAACCGACAGCCCGCCGAAAACAAATACAGTCGTTCCTTAGCTCGAGTCATTGCCACGTAACACAGCCGGCGCTCTTCTTCCAGCTCCTCTGGTTTTTCAAACACTCGAGCGTGCGGAAAAGTGCCTTCCTCGAGACCAATCACAATCACTACCGGAAACTCCAAACCCTTCGCCGCGTGCATTGTCATCAAACTGACTTGCCCACCATCAGCTGTTTTATCACTGCTCGACAGCAGTGCCGCGTCCTCCAAAAACGACCCGACATCGGCATACGACCGCGCTTCATTTACCAGAACATCGAGATATTCAAGCTTCACTTCGGCCGTCAAGCTATCTTTTTTAATCAATAAATCATAGCCAGTCCAATCGATAATTTTAGTAATTAACTCGCTTGGCGCCGTGCCAGCCACGAATTCTGCCTGGATTTTTTGTAAAACCGTCGCAAATTTTGCCAACTTACCTTGAGCTAATTTTGGTAAATCGGATTGTTCGAGATGAACCAGTGCCGTAAACACATCTTGCCCGCTTGCCTGCCACCAAGCAATAAACTTATCCTGCGTAGCTGCCCCAATACCCCGCGCCGGCACATTGATAATCCGCGCCAAACTCACCTGGTCATAAGGCTGATAACATAACCTTAGATACGCCAAAATATCCTTAATTTCTTTACGATCAAAAAAGCGCACACCGCCGATAATTTTATACGGTAAATTAGCCGCAATCAGCGCCCGCTCCAGACCATAACTTTGAGCATTGGTTCGATACAAAATTGCAATTTCATCCAGCTGGTACACATTGCGTAAATCACGAATCAAATTAGCAATCCGGAACGCCTCATCATTCTCATCCGCCACGAAGTGCACTTCGACCGGCTCACCATCGCCCGCCTCTGTCCAAATTTGCTTGTCAGTGCGCTGGAGATTTTTTTCAATGACTTTTTGCGCAGCTGACAGAATATGTCCCGTCGAGCGATAATTTTGCTCGAGCTTAATGACTTTTGCGCCAGTAAA
This sequence comes from uncultured Candidatus Saccharibacteria bacterium, assembly GCA_947097085.1. GTDB lineage: Bacteria > Patescibacteriota > Saccharimonadia > Saccharimonadales > Saccharimonadaceae > CAMUQR01. The sequence goes on along the minus strand of CAMUQR010000042.1, from coordinate 3,970 downwards.
ATCCCGCTGGAAATTCAAAATATTGGTAAAATCCGCCCCGCGAAACGAATACACCGACTGCCAGTCATCACCCACTACACAAATATTCTGTTTGGAATTCACCAGCAACTTCACGATTTTATACTGAGCCGTGTTCGTGTCTTGATACTCATCAATCAAAATAAATTTAAACTGGTTTTGCCATTGTTGGCGGACACTGGTCACAGTTTTTAACAGGCGCACCACTTCCAATAACAAATCATCAAAATCGAGCGCCCGAGTTTGACGCTTTAAACGCTCATATTCCCGATAAATCTCCGCCAAGCGCTTTTTATCATGATGGAATACACTATCAGCATATTCATCAGGCGATTGCATTCGGTTTTTTGCCGCGGAAATTACCGCCGACACCGCTCGCGCTTTTAATTCCGACTTCAAACCAAGACTAGCGATTGCTTGCTTAATCAAACCTTGCCGGTCAGTTTCGTCATAAATCACAAACTGCGGATCAATGCCGATCGCCGTACCCGATTGACGTAAAATCTTAACACAAATCCCGTGAAAAGTACCCATATACGGCATAAACGACCAGGTATTTGGTCGCCCCAATAACTGCGCCAATCGTCCGCGCATTTCCTGCGCTGCCTTATTCGTAAAAGTAACCGCCAAAATTTCTTGATCAGCCACGCCACAGTTCTGAATCAAATGCGCAATTCGATGCGTCAAAGTTTTGGTTTTGCCAGAACCAGCACCAGCTAATACCAGCACTGGTCCGTCGACCGTGCGCACTGCTTCAGTTTGCGCTTCGTTTAAGCCTGTAAATAAGTCCATTTACTTATTATACACTGTCAATAGATAAATACCGACTGCCGCGCCAACAATTGCCACAATCGTTAGTACAATCCAAATTATTGAATTTAAGCGACTTGGTTTGTCATCAGTCTTCAAATCACCTCGATACAACGCCACATCTTCGTCGTCATCTGATTGATTGTCTAATTGTAAGGTCGATTGACGATCATAAGGAGTATCTTTTGCCTTATCATATGGCACACCTAATGGCCGTTTGTCGACTTTGGCGGTTTCTAAGAACGGACTTTGACCACGGTCACGATAAACTGGATCATCGTGTGGTCGCGTGACTAGCTTAGATTTGGTTTCGGTTGGGTGAATTGATTCTAATTCCGCTAATTCATCTAAATCCACCATTGAAACTGACTGTTGAGCGTTAACATCACTCAGTTGGCGGTGATTGGCGGTTTGAGCTGGCGTAACTGCTTCTGGAGCTACTTTGGCTACGTAATTCACTGAATCATATTGATAAACGGTCTCAGAACCATCAGGTTGTTTAGTTGATAAAGTCTCACTTTGGTAATGACCCGTTACCAACGAATCAGAGCGTGAGCTAGAGTTAGCCAGTGGCGCCATTACCGTCGAAACCATTGCTTCACCAGCTTGGTTTAAGCGACGACGTTGACGCAAAAGATTCGCACCGCGCACTGCTGGTGTTGTACCCGCAACTACCGATGTCGATACTGCTTGCGGTGGAGTGATTGTTTTGGCTTTAACTGGTGCTGTCACCTGCGGTCGTGATATTGATTGAGCAGGCATCATCTGTGGCTGTCCTAAGTTTTGAGATTTCACCACCGGCGGTCGTACAAAAGATCGTTGCGTTGTCAGTTGCGGTCGGGCTGATGCTGGCGTATTCGGTTTTGTACTCACACGCCGAATACCGTCCACCATTGGTCCGCGATTAGTATTGAGTGGTTGTGGCTGAGCGTGCGACACGCCATTAACCACGCCTGTACCACTTAAGCCATGACTCCGAGGAACCGGTTGCGCTGGAGTATGAGCTGTGTTAACAATATCCATGTTACGCCCCCGACCGTGATATTGACGAATGCGAGCTTGCTTTTCCGCCGCTTGCTTTTTTTGATCCATGATTTTATTTACTTCTTGATCGAGTGCTTCAAAATCGATATCTTGCATCAGTTACCTCCTTCTTTCGTTAAGTTATAAGTTTTTTCAATAATATCATTAAACTGGTAAGCGTTCAGGCTCGTTCCACCCATCATCAGACCATCAACACCTTTAATTTGCAAAAATCCTAACGCATTGTCCGCCGTTACACTGCCACCATAGACCACACGCACGGTCATTGAGGCTTTTTTACCAAATAAATAGGCAATTTGATCACGAATCATAGCTACCGCCTTAGTCACATCGGCCACTTGTGCCGATTGACCAGTGCCAATCGCCCAAACTGGCTCATAAGCAATCACACAATTAGCAATATCCTCACTAGTAATGTTCGCTAGACCCGTCAAAAGTTGGTCATTCAGTACATCCCGAGTCTCACCAGCCGAACGGTCGATGATTGTTTCACCCACGCACAAAATCGGTTTAATTCCCGAACGTAGAGCCGCCTGAACTTTACCGCGGATGTCTTTATCGGTCTCATGAAATAAATGACGGCGTTCTGAATGCCCGACAATGGCGTATTCGACGATATTTTTTAGCTGAGCAATCGCCACTTCACCAGTAAATGCCCCAAAATCCCGCCAATAAAAATTCTGTGCCGCAAGCTTAAACTGACGTTTATTAATCTGCAAACTCAGCGATTGAAGCGTAAACACCGACGGCGCCAACACCACATCAACCGAGCGATGTGCCTGAATTAAAGTCGATAATTTATGTAAATACAAACTGGCTTCATTCATCGTGAAGTTCATTTTCCAGTTGCCGATAATGATTTTTTTATTTTGTGTCATAGTTTAAACTTATTCATGCTTACGCTAATTATAGCGGTTTTTAAAGATTAAGTAAACCCTTTGCGCCTAGCAATTCACTATACGCCAGCAGTTCTAAACTTGCTCCGCCACCAGTGGACAAAAACAGCTCGGGGTAGATTTGGTGCTTAATTGTCGACTGATTTTTTGTTGTAAAATTATCAACAAAACCAACAGTATCACCACCGCCAATCAGCGCTGGAGTGCGGTTGTTTATCAACTCAGTAATTACCGCCTCGCTACCGCTAGCCAATCGTGGATTTTCACTATATCCAAGATTACCATTCCATAATACCGCCCCAGCTTGTTTAATAAGTGTTGTAATTTTTGCAACAGTTTCAGGCCCAATATCGCCAATCATCTCTGTTCTTGCCATCTGTCCCAGTGGTTTAGCGACCGCCTCCGTTGCCTGTAGATCATCCACCGCCAGTACATCGCTTGGTAAAATCAACCGATCAAGACTTTTCCCAGCCTGCGCCCAAGCCCGGTACACCGCGTGCACCGCCGACGACTGACCGTGTTCAATCAGACTACGCCCAACATTAAAACCGGCTTCCGCCAAAAACACATTTGCCATCGCCCCGCCAATCACCAGATAATCTACTTCATCTGCTAATTTTGTTAAAAAATCGATCTTGTCGCTAATTTTTGCCCCACCGACAATCGCCACTAGCGGTCGCTCAGCTGTTTGCAAAAAACCACCTACCGTCAAGTACTCTCGCACAAAATTATGACTGGCATAGCTCGGTAATAATTTTGTGATCGCGTCCGTAGTGGCTGACTGACGGTGTGCCACCGCAAAACCATCCTGCACAAACACCTCCGCACCAATCGCCGTCACCAGCTGTCGCGCAAAGACCTCATCATTATCAGCTTCACCCAACCAAAATCGCAAATTCTCGCACAAGATAATCCGCTCCGTCGGCAATTGTTCTGATGTCATATCTTGCCAATCCGCCACCCAACCAACTGCTTGTCCCAATAACTCACTCAGATGCTCTACCACTGGCGCTAACGATAATTTCGCCTCATAGCCCTTGCCAGCCGGTCGCCCCAAATGACTTACGATTATAATCTTGCGCGCGCCCGCCACCATCAATGCTCGAATCACACCCAGACTCGCTCGAACTCGCGTATCATTCTGAATATGACCATTTTTAATCGGCACATTGTAATCAGTCCGTACCAACACGGTTTTATCT
>CAMUQR010000041.1 GCA_947097085.1 uncultured Candidatus Saccharibacteria bacterium | reverse complement strand
CAAAGAACGCTTAAATGCTACTCGCAAGCTCCTCAAAGAAGTCTATGCCGAAAAAGAAGCAGAATTTACTCCAGAGTTAATGCGCAAAATCGAGCGTGAAGTCTATATGCAAGTGCTAGACGTGCTGTGGATGCAACACCTCGAGAATATGCAACACTTGCGTGAGGGTATTCACTGGCGCAGTATCGGTCAGCGTGATCCGCTGGTGGAGTATCGAGCTGAATCACAGAAGCTGTTTGAAGCGGTGCAGATGTCATTGCGTGATGAAGTTCTCAAAACTATCTTAAACCTGTCGCAAAACCAGCTCAATCCAAGCTTGGTTGATGATGATTACCAAACTGAACTGACTAAAGCCGCCGAAGGTGCAGTTGAAAAAGGCGTCAATGAAATTTCCAGCCATAAAGGCGTCGGTGATGATGACTTTGGGGCTAAAACTGCGGTTAAAACTACTGTTAAAACCAAAAATCTTGATCGTAAAAAGAAAAAAACTGAGCGCAAAAACCGCAAAAAAGGTCGCCGTAAATAGTTATTAAGGAGGGTTATGAAACACACGGTTAAAGAAGTGGTGCTTAAAAACGGTGCCCGGGGTTTGTTCATCAATATTCCCGACGCTACCGTGATGCAATATAAGATTCATTTTCGGGCAGGTAATCGACTAGTGCGCTCGCCAGAAGTATACGAGACGGCACATGTGATGGAACATATGTCGTTCGGCGCCAATACGAAATTTGAAAGTGAGCAGGAATACGCGGCGGAGTTTTCCAAAAACGGTGCTCGCAATAATGCTTACACATCAGATACATCAATGGTGTATCTCGGAGTGTGTGCTGATTTTGAATGGGAAAGGGTGTTAAAATTACAACAGTTGGCGATCTGTCAACCGCGTTTTTCTCAGTCAAAACTCGAGGCTGAGCAGGGTAATATTCGTAATGAATTAACGGCAATGTTGTCAAATCACTCCAATCTGTTATGGTATCGAATGCAACAACTATTGGGTGAGCAAGTGCTGGATTTAAAACAGCGAATCGCGACAATTGATAATATCCAGCTAGAAGATGTGGTCGAGCATCACACACGCACTCATACTATTGAGAATATGCGGTTTTTGGTGGCGGGGCGTTTAACAAATCGCGAGCGCAAGTTGCGGGCTTTGCTCGAAAAATGGAAATTGCCAAAAGGCGAATTATTACCGATTCCGCACGATCAAATTCATTCACATGACGCCACTTTAATTAAACAAAAAAATGGTCGCAGTCTGACCTTTGGCGTGTCACTGATTTTGGAGCGAAAATTAACCCAGCGTGAAGCTTACGCTATGGAAGCGCTTAATCATATTTTGACTGGTACGACTTATTCGCGGATTTTTGGCAAGGCGCGGGAACGGGGGCTGGTCTACAGTATTTATTCTGATTATGATGAGCGTCATCACGATTGTTGTTGGGATTTTGCGGGACAAGTGATGCCTGAGACGGCTGAGGCGCTGTTTGATTTAATTATTGACGAACTCAAACAAGTAGCAGCTGGCAAAATTACCAAAAAAGAGATTGACGAAACGAAGAGCTATGGCCTGGGTTCGTTCCAGATTAACACCCAGACAATTTCACAACTAGCTAATTTTTATGGCGAGGAATATTTTACTAACCATAAAATCCGTAGTTATGCTACTGTGCCAAACCATTGGGCGAAGATTTCTAAAGCTGAAATCGTAGCCATTGTCCAAGATTTTATGGTTAATGGTAAATGGGCGCTGGTTGGAGTCGGCAATGTCGATCAGGGACTGCTGGAAAAACTAAACGCTAAACTAAAAACAGTTTTTAAAGGATAAAAAGCTATGGCAAATCGCGCGGGAATTGAGGCAAGGCTAGCAGAATTAACCGCTGATTTTGAGGTGGCTTATGCGCAATTGCAAATCGAAGCTAAAGCGCAAGAATTAGCTGAATTGGAAGATCAACTTAATCAGCCGTCAATTTGGAATGATCCAATCAAAGCACAAGCCTTGGCTAAAACTGTCGCGAGCAAGCAGGAATTTTTGCAACCATGGCAGGCGATGAAACTACAATTGGCGGATTATCGCGAGTTGTTGGCGATTGATGATAAGACTTGGCTGGAAGAAGTGGAGCGTCAGATTGAGGCGTTAGCCGAGCAATTGACTGAGTTGAAGCGAGCGTTGGCGTTTAACGGTAAACATGATGCCAGTGATGTGATTTTGCGCTTGACTAGTGGAGTTGGCGGGCTGGATGCTCAGGATTTTACCGAAATGCTCGAGCGGATGTACTTGCGCTGGCTCAAAAACCAACAATTTACGGTGAATTTAATTGAGCGTCAGACGAGTGATGAGGCTGGGATTAAAACAGCAGTTTACGAAGTATCAGGTCCGTTTGCTTATGGTAAATTAAAAAGCGAGCATGGTGTCCACCGACTCGTCCGCCTTAGTCCGTTCAACGCCGATAATTTGCGCCAGACCAGTTTTGCGCTAGTGGAAGTTTTGCCAAAAATCGAAGCCGATGAGCTTAAAATTGCCGAATTAGATTTAAAAATTGATTATTATCGCTCGGGTGGCCATGGTGGACAGAGCGTTAATACAACTGATAGTGCAGTGCGCGTGATGCATATTCCGACGGGATTGACGGTAGCGATTCAAAACGAACGTTCGCAGATTCAAAACAAAGCAGTGGCGCTGGCAATTTTGATGGCAAAACTAGCTGAAATGCAGGAGCAACAACAAGCCGAGGATTTATCACAATTAAAAGCTGGCGAGTCGGCTAGTTGGGGCGCGCAAATCCGCAATTATGTATTGCACCCTTATACTTTGGTGAAAGATACGCGGACAAAATATCAAGAAACTGACGTCGCCAAAGTGCTCGACGGCAAAATCGATGGTTTTATCGAGGCATATTTAGATAGTTTATTGGCATCAAAAAACTAATTAACTGATTGTGTTGCATATTTTACAAAAAGCTCTATAATAAAACTTAAGCATATAACGCGTAGTGCAAAAGGAGCGATCAATGAAAAATCCAATACGTAACATTCTATTATTTTTGGTCAAGTTATCTTTTATAGTAGTGCGGTTAATAGTAATAATCATTGTCGTTGCTTATTTACTAGCGGTGATTGTTTTAAACGCCGTTTCCTTGTCAAATAATCAAAATAACTCTCGTCGTGCCTCAAATTATTCAAAAGAAGCTACCAAATTTATCGCTGTTCACGAGGCTCTTGGTATTACTAAAATTCCTATTGGTCGAGTTGTTTTCCCGTATCTGATTAAGCCACAACAAGCGCGTTTTATCACTTATGATACTCATGGTCATATTACAAATGAGACTTTTACAGAGACAATTCGTAACGCAACTTACGATCATGACAAGCATTTAATCTATTATGAATCGCTGGATGGATTTTCGGTGTTCGATTATCGCCAGCAAAAGGTGGTAAAGACGGTAAAATATCCATATGATGAACGTTATTTTCCAGATAAAATAACCACTAGATCAATTATTGATCGATTGGTTGTTCATAACGGTGAGTTTTATTTCTCGCAGGCCGAGGATTTGAATGGCAATGCTGTTTATAGATTCTGCCAAGCCACAACCAAGAAATGCTCCGATTTAGACGGGAAGCTTGATCATCTAGTGTCAACACCAGCAGGGATGGTGGCTGTTTCACAAAAAACCGTTTGGTTGTTTGACCATAATCTTAACTTATTAAAGCGTGAAAAGCTTGAGGATGCAACACGGGTTTATGGAGTAATAGCTGATGGCCAATCGTATCGTCTGATTACTAATAATAAAATTGCTAATCTACCATCGATAGTTCTTAGTCGTGAACTAGCCGAGGAATATCAGTATAATCCGTCGGTTTGGTTAAGAGTTAGTTTCGTCACTCATAATCAACAAGTTTATATGATCGTCAGTAAGAAACATGAACAGCAAAAGGTTGGTGGTTTAACCGCTATGTATGTTGCTGACATTTCGGGTGATGATCAAGCTCGGTTTAAGTTAGTTTGGAAGAAAGATAGTGTTTATCTTGCATCTGATATGGTGATGTCTAATAATCAAAAACTGATGTTTGAAATTCGGTATGGGGACGCTTATGCTGAAATGACACGCCATTTCATTACTTATGAATTTGTGAAACAACAGGCTCAAGAAATAACGACAAAATTTAATCCGATTAACCAGCAACCAATTAGCTCTAAATTCTGGATGTTGGATTAGATTCTTGGCGGTATTTTGTGCTATAATAAGCTTATGATTTTACTTGATCGAGTTTCGAAAACTTATCCAAAAGGCGACAAGCCAGCACTGGATCGGATTAGTCTGCATATTAAACCGCGAGAATTTGTGAGTATCATCGGGCCGAGTGGTTCAGGTAAGTCAACTCTGCTGAAATTATTAACACGCGAAGAAAAACCAACTTCGGGCAAGATTGTGGTTGGTGGAATTGATTATGATACTTTGCATGATAAAGACATTCCTTTGTTGCGACGCAAAATCGGGGTGATTTTTCAGGATTTTAAACTCTTACCGCAACGTACAGTTTTTGAAAACGTGGCGTTTGCTCTGGAAATATCTGGTATGAGTAGGCGAGAAATCGACAGTGCTGTGCCAAAAGTGATTGAATTGGTCGGCTTGAAAGGCAAGGAAAAAGCCTTTCCGCATCAGTTATCTGGTGGTGAGCGTCAGCGCGTGGCGATTGCGCGTTCGGTAGTGCGTCAACCGCGGATTTTGATCGCCGATGAGCCAACTGGTAACCTTGACCCGAAGTATTCGTGGGATATTGTGAAAGTTCTCGAGAAGATTAACGATTATGGCACGACGGTGATTCTGACGACGCACAATGTCGATATTGTTAATAAACTGAAACGCCGAGTAATTACGATTGAGGGTGGAAAAATTATTTCGGATAAATCACGAGGGGAGTATTACGATGGTTAAAAAACGACGACATCGACCAAAACGCAGTTTTGCAAGGCGCTGGATTTCATTTACGCGCGTGTTTCGCTATGGAGCGGAGAATTTTGTCCGTAATGCCTGGCTATCACTAGCGGCAATTTTGATTATGACAATCACACTGCTGATTATTTTCTTGGCGGTGGCATCAAACAATATCTTAAAAGATACCGTTAATTCGATTCGCGATCGAGTTCAAATGTCGATTTATGTCAAAAATACAATTGATGAAATAACAGCTCAACAGATTAAACACGATATCGAAAAAATACCAGGCGTAATCGCTGTGGAATATATTTCATCGGCTCAGGCACGCAAAGATATCACTAACGGCAATGTTGATGATAAAGGCTTTATTGACGCGATTAACGAAGCTAAGAATAAATTACCATCAACTTATCGGGTTAAAATCACTGACATTAACGATCCGTCTAAGCTCGAAAATTACACTAAAGACAACGATTTAATCAAAAAATGGCTTGATCCGAAGCAACCGCCATCTTTCTCAT
>CAMUQR010000040.1 GCA_947097085.1 uncultured Candidatus Saccharibacteria bacterium | reverse complement strand
CCACGTGCTGGTTTACATCAAAAAGTCATTGAGCAAATTTTAAAAAATCGCCCACGGCGCGTAATTTATCTCAGTTGCAATGTGGCAACCCAAGCGCGTGACGTAGCGCTACTAGCAGAAGCGTATCGTATCACGGCAGTGGCTGGGTTTAACTTTTTTCCGAAGACTCCGCATATTGAAAACTTAGTAATTCTAGATTTGAAATAAACTTGAATAATCATCACAGCAAATTCAGTGTTATAAAAGGATTCGCAAAACCCCGTCGGCAACAGTCGGCGGGGTTTAAGTTATAGGCACAAGAGATTATTAGTCGTCGCTCAAGTTTTGTAAAGCCTTTGGAAGTGTTAAACTTGGGGTTTTGAGGTTGTTGATTGGTGAGAACAGGCTACGCATCAAATCCTGCTGACTTTGCATAATTATCGTCTTGAGGTCGTTGAGATTCTTGGTGTTGGTTGGTAATTCAATTTTGTCACTGACACCGTATTCGATATTCATATCAGCGGTGTAATTATTTTGAGTGATTTGCATTCCACTGATCAACATTGTTTTAGGATCAACGCTCATGATAGTTTTAACACCGTCAGGGTTTTTGGTTTCGCTTTTGTCGAGCAGTTTTTTGACTTCCTGGAAACATTGATTATCGCTGTGTTTATTGAGGCTATCTTCGAGCATGCTCTTACTGAAAGCAACTTCGAAGCGACGTTGGTGGTCTTTTTGGTCAAGTTCTTGTTTAACTTCGATAAATTTTAAGAGCGAGAGATTTTTTTCATTGTGACATTTGCTCATCAAATCTTTGAGTTCAGGCATTGATTTAACCTTGTCGGTTTTGGCGCTATCGACAGCTTCTTTGAAGTCACTTTCGCTAAGCATAAACCATTGATTGTTGACTTTTTGGTAAAGTTGGTTGATAAAACCGGTGAAAAAGGCAGTTTGACCGAGTTGTTGGGACGATGGCAGAAGTGCATTAACCATCGATAAGATTTTTTTGTCGAGATTAAGTTTGAGATAAAAATTCTGCTTAGCGCCGTCCATCATTAACTCAATCTTACTGCTACCAATCATCGGATGATCAATTCCGAATTGAAGCTTGCCGAGCTGAGAAGTCGGATCAAATAGCATCTCACCTTTGACGGTTTGTTGAGAAGTGACGCCGTCTTGCTTGCCAGCGGTGATGTTTTGAGTGATTTTGAGTGGTTTTTTATTCGCCAGGGTAGTTTGTGTTGCACGATCCATGAAGTTTTGTGGTTGGTTGTCAATGACCAAAAACTTGTAAGCCGCTGCTCCACCGCCTAATAAGACGACTAATCCGATAATAATGCCGATAATTAAGCCGGTTTTCTTTTTCTTTGGTTGCGCATCAGTAGCGGGAGCTGGCGTGACTGCCACTGGTGTATCGGCTGGCTTGTCGTTGGTTGACGGAGTGTTTTTGGTCTCTTCGGTAGTTGTTGCGACATCGTCAGTTTTGGGTGTGTCAGAAGTGTTTTCTGGGTGGCTATCATCGCCCATTTCCAGGCTGGTCAGTTCATCGATTTGGCTAGTTGGCTCTTCGGTGGCGTCAATGTCTTTTGTCGCCTCGTTGATTGTGTCTTTTTCAGGTGTTATGTCTTTAGCATCAGATGCCTTATTAAGAGTGTCCATAAATCCCTTTCTGTGATTTTAGTAATTAATTATTACTTTAATTGTATAACATTTGTCTCAAAAGTGCTAACGTTTTGTGGTTGTTTGAGTAAAGTTTTTCACTTCACGGTCCAGGTCTTTAATTAGACTTGAGGCGTAGAGGTAGTTCGGCTCGGCCGATTCGATACCATCTTGAAGCGACGAAAAATCAAGTCGGGCGCGATAACGAATAGCACCATCACTCGCCTGCTGAAAAGCAATCACTTTTTGCGGTAAAAATCCATTGGCGCTGGTGTGAATGGTGACATGAAGGTCTTTGAGACGATTGATAATGTTATTTTGTGCGTCGGGAGTTTGGAGATTTTTAAAACACGGATGGTATTTATTGGCATCCGAGCGTGTCACCTGCAAAAACTTTGACGGATTAAACTTGAGATTGATGATCTGTTGCGGGTTATCAGAATGTTCGGCATCCCAAAAACGATAGCGCAAAAACACTGCCTCAGATAAAAAGCACAAATCAAGCGCCTGTTCGGAGTTATTAGCGAGCATGGTTTTGACTAGAGAGTGATCAAGCTTGAGCCATTGTTGCGTGGTTTGTTGACTGATGAAATCAGTTAAATGTTGGTTTAGAGCGACGAACTGCTTATTATTCAGTTTGAAGCGAGATGGCTGATTATACAGGCGTTGAATATTCGGCATGATTTCGTGAAACGGCTCAAGATTAGCGAGAAAATTAAGTGGTTGCAGGGCTGGCGTACGGTCGCGTTGCAGGTTAAGTTTCAAAAAATAACTGTCGTGCTGGGGCATGATTTTGAGCGTTGGTCGTGTATTATAAAACAAGTTACTGGTCGGTTGCAACTCCAGATTGATGACTTGACGGTCTTTATTCAAATATAATGTACCTTTAGTGTGATGATTAGCTAAATTAGCATCGGGCGAATCACCGTAGATAAAATCAACTTTGAGCGGAAGATGATTATTGCTCAAGGCTTCAAATACCCGAAACTCAGGATTGTTAGACTGAAGACGTGCGGTCTGAGTTTGTAAATTAAAATTGTGAACGATTCTTGAAGCGATCCACCATACACCAATAATCAGCATCGCTAAGACCACCCACATCATAACTGTTTTGGGCTCAATGGCGCGTTCGGTGGGATTGGTGCGTTGGGATTGTTGATTTTGATGATCAGAAAAAACCGGCATAGCGCCTAATATTATACCAAAACAGCACTAAAAAGCTAATGGTTTTGGTGGCGATTTTTAAAAAGTTATTATACAATGAAACCATGATTCAATACCTACAAATTATTCGTCGGCATTTAACTACGCCAATTTTTTTAATTATTTTGTTTTTATCAATGGTGCTGTTGTTTTTGGGTGAGCGTCAAGACGCCTTGTTCGTGACTGGTGCGGCGCTGGTCAATACATTATTTGGTATGATTCAGGAGTTTCGGGCGACGATTACTTTGCGTAAAATTGAACTCATGTCGAAGCCCAAAGTGAAGATTTTAAACGGCAAAAAAATCATTGAAGTCGATTATAAAGAAGTGAAAGTCGGTGATGTGTTGTTGGTAGAAATTGGCGATGAAATGCCAGTTGATGGTCAGGTGTTGGAATCGTCTGGATTAGAGTGTGATGAGTCGATTCTAACCGGTGAATCACGACCAGTTCGCAAAAAAGCTAAAGACGCGGTTTATGCGTCAAGCATTGTTGTGGCTGGTAGCGCTAAAGTGCTTTCGACCCATGTTGGCGAAGAAACTAAAACTGGTCAAATGGTTAAAAAGCTCAAAAGCTACACTCCACAACTAACTCCGCTTCAAAAAATGCTCACCAAAACGATTCAACATTTGACAGTGTTGTCGCTGGTGATGGCGGCGATATTTTACACGGTATATAGCTTTAATAATGTGGAGTTTGTAAAAATTGTTAAAACCATCACCACGGCAGCGATTACGGTTGTGCCTGAGGGGTTGTTGCTGGCTAGTACGGTGTTTTTGGCGTATGGCTCGCTGAAATTAACCCAGGCTAAGGTCTTGCCACAGAAGTTGTCGGCAATCGAAAGCATGGCGTTGACTGATGTGTTGTGTGTGGACAAAACCGGCACGCTCACCAGCCCGGAAATTACGTTTGATGAACTGCACTGGCTGGGTGAATTTTCGCTTAGTCAAAAAAGTGGTTTTCAGACGGCGCTCGGTTATTTGGCGCGCGAATCAAAATCGCCCAACGCTACCACTGAGGCTTTGGCGCGGGAAATGCCGTCAGGAATTGGTTATCGAGTGCTGGACGAATTAGCGTTTTCGTCAACCAAAAAAATGAGCGGTATTAAAATCAAGCGTCTAGTTGGTGGTTATAATATTGTGCTGGGTGCGCCGGAATTTGTGGCCAAGATTGCTAAACTTAGCCCAGACGCTAAACAGCGCCTCAATGAGCTTAACGCGCAAGGTTTGCGGACGCTTCTGCTGGCGTCATTGCCGATGGAGGCGAGCTTTGCAGATTTAGATAAAAAAACTAAACCACAGGCCGAACCGATCGCGCTAGTGACCTTGAAGAATTACTTGCGTGATGGTGTGGTGGAGACAATTGAGTATTTACAGTCTAACGGCATTACGCTCAAAGTGATTTCTGGCGATAACCCAGCGACCGTCTCGTTTATAGCTAAACAAGCTGGCATTGCTCGGTTCGATCAAACTATTACCGGTGAAGAACTCGAGAAGTTAAAAGGCGAAAAATGGGACAAGGTAGTGCTGGCGACAACGATTTTTGCGCGAGTTTTGCCTCATCAAAAAGAAAAAATCATCGCCACTTACAAAAAGCATGGTTTTTACACTGGTATGGTTGGCGACGGTGTGAATGACGCGTTGGCGCTGAAACAATCGGATTTGGGCGTGGCGATGCAAGCTGGTGCGGCGGCGACTCGGCGAATTTCAGATATTGTACTTCTGAATAACAGCTTCAATTCCCTACCGATGGGTATGGAGCTCGGCAATCGGATTATTCAATCAATTGAGATGATTGCTTGTTTATTCTTCCATAAAATTATTTTTGGCGTGACGCTGTCGGTGCTGACACTGCTGAGTGGGTTGATTTATCCATTTTCACCACGACATTTGACATTTATGAATATGTTTTTGGTGACGCTACCGACGGTGATTTTTACGATTTTTCCTCCACTGCCTCGTCAGCGTTTGAACCCGAAAAACTTCTGGAAAGATACGCTGTTTAATATTGCACCACTGGGCGTACTGAGTGGAATTGGGATTTACGGTGCGTATGTGATTTCGTTGATGCTAGCACCAAAAGGCACAATTGGGAGCGCGACCGTTACAGTGCTGGTGACGACGTTTTTCGGGATGTTTGCGGTGCGGATTATTAACTTGATTTTTGATACGCGTCAGAGTCAAACTGCAAAATTAGCGACAATCAGTTATGTACTAGCTTCGACCTTGATTGCGTTGACCAGTTTTGGTTTTCAAATCACCCGCAATTTCTTTAATTTTTATCAGCCGGATTTTTGGTCAACGGTGATTGGGTTTGGGTTTGTGACTTTCGTGGCGGTGATTCAATATCGCGTGGCCAAGCTCAAACGCTACGCTCGGCAAAAAGCCGCCGAAGCTGATTCTGAGCAACGCGCGTCTGATTTAAGCTAAATATGATACAATACTTCTTATGAAAATATTATTAATTAGTTTTTTGATGGCGGCGGTACCATTGATAGAACAGCGTGGAGCGATTCCTTATGGTATTTTTAGCGGTCAGCCGGCTTGGTTGGTGTTTTTGGTAGCGCTGGCGGGCAGTATTTTGCCAGTGCCATTTATTCTGCTGATGTTTAACAAAATCTATCAGTGGTTATTAAAATGGAAGTTTTTTGGCCGAATTGTCAAACACATCGATAAAAAAATCGCCAAAAACCAAGCTACTTTTGAAAAATACGAAGAATTAGCGCTAATTATTTTCATCGCGATTCCTTTGCCGACAACTGGTTTGTGGACTGGTAGCGCGATTGCGTCTTTTTTGAAATTGGATTTTAAAAAATCATTGTTCTGTGCGGTGATTGGCGGAACTTTGTCAGCGGGAATTATCACGGCGCTGTGTGTATTTATTCCCAATTTGTTTCGTCATTAAGCTGGCAGACGGGCTATTATGGCGTATCGGTCATCGGCGCTTTAATTGGCAGTGCGCAATAATTTGATTCGTAAGTTTTGCCGTCTTTGGTGACTCTGAGACGATTATAGCGTTGGACATTAG
>CAMUQR010000039.1 GCA_947097085.1 uncultured Candidatus Saccharibacteria bacterium | reverse complement strand
TATGCGCTATCTGCTTGTTAAAGCTGACCCAAAAACTCAAGCCAAAACCGAAGCTACTGAGGAAAAATAATATTTTATTAAAAAGGGGAATATATGGCAAAAAGCATCAACCAAGTAATTCTGATGGGACGCCTGACGCGCGATCCAGAACTCCGTACTACCACCACTGGTAAATCGGTTGTTAACTTCAGTTTAGCAGTCGATAAAGGCGGTCAAGACGCCGGCGCTGATTTTTTTGAAATCGTCGCCTGGGAGAAACTCGCCGAGCTGATTCAGCAATACTTAAGTAAAGGTCGTCGTTGTCTGGTACAAGGTCGCCTTAGCCAGCGTCAATGGGAACAAGATGGTCAAAAACGTTCACGCATCGAAGTGATGGCGAATGATGTGACTTTTCTTGACGGTCCAAATAGCGGTTCAGATGGTGCGGGTGCACCAGCTAGCCAACCAGCTAGCCCAGCGCCACAAGCTGACGCAGTCGTTGATGACGAAATTGATTTGTCAGATATTCCATTCTAATTTACTAATCAATTAAAGGAAGTTTATGTCAAAGAAAAAATTTGATAACGACGTAGTGTTTGATTACAAAGATGTGAAAACTTTGCAACGCTACATCAATATGTACGGTCAAATCGATCCAATTAGCAAAACTGGTCTTACTGCCAAGCAACAACGTGCTTTAGCGGTTGCGATCAAACGAGCTCGACACTTGGCGCTGTTGCCATTTGTCCAGGCTTAATCAGAGGTCAAACATGTATTTGCCAACTGAACTGAAAAAAGGCGTTTTGATTGATATCGATGGTGCACCTTATCAGGTGATTGAATATTCACAAAAAGTGATGGGACGAGGCGGTAGCATCGTCAACGTCAAAATTCGCAACTTAGCCGACGGTAGCGTGCTACCAAAAACTTACAAAGGCCAAGAAAAAATCAAACCAGCGGAAGTTGACAGCCAAAAAGTCCAATATTTGTATAAAGATGGCGACAATGCTTACTTCATGAATCAAGAGACTTTTGAGCAATTTGAGCTGAGTTTGGAAATTGTCGGTGATAGTATTAATTATTTGAAAGAGGGTACGGAAGTTAATCTTCAATTCTTCGACGGTCGGGTAATTAACCTGACTTTGCCAAAAAACCTGTTCTTGAGCGTAGTTTACACTGAGGATGTGGTCAAAGGTGACACTACTTCCAGTGTGCTAAAAGACGCCAAACTAGAAACCGGTCTAGTAGTCAAAGTTCCAGCCTTTATCAAAACTGGTGATGAAGTGTCGATCGACACTGAAACTGGTGCTTACCGCGAACGCCGTAAATAAGTAGCAATAGAATGATAAATAAAACAGCCGTTCTGTTAATGTAGCAGGCGGTTGTTTTTATTTTACTAATTATGAAAAGGATTTCGTGGTATAATAACCGCCATGAAACAACGATTAGACAAAGTGTTAGTAGAGCGGGGATTAGTCAGTAGTCGCTCACAGGCGGAAAACTTTATTCGGCTAGGCGAGGTGTTAGTTAATGGTCGGGCGGTAACAAAAGCTGGTTGGTTCGTTAATGATGATGACAAAATAGAACTGCAAATTCAACAGCAATTGGTGTCGCGGGCTGGTTTAAAACTAGCTAGCGTAGCTGAGGCTTTACGATTAGATTTTCGCGATAAAGTCGTGTTGGATGTGGGGTCAAGCACTGGTGGTTTTACAGAATTTGCATTACAGGCCGGGGCGCGGTTAGTTTACGCGGTGGATGTCGGTTCTGATCAAATGGATAAAAAATTGCGTCAAGATCCACGAATTGAACTTCACGAAAAAACCGATATTCGCGACTTCGTGTTAAATCCACAACAGGCTCGACCAGACCTGATTTTGATTGATGTATCGTTCATCTCGGTGCGACGGATTTTACCGGGGATTATGACAAATTTGACGAAGCCAGCAACACAATTAGCGGTGATGTTAAAACCACAATTTGAGGCTGAAAAAAGTTTTTTAAACAAAGGCGTGATTAAAAACGAGAAATATCGTCGGCAAGTGTTGGCCGAGTTCGAGAATTGGGTGCGAGATGTGGCAGTGATTGTGGCGAAGCAAGACAGTGCTGTTAGTGGTAAAAAAGGCAACATTGAACGCTTTTATCTGTTAAAACCAAAGAATTAGCGCTCGGTATTGTGGAACAAAAACTTATACAATCATTAAAGACACCGTTGACTTATTTACAACGATATTTTTAGTTCAGGGCGTGTTATAATAGAGGAGAAATTAAACAAAGGAGAGTTATGTTAGCAACAATTTTAACGGTGATTACGCTGTGTTTAGCGTCATTTCTAACAGCGTTTTTAAACCATCGATTCAATCTTAATATTCAAGGATTTTCAATTGCTTATATTTTTCCAATCGGAGCGGCACTGGTTGGTGGTTTAGCAGCGGTTGGTTTGTTTATCGGCACTAAGCTGAGCAAGCAGCCAATTCGTACCTGGATGATTCCACTGGCGATGTTGATTGGTTTGGCATCATTCTTCACCAGCACTTACGGTGATTATCATTATGCTGTGCAAGATATCAAAGAAGGCATTGAAGCAAAATATGGCAAGCTAAGCGCCAAGGATCTAGAAGACTTTAATAAAAAAGTGAGTCAGGATTTGAATTTTTATAAATACTTAGAGTATCAACATAACGAGTCAACCATCACTTTGACTTCACGTTCTAATCGTAAAGGCACTAAAATTAAAAACTCCGTTGTCAGTGCTATTTCATTTTGGCTAAGTGTAGCTGGTGGAGCAATCGGTGGTTGGGTAGCAGGCACCTGGGCAGTTGGGGAGCGAACTAAAGATAAGTCAGCCAAAATGTATCGTGATTTAAAATACACAGCAAGTGTAGCGCCGGAATTGTATGACGATTTAGTTAAGCAATTAGATGCTGACAAAAAGTTAGATCAAGCAGTGGTGAAACTTCTGAATGATAATAAACATGATAAAATCTTCAAAGGCAATAAACCACGCACTGTGATTCGTGTGCTGAAAACTCGTAGCACTGGTACCGGTCAGTTGATGATGGAATTACACGATGTCGTTAACAATAACGATCGCGTATTGTCGAAGCTTACAAAAGATTTAACAGCTGAGCAGATGGTGGCAGTCCAAGCTACAATTAATCAACTTCAACCAAAAGAAACTTTTTAGACTAGCTGATTGTTAAAAATCCCTCGCGTGTAAGCGGGGGATTTTAAGTGGTTGAAAAGTTATAAGTTGAGAGTTAAACGTTAAAGCGAAACTCAACGACATCGCCGGGGCGCATGATGTAATCCTTACCTTCAGTGCGGATTTTGCCGGCTTCTTTAGCTTTTTGTTCACTACCGAATGCGACGAGGTCATCGTAGTCAATAATTTGTGCGGCAATAAAGCCCCGCTCAAAATCGGAGTGAATAACGCCAGCGGCTTGCGGGGCGGTCGAGCCTTGTTTGATTGTCCATGCGTGGATTTCTTTTGGCCCAGCGGTGAGGTAACTTTGTAAGCCTAAAATATCATAGGCGGAATGGATTAGTTGAGCTAAACCACCTTCGCTGACACCGTAACTTTCGAGTAGCTCTTTGGCTTCATCGTCAGGTAGGGTGCGGAGTTCATCTTCCAGTTTGATGGCGATGAAGTTAGCTTTGGTGGGAGCGACCAAGGCGCTGAGCTCGGCTTTTTTGGCATCATTAGTGAGGTCAGCTTCGGAGAGGTTGAAGACATAAATTACTGGTTTAGCTGTCAGGAGATTTAAATCCTTAATCTCATCGTGATCAATATCTAATTGGTTGATAGTTTTGCCGGATTCCAGTTCAGTTTTGATGTGATTAAGCAGGTCAAGTTTGGTGCGGAGTTTTGGGTTAGCCTTGGCTTCTTTGGTGAGCTTGGCAAGTTGTTTATCGATGGAAGCGAGATCAGCTAGAATCAGCTCGGTATTGATAACCTCAATATCACCAGCTGAGTTAATCTGATTGTTAACGTGAATAATGTTGTCATCATCAAAAGCGCGCACCAGATGAATGATGGCACTAGTGTTGCGGATATTGGCTAGGAATTGGTTGCCGAGACCTTCACCCTTGGAAGCACCTGCGACTAAGCCAGCAATATCAATAAATTCAACTGTGGCTGGGATAATTTTGCTAGCACCGTAAATTTGTTGTAAAACATTCAGACGCTGGTCAGGCACTGGTACGATGCCTGAATTTGGCTCGATAGTTGCGAACGGATAATTCGCCGCCAAAATTTCATTTTTAGTTAAAATATTAAACAAGGTGGATTTGCCAACATTGGGCAAACCGACAATTCCAATTGATAAACTCATAAAACTCCTTTAATAATCAGGCAAATTATAGCATAAAAAACATCTAAAGCCCAGCGGGCGGGGTTGGCTGATGGATAATAATAAAAAAGTTGCGAAAACTACAGCGTTTATGTATAATAAAGCTTATGAATATATTTAGCAGAGTGGGCGACTTTTTTGGTCTGGATATAGGCACTAGATCAATCCGTGTAGTTCAATTAGCACCTCGTGATAATAAGGACGGGGCTGGTTCTTTTGTCTTAAAAAATTATGCCTATCTGCCAATCGATATGCGGGTCAGTATGGATGATTCGGATTCGGGTTCGAAACGCTTAGGTGAGGCGGTGGCGAACGCTATTGGCCAATCTGGTATTAAAACCAAAAACGTTGTCTTGAGCTTGCCATCGAGCAAAGCGTTTACCACAATTATTGATATGCCTGATCAAACTGACGTGGAACTCACCAAAACCATCAAGTATCAAGTTGATCAATACATCCCGATGGCAGTTGAAGATGCAAAATTTGACTGGGCAGTGCTTGGTCAATCACCGCGCGACCCGTCGAAAAAAGAAGTTTTACTGTCAAGTACCTCAATTGAATATAGTGAACGGCAGTTAGATTTTCTAGAAGAACTGGGCTTAAATGTAATTGCGTTTGAACCAGATCAAATTGCAATTTCGCGCTCACTGAATATGGAGCTGGATGGCGGAGCAAATATGATCGTCGACTTAGGGGAAATCACTACTGAGCTTACGATTGTATATCAGGGAGCACCACGTCTAGTTCGGTCAATTCCAATCGGTTTCAATAATATTATTCAAGCGGCGGTCCGCGGTCTCGATATTAAAGAAGATCAAGCGCGACAATTTATTCTGAAATTTGGTTTAGCAACTGATAAGCTTGAAGGTAAAGTGTTTGCGGCGATTGAGTCGTCACTTGAGAACTTTACCGCTGAACTGAATAAGTCTCTGAAATTCTTCCAGACTCGCTACCCGCAATTACAAGTCGGACAAATTATTGTGTCAGGTTACGCAGCAATGACCCCGATGATGAATCAATATATCGCTAACTACACTAGTGTTAAAACTGTGATTGGTTCACCTTGGAATGATGTGGTCTTAACGCCTGAACAACAGAATGCCTTATTGTCGACTGGTGCGGAATTTGCGGTGGCGGTAGGTTTAGCGCAAAGGAGCAATAATCTATGAAACGCTCAATGAAAATGGTTGAAGTTAATCTCTTACCGGATATTAAGCAAGAGGTTTTGGCGGCGCGTCAAATGCGCGATCGAGTAGCGACCTGGTCAATTATTATCTCGGGTGGTTTTGTGACTGTGACGATTGTTTTGTTGATGGTAGTAGCAATTGTTCAGTCGATTATTATTGGTAGTCAGGATAAGCAAATTACCAATGATTTTAATAAATATAAAAACTACCAGGGTATTAATAGTTTATTAACGATTCAAAAACAATTATCACGACTTGACGCGATTCATAAGAAAAAGACGGTAACTTCACGTACTTTTTCATTAATTACTCAAGTCATTACGAAATACAAACTCGACATTACAATTTCTAAAATTGATGTTGATCCGCACAAGAAAAATTTGATTATTGATGCTTTTTCATCAACTGGTTATGTGGAGTTGGAGCGCCTGATGAAGACTTTGAATAACGCGCAAGTAACTTATATTAACAACGGCAAGTTAGAAGAAATTAATAATCAATCGCAAACTAATGCCGATGAAGCCACTAAACAGCTTGACTCGGAAATTAAAAATAGTCAGTATGATTATTTATTGCGCGATCAAAAAGCTTCATTGCTCAGTGACCCAAGTTTAGGCCAAAACTCAGAAGGTAAGCAAGTTTTAACCTTCAAAATCGGTTTGGCGATGCACGATAAGTTCTTCTCAAATCATGAA
>CAMUQR010000038.1 GCA_947097085.1 uncultured Candidatus Saccharibacteria bacterium | reverse complement strand
AGTTTGTGCACAAATACAAAGCTTGCGTCACAGACTTAAAGTTTGCTGTGGCGGACATAATTCCGCATCCAGAATTGTCTGAAGAGAGTCATAAAATACTTCAGAAAGAACTGGAAGCTAATTTCGTTGGATAATCATCTAACTTAACCACCTCAATGAGGTGGTTTTTTCATGTGGTATTTTCGATGGTATCAACTTGCCCACCATAAGCTTTTTTAGTATAATAAGTGAATAATTTTGATAGAATGGAGTTTTATGGATGAAGATCGCAAATGGCTGATTGTTCGAGTTGCGCTCGTGTTGAGTGTTGTGGGTTTGATTGTTTATGGCATCTATTATAATCACCAAAACCGCCTCGATATCACCAAATACAATAAAGACACTGCCATCAGTGCGAATGCTGATAATGGCAATTTTGACGAAATCGTGATGGGCGATGCCAACGCACCAATCACCGTAATTGAATATGCTGATTACCAATGTCCAGCTTGTGGACGCTATAAACAAGTTTTTCAAGGATTAGTCAATGATTACCCAGGTAAAGTTAAGCTGATTTTTCGTAATTTTATCTTGCCGAGCCACACTGACGCCCGCGCCGCCTCAGGTGTCGCGCTAGCCGCTCAACGCCAAGGCAAGTTTTGGCAAGTTCACGCTCAGCTTTTTGAACGCCAATCCGAATGGTCGGGTGCTGGTGAGAAACGCACTGAGATTTTTGAAGATATCGCCAAAAAAGCTGGTATGGATCTCGATAAATTCCACGCTGACCTCAAATCTGATGAGATTGCCAAAAAAATCAAATTCGACATGGAACTAGGTAAAGCTCACAACCTGAGCGCCACCCCGACTTTAATCATTAATGGCAAATATGTCGATTCTGAAATCTGGGGCGACAAAGACAAGTTTAAGCAATACATGAGCGAATTATTGAAGTAGCCAGTAGCGCTAATATCTGGTAATCATTATTAACTCACCACATCAATTAGTCATTGCGCCAGTGATAACACGCAAAAACCACCCCGGTGCCTTGGGGTGGTTTTGCAATATAATTTTGTTTATGCTCTAATCAACAAGATAGAGCTGCCATTCGGCAGGCACCACGTCGACTGCGATCTTTTTGCACCTGGAAGGCACAAATTCGACGGCTATTGACATGGATTACTCCTCTTTTAATTGTCTGTCTTCTGCGATTTCGACCATTAGTCACTTATATTATCAAAAGACATGGCTAATATTGTATCAAAAAACATCACAAAAGTCAATACCATAAGCGTATTTCCTGTGGAAAAACCTGGATTTTCTGTGGATTAATCGCTAGTTTTACCTCAATAAAAACACCAAAACAGTAATATTTTGGTGTTTTTCAGATTTAATGCTAATTCAGTGATTATTTGCGATGCTTTTTCTTTATTAAGATTACCGCCACAGTCGTCAATCCAGCAACCACAATCGCTACAATGACGATAAAGATTTTATTATCTTGAGGCCCATAACCGGAATTTGGCAAACCAGTAGCAATCGAAGTATTAGCTGGCTGTGGGCTAGTGTGGTGATGTACTGGTGGCGTTGATGGTGTCGGTGGAGTTGGCGGTGCTGTTAGTCGAGCTTGAATTTGCACTGGATTAGATTGACCAACGGCATTGACCGCACGAATTTGAATATCGTATTCAATACCATATTCCAAGTTATTCAATAGATAATGTGTATCATTTACCAACTGAGGCACATTCGTCCAGTTGGTTTGATTTGATGGTTTGTAAGCGATTTGATAGCCAGTAATTGGCGAACCACCATTATGAGCCGGCGCTTGCCAGGTCAGATTAAGTTGTTTAGAGTGCTGAACTTGGTTGGCTTGCAGGCTAGTCGGGCTAGGAGTGACTGTCTGTGTGACCGTAATGGTTCGACTTGCCACGGCTAGATTATTAGCACTATCTTGCACGTGATAGACAATCAGATAGTTACCAAGAGCGTGCGTATTAACTGTGCCGGTGTAGAAAATCCTATTCGTTATAGTACCGTCTTGATCGTCAGTGGCAGTCACGCCCTGCATCGGATCAAAACTCGAAGCGAAATCGATTGTTAAGTTCGTTGCGCCTTGAATTGTTGGTGCGGTTTGATCACGCACTAAAATATTCTGAATCGTAGCTGGCGTCGAAGGGCCAATATTGTTAATTGCCCGCACTTGAATATCATAGAATTGACCGAAATTCAGACCCGACAAAGTCGCACTGGTCTGTGTCAACGGAGTTGTATCGGAATTATTATAAACTTGCCAAGCAGTATCTTGATGGCGTTTATATTCGAGCTGATAACCGCGCAAAGGACCGTTGACCGTAGCCGGAACTTGCCAAGACACCTGAATGGAGTTGGTCGCGCCAGATTGACTAGCGGTGAGATTTTGTGGTGAGGTTGGGGTTTGTGACAGCACAGTCACACGACGATTAATAATCGTACGATTACCTGATGAATCCTACACAAAATACACTACAGTATAGCTCGCAACTTGCGCCGTATTAACAGTGTCACCATACACTGAAATATTAGTAATATTACCATCAACATTATCCACTGCCGTCACACCAGCCAATGGATCAAAAGTAGCATTTTGATTAACAGTAGTTTCTTGGACACCATGCAAGACTGGCGCAGTCGTGTCTTTAATATTAACGTTCTGAACAAGTGCGGACTGAGAAGTACCGGCTTGATTAGTAGCGACTAGACGGAAATCATAGTTAGCTTTGTAAGTTAAGTTCGGCACGGTAAAAGTCAAATCAGTTGCCGTTGTCGAAAGCATGTTTGTACCAGCAACTTCGACATACTGATTATCAGGTTGACCAGACAACTTGTAATACAGACGATAGCTAGTTAGTGGTGAACTGCCTTCGTTAGCAGGACGTTTCCAATTGAGACGCACTTGGTTCAGCGAATCAATCGCACTCGGGATAGTTGGGTGTGGCTGAGTGATTTGAGTTGCGGTTAAATTTTGAGGAGCTGACGGCACTAGCTCACCTGAGAAGCTAACTTCGCGTAGTTCAACTTGCTTACTACCGTTGGAAACTAGGAATGCACGCCAGCGAAAATCACCACCAGTTGAAGTTAGCGAGCTTAAGTTCGCGTTAATCACCGAAGCGGGATTGGCTTGAGTCTCTGGAAAAGTCACATCAGGCAAAATGGCGGTGGCGATACTGGTAGTATCATTACCTTGCAACACCCGAGTATGATTAACTTCCGCCCAAGATGTGCCATTCCACCACAACCAAGTTTGACCATTGTTAATCGAAATCTGGTAACGAACTTCTTGCTCAGTCGTGTTCGCACCAAGCGTATTAGTAAATGACAGTGCCTTGCCATCAAAATGATGTGGATAAGCACTGTGAATCACGGGAGCTACCCATGAGTAAGTTGGCTGTGGACCAATGACGCGTACTTCGATGTCATCTAAATACGTTTCATAGCGATCGTCCAAACCACCATTGACAGTTATGTCGATATAAGTACGACGTGTACCAATCTCGAACTTATTATTATTATTGACACGGTCGTTTAGCGTCCCAGTAATTGAAGCGCTAAATGGCGTCCAGGTTGTATCACTGGCGGGGAAAGCTGTCGCTAAATAACTTGTTGGTGCTTGACCTTGTACACCAGTAATTTGTGTCACGCCAGGACGAATACGATTTTTAACTTCATCAGGGATTTTACAGTTAGTGTATATGCTATTACCATCAGCAACTGAGAAAAAACCATCACTTAGAGTTACATAACCACTAGCACGGCACTCAAGAATAGCGTCTGGGATACCACCAGTATAACCATTGTAATAGAGCATAACACTACGGTTCCATCCTACGCCACCGTTCGCCCAAGTAGCTAGGTTAGCCCCAGCCACCGTAATACGCCCCGGTTCAACACTGGTAATAGTTGCGACATCACCTTGACGAGTCTTTTGGCGCCAATGTGGCGCTTCATCAACTCCTGAGGTTGCCCAAGCACCAATTTCGGCACGACCGAGTAAACCAGGTTTAGCAGATTTAATTTTACCAGTCACCTGATAAGTAAAATTATGGTTAATTGGTAAATATTTAGCAGTTAATAGATGATGACTTCCTTGTCCGCCCTTAAACTTGTAGACTTTGTTGTTAGGATTCTGTGGATCAGTAACAATACTAGTGCGAGTCGGATCGTAAACTCTGAATGCATCGTTAATATCAGCCTCATCAGCTGTCAAACGAAAAGAGGTTGGTAAAACTGCTAACTTGGCGCTGTTAGGGGTGATATCAATTTCAGTTGCGTTATATCGATAATGATCCAGGTGAGCAAAGTTCCATGTCACTTGATTAGGAGCAGCGTTGGTGGATTGTTGGCGTTTAATATTCGACACAATTGGAATCAAAGCCACAATAAACATCATCGCCAACAACACTGGGATAGTTTTAGTTTCGGTAATGATATATTTGACTGAAATCCGCGAGCTTTTGAGTGGTTTTTGTGTCTGATTAGCACTAACTTGTGCTGACACCCTATTTGATCTTTTTTTGTTAATAAAGTCCAACATCATCTCCCCTTTTTTCGATAATTACACTTAAGTAATATTTTAACATAAGCGTGTTATTAGGTAAAGTATCGATTCTAGAAATTGTTGTTTTTTATACAACATTATTCCTTTCTAGAATCTAACTGTATCTAATTCGTAATTTTCGTACCAGTTAAGCCGTTAATAGCATCAAGTGCGCCCTCTGGCGTAGTGATAATCGCTTGGCGACCGCCACCAGTTGACACGAATTTAATCGATGCTTCGACTTTTGGCAACATACTACCAGGTGCAAATTGACCTTCGGCGATATATTGACGCGCTTGGTCAAGAGTCATTTGGCTGATTGACTGCTCGTCAGGTTGACCGTAATTGATCTTAATCGTGTCCACCGCCGTCAAAATCAGGAGTATATCAGCGTCAATGATTTCCGCTAACTTAGCAGCAGCGAAATCTTTATCGATGACCGCCTCAAGTCCGACTAACTTATCGTCCTTATAGTAAACCGGAATACCGCCACCACCTGCTGCGATTAAAATTGCTTGGTTATCAAGCGCCATTTTGACCAAATCAGCTTCTACGATATCAATTGGTGCTGGTGAAGGCACTACCTTGCGCCAACCACGACCGGCATCTTCTTTAACCGTAAAACCACGCTCAGTTGCCAGTTTTTTAGCTTCTTCTTCGCTATAAAACGGACCGATTGGCTTGGTTGGATTAGAAAATGCTGGATCGTTTGGATCAACTAGCACTTGCGTCACCATGGCAGCCACTGGCTTATTAATACCTAAAGCTTGAAAATTATTAAAGAAAGCGTTTTGGAGCCAATAGCCAATTTGTCCCTGACTCATCGCTCCACAGGTATCAACAGGCATGGTCGGGGTTTTTTCGGTATTAATCGCTTCTTCGTGCAGGATAATATTGCCAATTTGTGGACCATTACCATGCACTACGGCCAGTTCGTGACCGGCTTGCACTAAACGCGCCAACAAACCAGCAGTTCGGTTAGCGACTTGTTGTTGAGCAGTGGCAGTTGCCTTGCCATCAAGCGACAAGGCATTACCACCAAGAGCGACTACGATACGAGTCACTACATTACCCCCATTAAGAAGATTACCACCACACTAATCAAGGCAAAAATAGCCATAATTGGAGCAACACGCTTCAACCAGTTCTTATACGGCACACCCGCTAAAGCCAAACCAGCTAACAGTGAAGCAATAGTTGGCGCCATCATGTTCAGCAAACCAGATGCAGTTGCGAAGGCCACCACCATAGCTTCTTTGCTGGAGTGGACCAGGTCAGCCACTGGCGCAATCACCGGCATAGTTGCCGCTGCCAAACCAGATGACGATGGAATAATAAATGACATTGGTAGGTAGAACAAATAAGCCAAGATACCAACTAGACCGCCACCGACGTTCTTGAGAGCTTCTTCACCCCAGTGAATGATTGTATCTTGGATACCACCAGCTTGCATTACCACTGATACTGCTGCGGCAACGGCGATAATCAGAGCCACGCTCAGCAGATCGGCCACGCCAGCGATGAAAGTATCGGTGATAGAAACTTCCTGTTTGGCAAAATCCTTAGCATAAATTGCTGCGATAATACCAGTTGAAATTAAGAACAGAGCTGAAATCTCGTTAAAGTACCAGTCACCAAATGGCACATTGTGTGAGAAACCGAAGATCACGCCGATAATTGGCAGATCTGATAAGTAGGTATGAATATCCTGGAATAGAGTAATTTTAAAGTTACTCCATGGGATCAATGAAATAATCATCACCACGAAGGTTAGGGCAAAAATTGCCATAATAGCCTTACGAGCACCGGTATATTCTGGCACATTGCTCATATCAAGTGCTTTAACTGAAGGTTTACCAACTGAGTCTTCCTTGTAAGCACCAGCTTTGACTTTCGCAGCGTAGCGCATCACGAAGATAATCGCGGCAATCAGCGACAAGATCATAATCACTGCTTGAACGCCTAAAATATTACCTAGTTCCACACCAGCCGATCGAGCGGCAATACCGGTTGAGAATGGGTTAATGGTTGAAGCCATCACACCAACGCCACCACCGAGGACGATGACCATTACCGCTGTCATGGCATTATAGCCAGCAGCCAACATAATTGGCACAACTAGCGCGTAAAAGGCCACAGCTTCTTCTTGCATACCATAAGTAGTACCACCAATTGCGAAGAGAATCATCAAGATTGGGATGAGCCATTTTTCTTTGCCTTTCATTTTCTTCAGCAGACTGCCAAGTGCAGCGTCGAGCGCGCCAGTTTTCATTACCACGCCCAAGAAACCACCCAAGATTAAGACGAAGACAATCACATCAAGTTTTTCGGTCATGCCTTTGATTGGTGAAATAAAGA
>CAMUQR010000037.1 GCA_947097085.1 uncultured Candidatus Saccharibacteria bacterium | reverse complement strand
AACCAGCTAATTTTTTGTAAAATCACCCATTGTAGTAAATAGACCATAATTAATGAGGCAATTAGCATCGGCGCAAACGCTACCCGCATCCGTCGCACATTTTTCTTCTTAATCACAGCCATTCCAAACACTACTACACAACCCAAGAAATTCGCCAAGAATAGACTGACGAAGGCCAACCTCCAGTCGCCCAAAACTAGCGCCATAATTGTTGCCACATAAGCATCACCACTACCTACCCACTTTTCATGAGAGATTTTTGATAATAACAGGTACAAACCAGCTAAAATTGTCCACGCCATTAAATAGCCATAAATTATTGATGACGTTAGCGTACCCTGAGAATGATGATTATATATATGAACCCCAGCCATTGCAACGCCCAATGCGATTCCCAGCCATAGCACTGAGGTTGGTAATAATTGCCATTTTAAATCATAAAAAAATAAAATAGTTAAAATCACCAACAGCATCAACCACAATACTACTGACGGCCACCAGATAAGATTTTTTAACACAACATAAGATACGACAAATAGTACACCCAAACCAATTTCTGCCAGCACCTCAGTAGAGCCAATTGGTTTTTTGCAGTAGCGACACTTACCGCGCAAAGTCAGCCAGCTGATTATAGGGATTAAATCATACCAAGCCAAGCGATGCCCACAGTATAGACAACGCGAATGGTCGGTTCGCACGCTCTTGACAACTAGTTTTTTGTCTTTAATCAGACGGTTATATTCCGACTGGGCTGACTTATCAAGTTTTGTGACTGGAGTTATCCGTAATTCCTGAGCTCGCAAACGCCATAAAGTAGCAATTGCGTACGATCCAGCCGCCGCTCCCATTGCGAACAAATAACAAAAAATGAAAACTTCCATGATTTAACCAGCATTCATGCAATGTACTTCACCAGATTCAAGCTTAATCCGAATCGTAACCACTGCACTGCCCGCTGGATTGATGTTGCCAGTCTCAGCACATTCTGATGATTGATCAATAAAAATCTTACCAGCATCATTAATATCCTTGATATCATTAGCAGTTTTCTTTTCATTAATCACGACACGATATTCACCGCCAGACATTGGATCTTTGAAAAAATCTTTATCCTTCAGATAAGGTTCGATAAATTCTCGCTCCCATTGCTTAGTGCTGGTTTCCATCGGTAGATTGTTACGATGGTTACTTTTGTAACTGCTAATTTCTTTGGAAATCTCTGATAAACTCTCTTTGCGCTTTTTGTCACGAGCTGTTTCTGCTGAAAACAGCGGTCGCACAACCACTATAATTGCCACGATCACAATAATTGTAGCGATAATTTTAATGATTCTAGCAACACGACGAGCTGCCAGTTTCTGCTGGCGCTCTTCCTTAGCGGCCGCCAACATTTCATTAGCGATTAATTGCGCTTCTTGATCTTGGTTGAGATTCGAATTATACATATGCTTAATTATACCATAAGTTTTATTTAAAAAAGCCCCGGTTGGTAAACCGAGACTTTTTTAGTTTTCTTAGCTTAATTAGTCACTGATACAGTGATAGCCTGCACCTTCGAGCTTCATGCGCAAAGCAACCACTCGGCCACCCTGTGCGCCTTCAACTTTTTGGCCACCTTCTTGGCATTTAGCGTTAACAGTGTAATAAATTTTGTTCTGTGCACCGCCCTCACCTTCAAATACAGATGGTGGATCTTGCGAAGCATCCAACGGAACAAATTGATAACTCTTTAAACTGCTGTCTTGTCCAGCTGCCAAACCAGATGGATCAATAAATTCGTCTTTACCACTAGCAGTCAAATATTGATAGACGAATTCTTCCCATTTCAAAGCACCAGGGGTACCTGAGTTGCTAGGAATATTACCACGGTGTGCTGCTTTATAATCCGTCAGTGCAGCTCCCGCACGATTCAGGTCGGATTTACGTTGTGTGTCACGTTGCCCCCTACGCAGAGCTGGTAGTGCCAAGAACACCATCAAGAAAATCAAACCAGCAATTGCCAGCACCAAGACCACCTCAATGATAGTAAAGCCTTTTTTGTTCATTTTAGTCATGTTTACTCCTTTAATTTAATATTAATTATATGATACTACTTATGATTATTTTTGTCTATACCCGGATATCATTGACTAGCTTGTAAATCGGCAACAGAATCGCCCCAACCATCGTACCAGCCATAATCGCTAGAATCATCATCAGAATTGGTTCAATCGCCGTTGACAAGGCCTTAATCTGCTCATCAAGCTCCTCTTCATAAACTTGCGCCGCTTTAGCCATCATCTCCGAAATCTTACCAGATTGTTCACCAATACTAATCATTTGAGGAACTAATGGCAAGATATAATCTTGATCTTTAATCGCTACTGACAAAGCCTTACCACCCTGTACTTTTTCAGCTGCTGCGCCAATACTCTCCGCCACCAATGAGTTATTCACCGCTTCCCCAGCAATATCAAGGCTATCAAGCATCGCCACGCCAGTCTCCAACAATAACTCCGCCGTTCGCAAAAATCGCGCCATATACAGCTTCCGGAACATATGTTTAAAAATCGGCACATTTAGCTTAAAGGCGTCCATCACTCGCGAGCCAGATTCGGTTTTGAAATAACGTACCAATAGCACAATACCACCAGCCGACACCAGTAGAATCAGCCACCAGAATTTCATGATGAAATTTGCAATCACCACCATGACCATTGTGATTAGTGGCAGAGTTTTATTCATATCTTTGTATAATTTGTCAACTTGTGGCACCACTTGAATCAACAAAAAGCTCATCACAATAATAATCACGAACAACACAATCGCCGGATAAGTCATTGCTCCACGAATTTTACTCATGGTTTGAGCATCTTTTTCCTGCTGGTTAGCAATTCGTTTCAATGAGACATCTAGCGTACCCGAAACTTCACCGGCGCTAATCAGCGATAAATACAATTTATCAAACACCTGGGGATGTTTACCAAAAGCATCGGCTAGCGTTTTACCACCTTCAACTGAGGCGACAATATCCCCCACTACTTCTTTGAGGGCCTTGTTTTCGGTTTGTTCATAAACCGTATGAAGCGCCTGAGTAATTGGCAAACCCGCTCCAATCAGTGTCGATAACTGACGCGAGAACACTAAGCGATCTTTCAGACGAATCGAGGTGGTAAAACGCCCAAAAAATCCAGCGCCGTCCGCTTCGCCAATATGAATTGGCACTAAATCTTGCTCAAGCAATAAGCGCCCAGCGGCAATCTCGTTCTCTGCTTTGACGGTCGATTTAATAATTTTACCAGTTTTATTATCACGTGCTTGGTAATCAAATGCTTTCATATTTGCTCCTTTTTTAGCCTCTTACCAGCCTATTAAACTCTGTTAAATCAACTGCATAATTGCGTGCTTCATCGTAAGTAATCACGCCGGTTTGTACTAGCTTAACAAGCGTGCGATCCATGGTCTGCATGCCCTGATCAGCACCAGTTTGAATCACGGCATCCAGCTGATGGGCTTTACCTTCACGAATAATATTACGGACAGCTGGGTTAGCCACCAGCACTTCAGTCGCCACCACACGTCCGCCGCCAATCGCTGGAATTAGTCGTTGACAACAGATACCCTGCAAAATATTCGCTAACTGCGAGCGGATTTGTGGTTGTTGATGCGGTGGAAAGACGTCAATCATACGGTCAACCGACTGAGCTGCTGAGTTAGTGTGCAGAGTTGCGAACACTAAGTGCCCCGTTTCCGCAATAGTAATCGCCGCAGCGATGGTCTCGAGGTCACGCATCTCGCCAATCAACACCACATCCGGGTCTTGACGCAAAGCCGAACGCAACGCTGCCGAGAATGAATATGTATCATAGTGAACTTCGCGCTGCACAATCACCGACCGTTTCGATTGGTGCGTAAACTCAATTGGATCCTCAATAGTAATGATATGCTGTGATTTTTCAGAGTTAATTTTGTCAATTAAAGCCGCTAAAGTCGTTGATTTACCTGAACCGGTTGGACCAGTCACCAGCACCAAACCACGTGGAAAATCCGCAAAGGAGGAAATAACCCGTGGCAAGCCCAGTTCATCCACCGTTTGCACCACATTCGGAATCGACCGTAGCGCCATCGCCAGGTTGCCCCGTTCATGAAAGGCATTAGCTCGAAACCGCGCCAGATTACCGAACGCAAAGGAGAAATCGAATTCTTTATCTTTTAATAAAATCTGCTGTTGCTCTTCGTCCAAAATACTCATTACCAGTGCTTCGACCATTTTGTCGTCCAAAACGGGAGTTTGATCAATCGCAACTAGCGCACCATCAATACGCAACATTGGCTTCAAGCCGACCTGCAAGTGCAAGTCTGAGGCCTTACGACGCACCACTTCTTCGAGTAATAGTTCAATTTTGAGTCCGTTTTCCATGTTTTTCTCCCTTTATACTGTTTTAGACCACATCTGAGGCCACGCGGTTAACTTCTTCAAGTGAGGTAATACCGTTTAGAGCCTTTAGATAACCATCTTGACGCATCGTCACCATCCCCTGTTCAACCGCTAATTTATTAATTTCAGTGCTAGTGGCGTGTTTGACGATTAAGTTTTCCATTTCTTCAGTAATATCCATCACTTCATAAATACCAGCACGACCCTTGTAACCGCCCGGTGCGTTCTTCGTCGAGGCGGCCTTAGTTAAAGTATAAGCCTGCTGACCTGCCAGTGGTAAGTTGGCGTAGCCCAAATCTTCCGACACCGTCCGGACTTCTTCTTTGGTTTTTGGCAAAATTGAGTCAAGCGCATTGTGAATCGAATCGGTTTCAGCTGTACTCGATTGGTAAGTCGTTTGGTCTTCTTTAGAAATACGACGCACTAAGCGCTGGCCAATGACCGTATTAACTGTTGACGCAATCAGATACGGCTCAATACCCATATCGAGTAAACGTGGCAACACGCCCGCTGCTGAGTTGGTGTGGAGAGTTGAAAACACCAAGTGTCCCGTTAGCGCCGCTTGCACAGCCAAGCGCGCCGTTTCTGAGTCACGAATCTCACCAACCATCACTACGTCCGGGTCCTGACGCAAAATTGACCGCAAACCACTGGCGAAAGTCAAACCAACTTCTGAGTTGACTTGGATTTGGTTAATACCGCCCATCTTATACTCCACTGGATCTTCGAGAGTGACGATATTGATGGTTTCGTCTTTGATTTCTTGGATTAAAGCATATAAACTGGTTGACTTACCTGAACCAGTTGGACCAGAGGTTAGCACCATGCCATTCGGCTGAGCGATACCTTTACGAATTGCCCGGAGCGACCGACCAGCGTAACCCATGTCCTCTAGTTTAAGAGTAGTACCGGTTTTATCCAGCAAACGAATCACCACTTGTTCACCCCAAACTACTGGGCTAATCGCAATACGCAAGTCGACTTCTTTATCCATCACTTTGACCGCAAACTGACCGTCCTGAGGAATGCGGTGTTCATCAATTTTTAAATCTGACAAAATCTTAATACGCGACACTAACGCCGGCTCGATTGTCTTCGGTAACTGCATAATTTCACGCAACATACCGTCCACTCGGCAACGAATCTTGAGCGATTCTTCTAATGGCTCAATGTGAATATCGCTGGCTTTAGTTTTGACGGCATATTCCAAAATGGTATTTAAAGCCTTAGAAATCGGTGAATCCTGAACAATTACTTTTAGATTATCTGATTCTTCACTGGCAATCTTGCTTTCAGCTTCCGAGACTGCCGCCGCCTTATTAACTGACGAGAAGTCTGTACCGTATTGTTCAAGAATATGACGAATACCCTGTTCACTCGCCATATAGACTTTCAGTGGTTTTTTGACTAAGCTAGTTAAATAGTCAATTGCCTGAATATTGTTAGCGTCAATCATCGCCACCGACAAACGCCCACTCGCCGATAAACTCAGCGGTACCGCCATACTGCGTTCAGCGGCACTGTTGGGAATGATCTTGAGTACTTCAGGGTCAACTACAAAATCGCTAATATTAGCATACGGTACGTTCAGAAGCATTGCTTCAATCTGAACAATCGCCTCAATATCCACTAAACCACTCCGCACTAAAGCATCAATAATCGGCTCATTAGCCGTTTCAGCAGTTGCGATCGCCTCTTGTAATTTCGTAGGATCCACCAAACCTTCAGATTGCAAAATCTGAAGCATTTGGTTTTGATGCTCAACGGAAATATTGGGCATGGACTATTCCCTCTCTTGGCCGATAAACACCTGAACCGCTGGGTTAATCGCATCTTTATTAAAGACATCAGGACTTGGCTCAACCACATCTTTTGAAATTAAGTCGACTTTCTTGACTTTAGTTTGGTTTTTAAAATTAGTAAAGATAGCATTAACAATAAAATACGATATAAACAGACAAACTACTACGATGACTACGGTTATAGCTATATCATTTTTTTTCATTGGTCTTGTCCTTTGCGTTAGTTTTTTTAGTGTTAGTGCTGGTTTTTGCCTTGGCGGTATCATCGACAATTTCAGTATTCATCTTAGGCTCTACAGTTTCACCATAGAATGAACGAGCCGAAATTGACAGCCAGTGGCGCATTTTTTCGGGAGCAATTTTCTTGCCACGATCATCTTTATCTTGACTGCCCGATTGAAACTCAATCCGGTCAGCAAACATTGGACGAATAGATTTCTCGAGATTTTTTAAAACCTGATTGAGTCCTAAAATCGTGCCCGAGATTTTGATTCGGAAATAAATTGACGGATCCTTAACATCACTATATTCCGTGTTATACGCTACTGATGAAAGTCCGGCGAATTCTGGAGTCGTTTCTTCATCACTTTTAGTTAATGATAATTGTTCAATTTCCACTTCCGGCACATTAAGGATGATCCTGCGCAAACTCTCGCCTAAGGCCGGCGTATTAGCTCGATCTGGCAAAGCATCTAGAATCACCTGCAAAGCAGTTTCGTTGTTATAGATTTTCTTACCCAACAAATGTTGATTGGCAGACAAAGCCTTAATTGATTTATCAACCTGCTGAATTGATTTATAATTTTTAGCAATATAATCAATGGTTTTGCCCTGTTTAGCGATTACTGTCTGATTATGCATTAATCGCTTCACTAAGAAGAAACTAGTCATAATTGATAAGCTTGATAATAAGGCTCCACCGAAAATAATCACAATCATTATAGTGTGACTTTTCTGAATCATTCGGCGCTTATTACGAGAGGTAGTTAAATTACTCATTTTTTGTCTCCAGCTTGCTTATTTTGTTTATCTTCTTCTTTTAATGATCCGAATAACTCCGGCGGTACTGACAACAAGGAGTCAGTCACATCTTTGTAGGTTGAGCCTTG
>CAMUQR010000036.1 GCA_947097085.1 uncultured Candidatus Saccharibacteria bacterium | reverse complement strand
ACGCCTCGATGCAGTTATTACTCAAGCAGTCAACTAGTACCGTTGACGTGGTATCAGAAGTGTTTAAATTAACTGACGAGGAGAAAAAACGCTTATCTAACTTCCCAGTCGGGCAGGGACTCTTCTTCGCTGGCCAAAACCACGTTCATATTCAAATCCACGCTTCACCAACCGAAGAAGGTCTAATTACTACCTAATTAATGATTAATTATTAAAAAAAACTCAGCTCAATTCAAGCTGAGTTTTTTAGTTTTTAGTCAGTTCAACGATTTGGTAATCGGTTAAATTATCGACATTAGTCGAGGTTAAAATAATCTGTGACTGATTAGTATAATCCATTAAAAACTGCTGACGCGAGCGATCAAGCTCACTTAAAACATCATCGAGCAAAACAATCGGATTTAAGCCAGTTTGCTGTTTAATAATATCAATTTCAATCAATTTCATTGCCAGAATAATCGACCGGGTTTCACCACGCGAAGCGCACTTACAAGCTAGTTTATTGTTAAAATAAATCTCTAAATCATGCCGATGCGGTCCAATTGTCGTACCTAGCAAAAAATGCGTCTGATTTAATAATTGATTAAAAATCTTCTGCTCGAGGTGATTAATATCGTCAGCTTCAAACTGATAGCAAAAGCTAATTTGATCGTTTAAACCAGTAATTTGCTGATAAATCGCGTTAATTCGTTGATTTAACAGATCAGTCATTTGTAAGCGATTTTTAATAATTTGCCCGCCATATTGACTGAGTAGCACGTCCCATGAGAATAATTGTTCTTTATTTACTATACCATCACGCGCTAACACTTGTTTAATTAAATCATTACGCTGTTTCAGCGCCTTGGCATAACGACTTAAGAGACGTGAGTGCAGGGGATTGATCTGACCAATCAGGTTATCGAGATATTTACGGCGCCGAGTCGGCGAACCAATAATAAGATTCATATCATCTGGCTCAAATAGCACCACCGGAATTTTCTGCGCCTGCGGTAATCGCCGATGGATTTTTTGGTTGATGGCGATGGTTTTGTCTTTCGTTTCGGCTTTGAGCTGTAGTTTAAAAGTGCGTTGATGAGCGCTAGACCCATCGACTTCTGCATCAACCCGCAACCATTGCCGATTAGTTTTTACCAAGTCATTATCGCTATCTTTAAACGATTTACCTTGAGCAATTAAATAAATCGCCTCAAGCAGGCTAGTTTTACCAGAGCCGTTCGGCCCGATAATGGCTAGTTTTGGAGCGGTAATTTGTAAATTATACCGATCATGACAGCGCCAATTCTGAACTGTCAGTTGTTTAATAATCATATTAGCTCTTCAGTGGCATAATAATATGCAGATAATTGTCTTGTTTAACTGGACGCAAAATACACGGTGCCAGTTTACCTTTAAACTCAAAACTAATCATATCATCATGAATCACACTTAAAGCATCACTTAAGTAGCGTGAATTAAGGGTGATTTTACCATCGCCAACCACTTCCGCTTCAGCCTCTGAGATATTTTCACCAATTTCCGAGGCAATTGACTTGAGGGATAGATTTTGGCTTTCCGCTGAGGCTGTCACGGTAATTCCACTCGCTGAGTGTAAGGCGAAGAAACCGGCAATTTTAACCACTTTGGCAAATTCAGCTTTGTTAATTTTAATCTGAATGTCATTATCTTTTGGAATTAATTGGGTATAATCTGGAAAACGACCTTCGATTAACTGCGAGATAATCTCCGTGTCGCCAACTCGAAACCGCACTTGCGATTCATTAAACAACACCTCAACCTCTTCATCATCATCGCTAATTGCTCGCAATACTTCTTGCATGGTTTGAGCCGGCACAATTGCCGATAATTCTTGATTAAACTCAATTAATTTACGCTCGGCTAAGCGATAACTATCAGTCGCTGCTAAATATAGCCAGTTGTCACGCATTTGCCACAGCACACCAGTCAATACTGGTCGAGCTAAATCATTCGTAGTAGCAATAATCGTTTGGGAAGTAGCTTGGCGAAAATCAGCCGTCTTCAGGTTAATCCGAATCGCCGAATCCTCATCAATAGTTGGTAATTCCGGGAACTCTTCAGCTAGCACACCATTGATCACCGAGGTGAATTTGCCGGAACTGATCTTTAAATGACTATTAGTCACTACTAAATCAATTACTCCGCTCGGCAGGTTATTAACAAACTCAGTCACGACTTTTGCCGGAATAGTAATTTCACCTGGATTAACAATCTTCGCACCAATATATTGCGTTGAAGCAATCTCTAAGTTAGTCGCTGCTACTAATAAGCGATTACCACTAGTTTTTAATAAGATATTATCGAGAATTGGCATCTGAGTTTTCATATTTGCAATTTTCGAGACAATATTGAGTGCTTTAGATAAATTTTCCTGGGTGACTTTCAATTCCATAATATATTCCTTTATTTATATTTTAACATATTGGGTTAATTATAGGTGCTGTGGATTATGTGGAAAAGTGCGGTTTTATCTCTGTTAAACTTAAGCTAGAAGTTGGGGATTAAACTGTGTGTTAAATGTGTGTAGATTGTGCAAAACCATATACTTATCCACCTGCCACTAGGCCTGTCTTAATGGTTTGTGTATAACTAGTCGAGCTAATGCACAAGTTATTAGCAGGGGAGTGGCATATTAAACACAAGTTAGCTGTTAGTTTTCCACTACTTATCCACATAATTAAGCTATAAATGAACGAAAAAGTAAATTAGTTATATAAGCTTTCGCGAATTGATGCAATATTATCACGAATCGCTGGATTGAGTTTAGAATCTTTTTCGATTTTTTCAATCGAATGAATCGCGGTAGTATGATCCTTGCGACCTAATTCTTTAGCAATTTTCGGAAAGCTCATGTGAAGTTCACTACGTAATAAATACATAGCGATTTGACGAGGGATGACGATGTGTTTGGAGCGTTTGGAGCTACAAATCTCCTCAGTTTCAATCTGGAAATGCTTAGCGGTTTTACTAATAACTTGCTTAGCGGTGAGGTGCTGTGGGCGCGAAGTTTTAACGTTACTAAGTAGAGCATCAGCCATTTCAATACTCGGCGTCATACCTTGCATTTCGGCATAAGCAAGAAGTTGATTGAGCGCACCCTCGAGTTCGCGGATATTAGTGCGAAAGTTATTAGCAATATGTTCAATGACGTTGGTTTCGAGGCTAACACCGGATAGGTTAGCCTTAGCATCGACAATAGCACACCGCGTCTCAAAATCTGGCATCTGAATATCAATCGTCATACCCCATTCGAAGCGACTACGCAATCGTTCAGTCAGTGTCGGAATACTTTTTGGCGGTTGGTCGCTCGAGATGATAATTTGTTTATTTTTTTGGTGTAAGGCATTAAAAGTATGGAAGAATTCTTCCTGAGTTTTCTCTTTACCGGTGATAAATTGCATATCGTCAACAATTAACACATCGACATTGCGGTAGCGGGCTGAAAAATCATCTTTTTTGAAGCGAATTGACTCGAGAAACTCTTTCACAAAAGTCTCAATTGTCACATATAATACGCGAGCTTTCGGGTTATTTTTGATAATTTCATTACCGATAGCCTGCATTAAGTGAGTTTTACCCAAACCAACACCTGAGTAGAGAAAAAGTGGATTATATTTAGTGCCGGGATTTTGGGCGATAGCTTGCGCGGCAGTATAAGCGAAGTTATTACTGGATCCGACGATGAAATTATCAAACGTGTAGCGCGGATTGAGGCCGGTACCGGTTTTGGTAGGTTGATTGTACGATGAAGTGGCGGTCATCGTGGCTGTTGGCGCGGTGGTTTGGATCGGCGCTGGAGCAGACTCACGCATTTTATAGATTTCATCTTTTTTAGCGATTTGACTGCGTAAACTGGTTTGCTTAGTGGTGTCAAAATTAATTTCGTAACTAACATGAGGATTTTTAACGCCATTTTTTTCAAAAGTATTAATAATTAAGTGATTAAATTTCTTTTGTAAAAACGACTGGATGAAGACATTTGGTACGGCAATTTTAACTTCATTGCCGTTGATCGAGATGAGGGAGATTTTTTTAAAGATTGATTCAAACGATGATTTTGGCACGCTGATTTCAATTTCACCAATCACACTTTGCCAAACTGCTCGTTCCACTTTGAAATTTCTCCCTTTTGATTTAATAAAACTTAATAAAGATTATAGACTTTTTGGGAGTTTTCCACAAGTTGATTTTTTACAACATTAAGTTTTAATCAAAAAGTTATCTAATAGAGGTAAAGTTTTCCACAGATAAAATTAACTCTTTAAAACCTGTGGATAAACTCTTGAAAAATGGGGAAAAATCAAGTATACTAAAAAAGATTTAAAAAATAAAAGCAAGTTTTTAAGTTGCAAAATAAATTAATATTAATATAATAAGAAGGTTATTATGGTAAAAAGAACATATCAACCACATAAACGTCAACGTGCTAAAGTGAGTGGTTTTCGCGTTAAAAACCGTACTAAGAACGGTCGCAAAACTCTGGCTCGTCGTCGTATTAAAGGTCGCAAACAATTAACTGCTTAATTAGTTAAGATGATACCTTTTAAAAATCGCTTCCATGGACATAATAGTTTGACTTATACTTATAAAAATGGTCAAACTATCCGCTCAAAACTATTTTCTATTAAGTTTTGTGCTAATCCACGGAAGCGATTTTCGCGTGTAGCGGTGGTGGTCTCAAAAAAAGTTGCCAAAAAATCCATTCAGCGTAATTTTTTACGCCGGCGGTTATATAGTCTAATTCGACCGTATGTTACCCAGTTTCAACGTAATTATGATTTGATTATTATTGTCCATTCAACGGAGCTGGGGCAGGTGAATTTTGCAGAATTAGAAGCTAAGATTATCGCTGAGTTAAAAAGTCAGCAGATTTTATGATAGCACAATAAACAAACTAAAAAATATGACTAATTTAATTGACAGTTAAATCGTAATCTATTACAATCTTTAATGCGCACATTAGTGTAGTATTTTTATAGGAGGTGCTGTTATGTATTTTGACGGTTACGAAATTAAAATCGTATATGGTAATACTGGCAGAAAAGATCGTTTTGAATTTTACTATGGTGGAGAAGGAGCTCCTGACGGACCTGGCCACGGGCATGTGGTTTCTAACGACGGAGAAAATATTCATTATTGGAGACTCCCAGATTCCGAAGGTGGATATGTAAAGATTGACGATCGAAGTAACAGTGGTAATTGTCTGTTAAGTGATTATGGTTTGTAAAAACTAAAGAGCGATAGAGATCGCTCTTTTTATTTTACTAATAAATCATCTATTAATTTACCAAATCGATCCCATAAAAAATCCTCAAACTCTTCTTGATTAACGAAAGTGCGTTCTGTATAGGTTGAAAAATCACCAGGCGCTTCTAGTGCCCCTAGCTCAAATCGGAGTTTTTTTAAGTCGTCTGATGGTTTAAAGTTAATCTTTGACGGGTGAGTAGCATTAAATGCTATGATAGCAATTTTACTCGAATCTCTTGGTAACAGATTGCGTGTCGCAATAGCAGCTCTATATAATTCAACGACTTGTTGTTGATTATTAAGTGGTTTAGTCAGTTGGTATTCAAACTCTTTCATTGAAGTGATTATATCATGATTTCCGTTGTCGGACTACTGGTGTTTAGCCTGGGGGGGTCGTAAAGTGATGTGTTTGAGAGCGAAACCTCATTAGGGTAGATATATGTTTACCAGAGGGCACTTAAAAAGTATGATATAATATTAAAAGCTATGTTAGGTACTATTTTTCATGAATTGATTTTTCGCCCGATTTTTAATCTGTTATTAGCGCTCTATAGTCTAGTAGGGGATTTTGGCGTGGCGGTTATTTTGTTTACAATTATTGTTAAGATTCTGTTGTTTCCACTGTTAAAATCGCAGACTTTACAGATGAAACGAATGCAGGATATTCAGCCAGAACTGAAAAAAATTAAACAAAAAACCAAAGGTAATAAACAGCTCGAATATCTGATGACGATGAGCCTTTATAAACAAAATGACATTAAAATGTCAGCCTCATTTTTCTCGGCTTTA
The DNA here is from genome assembly GCA_947097085.1 of uncultured Candidatus Saccharibacteria bacterium. GTDB lineage: Bacteria > Patescibacteriota > Saccharimonadia > Saccharimonadales > Saccharimonadaceae > CAMUQR01. The sequence continues at coordinate 2,012 of CAMUQR010000036.1, read as the reverse complement.
ATTCAGTTGCCGATTCTGATTGCGATGTTTAGTGTGGTACAGGTGATGATTCGCGATACCAACGCTGTGAATCACTTAGCTTATGATATTACTAAAAATATGGCGCCAGTTCAGCAATTAATCGCTGACCATCAAACCTTTAAACCACTTTTATTTGGTCAAATTGATATGAGTGTGATTCCGTTTCAGTTTAATCACGGCGTGCATAGCTTCGTGATGGCGATGTTTGTGCTTGGGGCGGCTTGGACGCAATATTATATTATTAATTCAACAAGCGTATATCAAAACCCGAAAAAACGTCGGATTCGTGATATTTTAGCGGAAGCGGGGGAGGGTAAAGAACCGGATCAAGCTGAAATTAACAATATTATGATGGGTAAAATGAATAAAATTATGCCAATTATGATTTTAATCAGCTTCGGGGCAATTTATGGAGCAATTGCTTTTTATCAGTTTATTTCTGGCGTGATGTCAATTATTCAGCGTAAAATGATTATGGACAAACTTGTGGCGACTGAAGTTAAACCAGCTGATGAAGCAGAGGTTGAGGAACGCTTGAAGCGGGCTAAAGCAGCGGAGGTTTTATTTCAAAATCGTGCTAAACAACTGAAAAAATCACCTAAAATTACCACTACAATTAAGACGATTTCAACTGCTGAAACTGAGGCGGAAACTGAACCTAAATCGAGCTCCGCACCAAAATCATCTCGCCAACCAAAATCTTCCGCTAAAAAACATCATCGGAAGTCAAAAGGTTAGAAAGGGAAGTTATGAACAAAGAAGAAGCAATTATTTACGCCACCAAGTTTACTGAGGATATTTTGAGCTTTTTTGGGCTGAATGTGGCAGTGAATTCCACCTGTGAAGATGAGGTGATTGAATTATCAATTCCATCGACCGAGGCTAATGCGATTTTAATCGGTAAGGATGCTGATAACTTGCGTGCCTTGCAGAGTTTAATTTCGGCGAATTTGCGTCTCAAAAATTCGGTGATTTATCGGGTAAATCTCGATATTGCTGATTATAAAAAGCATAAAAATGATAAATTAATTGAACGAGCTGAAAAATGGATCGAGCGTGTCCGTCAAACTGGTCAGGATTATGTCGTAAACTTAAGTCCAGCCGATCGCCGAATTGTTCATAAACTAGCACAAGATTATTCGACAATTGAAACTCATTCAGAGGGTGAGGGCAGTGAGCGCCGTCTGATTATTTCTCGAGTTAAGGAAAACTAAAAAAATCTTATAAAATAAAAACCACCCTTGGGTGGTTTTAAAAAGAGATTTTTAAAGAACTGACGGGTGAATATTAACCTGTGTAAGGTTAATATACCCCTGAGTCTGATTATATAACCCAACAATGCATTTTTGGTTCAATACGCCAATCGTTGGGATTATACCATCGTCCTCTCTAGCTATTATATTAATTATATTATAGCTAGAAAGATCAATATCAATTACAGCCTCAATAGCCTTATCAGGCTCATTAACTGTGAATTTGATATTTTTTGGCTGATCTAGAAGATTAATTTTTCGATCAGCTATCACTTCAATTTCTTCCCTCAACTCTCTTAGAGCTGAGTTGATTAATACTTGCTCTGGTGTACTACCATCACGGATATCAGCAATGCCGGCTGTTGATGGTTTCCACCAGTTATGGCGGTCGTCAAATCTCATAATTAGGCCAAACTTGGTCGTGAGATTTACTACGCCACCACCTCTATAAAGCCAGTTTGGAAAAGATGGCTTTAATAGAGTTAGATTATTCTCACTAATTGTACAATCTTCAATTAGTGAGAATTGATTTTCTTCTCTTAAATATAAAGGGCATTGGCCCTTAAAGTTTTTTTGTAGATACTTTAAAAAAGCAGTATCTACAGTTTTTTCTAGATCACTCAATGTTAGTGAGCGATTACTAATTGGGATCATAGTAGTTATCCCTCCTTTTTTATAAAAAACTATAATCTATTATATTATAACATAATTATTTATATAAATCAACTGGGGAGAACT
>CAMUQR010000035.1 GCA_947097085.1 uncultured Candidatus Saccharibacteria bacterium | reverse complement strand
TACAATGAGAAAATTCGGAAATTCCGAATTTTCTACAAAGCCGACAAATTATTACAACCTTGACGTTATCATTTCTGTTGGCTATCGGGTTAAGTCATTGCGTGGCACACAATTCCGCCAGTGGGCGACCAAGCGGCTACGTGAATACATTGTCAAGGGCTTTACGATGGATGACGAAAGGCTGAAACAAGGTGGCGGACGCTATTTCAGAGAACTTCTCCAGCGCATTCGCGATATCCGTAGTAGCGAGCGTAATCTGTACCAGCAGGTGACAGATATCTATGCGACGAGCATTGATTATCAAAAGGACGCTAAGTTAACTAGACAATTCTTCGCAACAGTGCAGAATAAAATGCATGTTGCAGCGCACGGCAAGACTGCGGCTGAGCTGGTTTACGAGAGAGCGGATGCCAAGAAATCTAATATGGGGCTGACAAATTTCAAAGGTAGTTATATTACTTCGGACGATGTCGAAGTTGCTAAGAATTATCTGAGTGAAGAAGAGCTGAATGTTCTCAATCTGATCGTCTCGCAGTACCTTGATTTTGCTGAGTTGCAAGCAACCAGGCAGAAAGCGATGACAATGCAACAATGGATAGATAAACTGGATGAGTTTCTAAAAATTAGTGATTCGTCTGTGCTGGTCGGAGCTGGCAAAATTAAGCACGAACAAGCAATGGTCAAGGCGAAGCGTGAGTTTAAGAAATACCGTGATGAGGAAATGCGCCAGCTGGAGAGTGATTTTGATAAGGCAACAAAAGTGCTAAGAAAAGAAAGTTGATCTATGAAGGGTGTTGTAGAAGATAATTTAGAAGCTGCAATAGATATTTTTTCAAAGAGTATCTTTGGTGACAAGCTAACAGACCAGCAACTAGACGCACTAACCAGCATACCTGTTGTTAAAAATATAACTGCGATAACTCGGTTTTACAGGTCTATACGCGAAGCTTCTACGGTGAAGAAAATTGTGAAGTTTATAGAAACATTGCAAAAAGGATGCCTAGATAAGGAATGTTATGAAAGATTAAAGAAAAAATACGGTGATGAAAAAATACTAGAAGAGGTATTATTTCGCATTGATCGTATGAGGTCTGTGGCACATGTTAAAATCCAAGCCCATTTATATAGAGCGCTTTTGGAAGAAAAAATTACTTGGGACAGGTTTATTCAAATATGCGATGCTGTCGAGCAGCTGAGTGTTGTAGATATAGATAAGGAAACTGGGCTGGGCAATCCTGGCTCAAGCTTTATCTCTTCCGGTCTTGCATACCTATATTACAATGACGATGTTCCACCTAGAATTGCTCGTAATGGCCATTTCTATAATGATTTTTGGAATTATGGGCTAGAACCCTATCAGAAAGAGGTTAATAATGAATCAACTATCTGATGATGCGAGTGATTTATTACTATTAAACAGATACGTAAAGATGGAAGAGCTTTTTGTTAAAGAAAACTTAGAATTCGGGGCAGTGTTATGAAGCTCCAATTCGAATCCAACCAACAGTACCAACTCGACGCCATCAACGCGGTAGTGGATATATTCGCTGGGCAGCCAGCGGATAGTGACGATACGACTCGCTATATGGATCAGGATAGGCAGTTAAGCCTGGAGGCGACGATCGCCAAGGGAAATAGCCTGGTGCTGGATGTGGCGCAGATAATTAAGAATACGCATAAAATTCAAGAGAAAAATGGTATCGAAAAAAGCGAGACGAAAGAAGGTGGCTTTAGTATTCCGATGACTTTTCCGCTCGAAATTAATGAAAAATCTCTGAAGCACGGTATGAACTTCTCCATCGAGATGGAGACCGGCACGGGCAAAACTTATGTGTACTTACGGACGATTCATGAGCTACACCAGCACTATGGTTGGAAGAAGTTTATCATCGTAGTGCCGAGTGTGGCGATCCGTGAGGGTGTGCTGAAGAACTTGGCGATCACCAGAGAGCACTTCGCCGATCTCTATAACAAGCCGGAGATGGATTACTACGTCTGGGACAGTAAGAAGACCGGTCAGGCTCGTGAGTTTGCGACGAACGATACCTTGCAGATCATGGTGATTACCATTGATAGCTTCGCTAAGGCACAGAATGTAATGAATCGGCAGAGTGACTATGGTCGGCCACTTGATTTCATCAAGGCTACTCACCCGGTGGTCATTCTCGACGAGCCGCAGAATATGGAGACGGACATACGGCGGAATGCTATTGCTAGCCTTAATCCGCTGTGCACGTTGCGCTATAGTGCCACGCACAAGCACTTATACAATTTGCTTTATCGGCTGACTCCGGTCGATGCCTATGATAAAGGCTTGGTCAAAAAGATAGAGGTGCATAGTGTCCAGAGCGAGGATAATTATAATGATGCGTACATTAATGTACTGTCACTAGAGCGCCAGTCGAAGACTCGTTCATTTGCCAAGATAGAGGTGGATGCGAGTGATGAGTATGGCTTGCAGCGCAAGATCATCAAGGTGTTTCCGGGCGACGATCTGGAGGCGAAGACGGGACGTTCAGTCTATGCCGGCTACTATGTCGAGTCGATCAATCACGGCGATGATTGCGTCGAGTTTAGCAATGACAAGGTGGTTTATGTCGGTCAGCGTGACGAAAGTCTGCACGATGACATCATTAAGCGACAGATTGAATTGACGATTGACGATCACTTTGATAAACAGCGTCGGCTAGGCAGCGGCGTGAAGGTACTCAGCCTATTCTTTATTGATAAAGTCATGAACTATCGCGAATATACGGCGAATGGTGCCAGTAAGGGTAAATTTGCCAAGTGGTTTGAAGAGTCGTACGCTAAAGTGGCGTCTAAACCAAAATATGCCGGCGTGATGGATAATTTATCGGCGAGTGAGGTGCACAATGGCTATTTTGCGGCGGATAAGAATGGCCAATGGAAAGATTCTCGTGATACCAAAGGCGAGGGTGGGCGGACGAAGGACGATGATACGGCGTATAACCTAATCATGAAAGATAAGGAAAGGCTACTGGATACCGGCGAGCCACTGCGGTTTATCTTTAGCCACTCCGCACTGCGTGAGGGATGGGACAACCCCAACGTTTTTCAGATTTGTACGCTTAACGAAACGTCAAGCCAAATGAAAAAGCGCCAAGAAATCGGACGAGGACTGCGTCTGCCGGTCAATATTGATGGGCAACGAGTGTATGATGATAGCGTCAATATACTGACAGTGATTGCTAATGAGAGTTACGCGGATTTTAGCCGCAAGCTCCAGACGGAAATTGAGGAAGAGACAGGCATCCATTTTGGTGGACGAATCAAGAATCGTGATAATCGGCGAGTCGTCAGGTTTCAGAAATCACGGGCGCTTGACCCGGCTTTCAAGGAATTATGGGATAAGATTAAGCATAAGACGACCTACCGGGTGGCGATTAATACAGAGAAACTGGTGACGGAAGCGGCTAGTGAATTAGCACAAGTCACTATTAGCAAACCACATATCGCCGATGCTAAGACACTGATTGATTCTATGAATGATGATAGAGGCTTTATGGTGCGTGAGACTGGTTTTAACACGTATGCGGCACACCAAACTGAGGTAAAGATACCGAATTTATTAGCGGATATTCAGCGTCAGACACAAATGACACGCCGGGTGATATTTGAGGTGCTTGATCGGGCTGGGGTGTTTGAGCAGGTGGCTATTAATCCACAGCAGGTTATTGATGAAACAGCCCAGGCGATTAATCGGGTGAAGCAGCGTTTGGCAGTTGACGGTGTTAAATATCACAGGACAGGCGAGTATTATGACATGACGTTGTTTGAGAATGATGAACTGCAGACATACCTGTATGATGCGGCGATGAAGAGTGGGGCAATTGCAGTGGGCGACCAGGCAAAAACCATCTACGATTACGTGGCGGTTGATTCAGAAGTTGAGCGTGAATTCATGCAGTCGCTGGAGGACAATGCCGACGTGAAGTTTTATATTAAGCTACCAAGTTGGTTCAAGATTGATACACCGGTTGGTAAGTATAATCCAGATTGGGCGGTGGCGTTTGATGGCGATGAGCGGATTTACTTTGTGGCCGAGACGAAGGGGTCGGATGATATTAATGACAATCACTTGAGTGCTAATGAACGAGGTAAAATTACTGCTGCCCGCCAGCATTTTGCAGAAATTGATGTACCATACGTGGCGCCAGTGCGGAGTTTGCGGAAAGTGTTGACTATGGTCAGAGATATCTAATGCCGAGCGCGATTATTTAATGGTTTTACAATAAACCCGCTTCGCCGATAGATAAAATCACCAACAGAGAGCTGTTGATGCGGGAATGGTTTGGTTAACTCGCGTCGTTCAATGTATGTCTTTGTAACTTCGACGATCCATGAGCGACCAGATTTTTCAACCAGATAGTAGCGTCTGTCGCCTTTAAGTTGTCCAATGGCTTCGCCGGAAAAAGCCATATCAAGCGTTCCAGCTCCTACGAAAAAGTCGATGATTTTTTGCCACCAAGTTAGCTGTCGGTGGCGATTTAGTGATTCAATTTTATCGGCGTCGGCAAATTTGTCTGCAACTGCCAGGTCGGATGCCGAATATCCTTTCGTATCTGTCGGATAGGCGTCAAGATCAAGAGGTTCGCGTATAGCCGAAGCCAGTCCTGCTCGCTTGTAGTCAAGCAGCTCGTCTACGCTAGTGTTGAATAATTTTGCTAGCGCTTGCACGTTGTCTATATCTGGAAAGCCCGCACCTCGTTCCCATTTAGCAACTGCTTGTCGTGTAACGTTGAGTCGATCTGCTAGTTGCTCTTGTGACCAACCGGCTTGTTGACGTAATTGTTTAAGTTTTTTTGCAAAAATCATTTGGTACCCTTTCGTTTATTTTCTAGTAGTATAGCGTAATTTTAGTGTCTTGACGAGCAACTTTGCGTTGCCTCTCGCATGGGGTGTAATATAATACGCAAAGTTTGTCTTCGGGAGGTACAATGAGAGCTAAAGGAAAACCGTGAAGAATTAATGGTTGGTGACGATGGTATGTTGACGATTTACATCAAAGCGCCGGCCATTATGACTATTACCTCTTGAATTTATAAGCTTTTTGTGCTATAATGCTTCGGATCAATTTTGAGAGGAAAAAATGAACAAAGATAATTTACGAAAGATTTTGGTGATTTTATGAGCGGGATTGATTATCCTGGGCGGTTGGAATATGCTGACCACTGGGGCAAAAAGTAAAGATCTCGACCCGAATGCAATTTATTTAAGTGATATTAAACCCGAAAGTCAGCGGGTGGGTTGGGATCGTTATCGAACCGACCAGCCTTTGATTGAGAACGCTAAGGAAGATTACCAACAAATTACGGTTAATCATCCGGTATCGCTCAAGCCCCAATCTTATCCAAAAGGTATTTTCGCGCACGCTGATGCCGAGCTGATTTATGATTTGGGCAAACCCAATGCTGAAGGCAAGACGCTATTTCGGGCGTTTGCTGGTATTCAGGCGAATAAAAGCCAAGGTCGTTTGAAATTTGACTTTTATCTTGATGGCGATTTAGTGGCGACGACTGAATCGATTGGTCATTTCCAAACCAAGCCAATTGTTCTTGATATCAAAAACCGTAAACGTTTAAAGATTAAAATCGACCATTTGGGCGAAAAAACCCAAGATCACGCCGTATTAGCTGACGCGAAATTTGTGGCAGGTGATCTAAAAGATATGATCAGTCAAGCTGAGCTAGAACGACGGGTCAATGCCCAGTTTAATTTAGCGACGGCACCGCATGACCAGACTAGCCGTTTGACGATGCTACAAGCGCAATTACTGCGTCGCGTGGGAGTGATGGACTATTATTATTTTGTCAAAACTGATGGCAATCAGGCGTTTAATAATTGGTTTTTTAACGATATTGACGCCCTAGCGATGTCAAATGAGGCTGAGAAACCTTACGGCACTGGTTTAGGATTTTTGTCAATTCTCAAGTCGCTTGATGATTATGACCCAACTATTCGCACTGATAGTTTAAATAAGAAAATCGCTATCGCGGTGGCGACGGCTTTCTCGGGCAAAGTGCGTTTTTGGGCGGACTGGGCGCAAGAAGTTAACCACATTAGCCGTTACCGGATGTTTCGTAATTTGAGTCGAGTGAAAGGTCAGTTGCGACCAATTTTTAACGAACTAGACACTGCTTATATGACAACAGTGGTTAAGGCAGAGGCAACTGACGAAGATATTTTATGGTTGCGCGAAAAAATTAAAAAAGAGCATCCGGATCTGTTAAAATCCAACAGCGATTTGAGTAATGCCACCTATCGCTATATTCGCTATACTGATAAAAATCGCTTTGGTGATAGTATTCATGGTGCGAACTTTTATGGCTTCTTCCCAAGTTTAGCTGAAGTGATTGAACATGGTGGTGTTTGTGGTACAGTGTCAAAATTTGATTCAGTGGCGATCAATGCTTTCGGCGTGCCGGGTATTCTGGTTGGTCAGCCAGGCCACGCGGCGGTGATTTATTTTGATGATAACCATAATTGGCAAGGTAATAACTGGATTTCGAGCTGGGGTGAAACCAGTGGTAATCCTTATTCATCAACTATTCGTGATGCGAATTACGAGAGCAGTTTTAGTCATATCGCAGCTGACTCGTTGAAGCAACCTCATTATGACCGCGCCCGTGAACTCTACGATCACACACATTATTTAACTGATCATCAGACTAAACGAGCAACTTTAAGACAGGTGATTGAACTTAATCCATTGTTTTTGCCGGCTTACCAGAGTTTGTTTGAGCTGTATCAAGCGCGTAATGCTAGCGAGTATCATTATGTCGAATTAGCGCATTTGATGATGGAAAATCTCTATCGTCATCCAGTGCCAATGACGAAGCGACTAGAGCCAATTAAGGCGAAAATTACTTCCCGCAAAGGTTTGAACGAATATTACGCCAAATATATTGAAGCGATGGGCAAGGCTCAGCGTCTACCCGGTGTTAGTAGTGACTCGATTAGTCCTCAACATCACCGCCAGAAGATTACTGAAGCGCGTAATTATTTAGGTAAATTTAGCCTGAGTGACGAGCACGCCAACCAGATTGTTGGCGGGCGGACTGACACTGAATATTCACTCGATAACGGTCAAACTTGGTCACCAATCAAAAACACTCACCATCAGCTTACTTCCGCAGAAATTAACTCGATTAATTTGCAATATGGTTTGAAATTGCGAGTGCGCGGTTCTCGTTATCCATTGACGATTAATTTCAAAAAAGCCCAAACTCCAAGTTTGCGCATCAATGACCAAGAAAACTATATTATCGGTATCAATGATACGATGGAATATTCTTATGACAATGGTCGGACTTGGATGGATTATGAAGCGATTCAGCCGAATTTGGCAGGCAATGTGCGGATTCAAGTGCGCGTTAAAGGTTCGGGTACGATCTATGCTAGCGATCCAGTGGAGTTGACTTTTACCGATAATCAGCTGGATAATAACTTTGACTTTGTGTTTAAACAAAATCTGCGCATTAAGCACGCTACTAGCCAGATACCGGAACATAACGAAGGTGCGAAAAATTTAATTGACGGTGACATTAATACAATTTGGCACTCAAGTTATAACCGTGGTGATACACAGCCAACAATCGTTATTGAGCTTAATAAAAGCTATCCAGTGACTGGTTTACAATATGTCCCACGCCAAAATGGCGCCGATAATGGTCGAGCGTTGCAAGTTGAGGTGGCTTATTATAACGGCAATATCGATACCACTGACGGTAAGACGATTCTGGAAACGCCGTTCACGCCAATCGGTAATCAGCCGATTGAGATGAATTACCAAGGTAATATTCGTCAGGCAGTTAATATTAACTTCTCGAAACCAGTTGAGGCGCGCTACATTAAGTTTAAGATTATCAAAGGCTCAAATCACTTTGGGGCGGGCGCTGAGCTACGAATTCGCACCACGCGTGAGGCTACTGAAAAAGCCGCTCAACAGTTGGCTCAAGAGATAATTAATGCCAACTTAGAGCGTTTGCGCCAGTCGGTGACTGATAATTTCTTGCCAAAATATCAAGTCCTAAAAAACAAGATTAAACAAGCGCAAGATGAAGCCGAATTGGCTTCGATGATAGCTTGGTTAGGTGATTTGGACAAAAATCTGACCGGTACGAATGATCAAAAAGTTGAACAGCTCAGTGCTAAATTGCGAGAATTTGAACAGCGCTATCA
>CAMUQR010000034.1 GCA_947097085.1 uncultured Candidatus Saccharibacteria bacterium | reverse complement strand
GATTCATCATATGAACTCAGTGTGTTCTCAGCTAAGTATAAACCGAGAAAGGTCAGCGACCCAAGCGGTTGGAAAAAATAGACTTGACTTATTAAAACTCTTATGGTAATATGACAGTAATACTTTGCCAAGTTAACTAGTTTTTAGTCAATAAGGCGTCCAAAGGTTTTTGCTTTTGGGCGTCTTTTTTATTTGCAAAGACGGAGAATAATGATTCAGAATTCAAAACTACTTGCCGACTACAACAAAGCTAAAGCTTCAACTGATGCTTTTCGCCATCGCTGGGACGATTTCTTAAATATTGCCTATGCACGATTGCTTAAATCTAGTGGCTCTAAATCACGGATTTCAACTGGTGATTTGTCTAATTTAATTATCGAACGCTCTGCTCGAGTAGCTGCACAAGTTCCGACTGGAAAAGTATTTCCCCTGGCTAAAGACGATGGACATAAAGCGGCGGTCATTAATTTAGCCTGGAATAATCACATTATCAAAAAGGCTAACTGGCAGTACCCAATGCGCATCAAGCTAATGATGTGGGATTTTTATAGTTTGGTTTATGGTATTATGCCGATGTTTCATGGTTATCAAGCAGACGAGCAATATATCGGCCCAAACTGCCGACTAGTTGATTTGCGCTTCATTGCACCGCAACCTGGTCGCCTATCGCCAAACGATGCCGATTATGTCTATCATGAAACTTTTCACTCCAAAGCTGATTTAAAGAAAATGATCGGCAAAGACGGCTGGGACGAAAAAGCTCTCACTGAATTATTAGAATCAACTCCAAGTTCCAATGGCGAACAATCAACGCCAACTCAAAATGAGCGCGGTGAGTCAGTTGAGGGTAGCGGTATGTACAAGTTGATCACTAAATACAATCGAGGCCACCAAGCGGATTGGATTACTTTTGATGAAAAAGGCAATATTATTAGAACAATCAAAAACCCATTCAAATCGGGTCGGATTCCGATTGTCTTCAAGATGGCCTTCCCGTTGATTGATAGCTTCTGGGGGCTGGGCGATATTGAGCGTGGTGAGAGCTTACAGCGAGCCATCAATAGCATAACTAATTTGGCAATCGATTATCTAAAAGTCCTTATTTTTCCGCCATTAACGATTGGCAAAAGCATGAAACGATCTGAGTATCCGTTTAAACCGGGTGCGGTTTGGAAGCTTGACAAAGCCTCCGGCGAAATGATTGAAACTGCTCAACTGAATCAAGCCCCGGCCGGGCTAGTCAATCAACTCAATCAGAGTTTTAAGGGTGCATTATTAAATCAAAATGGGACAACAGACACCACCATTTCATCGCAGGATGGCTTACCTGGATACGGCAAGACACCACAAGCTCTAGATAAGCTTGCGCAGCGTGAAAGCTCTCGCGATAATTTCGATCGACAAATGTTTGAAGTAGCGGTTAATGATTTGTTTGAGGGCATGCTCGAGGAGTTAGGCACACGACAGACTCTACCAATGACCTTTGATATTTTTGAGGACGAAATTGCCAACTTAGAAGAAGGTGGCTTTGCCAATAATATTCTCGGCGCTGATTATGACAAGAAATATAATCGAGTGGAACTTAAGGCTAAGGATCTGCAAGGCAGTTACAAATTCGATATTGATGTGGGTTCGAGCGCTGAGAACGACGACAAAGAAGAGTTTGAACGCACTCAGGTTGTAATTGACATATTACAGAGTCCTTTTGGTGAGAAGATTATTCAATATCTTGAAGCGAATGGTGAGACGATTGACTACAAGGTGATTTTTGAACAATTCCTAGCATCAGCTAAAGTTAAAAATCGAGAAAAAATGATTATTCCATCGCAACAACCAACGCCAGCTGATACAAACACTGGATTTAATCCTATTCAATCACAAGACTATTCTGAAGATTATAACGACAAAATGGTAACTAACGAGGCACTAAGACAAATCGCCTTCGGAGACACTAATTAATGGACGATATCTTAAACAGCGGTGGAGCTTTCACTCCAGAGATGGAAGTAGATCTACCAGAAATAACAGCTGACGAAAAGGCTGAGATTGAGGCTGAAAAAGCCGAAGCGCGAAGCATGCGCGTATTAGCCAACAGTACTGCTTGGCAAAAGGTTAAAGATGAATTTAAAAAAGAGATTAAGAACCTAAAGTTTGAAGTGACTCAAGCTGTTGAGAAGCAGGGTTCGCTAGAAGAAATTGGTCAGCGTTTTAAGATCTATTCAATCTGTGAAGCTAGACTATTAAGCTTAATTGATCGTGTAGAGAATGTAGATTATGACTCAGATGAAGAATAGTCAAGAACAACCATACTCAGTTACTGGAGAGGTGACGATGCAACAACCAACTGGATGTCGTTTCCGACAGGTAGGTACAACGCTCGTTTGCGATGGCGGTGGCAATCATGCGCCACATGCTTTTGCAGTACCAGCGCATTTAGTTTTTATTCGTCAATCAGAGGAAGGACTGGTGTTTAAGAATATTAACACTGGTGAAATAACCACCAAAATATTGTAGGTAGGTTACGTTCTGATACTTATCCCGCAAGGTGTCAGAACGGAGCGTATCTCCCGTAGCGTCGGCGTTAACGATGAGAAAGGTGTTTATGACAACAGATAACACAATTGTGACGGAAAACTATGGCGAAGAGATCATCGCCACCACGGAGGCGTCGGCCGTGGAAGACACAACTACCGAAGCTGATTTTTTGGCTGGTTTCTCAGATTCAGAAGTTGTTGACGAACAACCTGACTCAGAGGGTAATTCCAAGGAAAAATCCGACCAAGGTGAGAAAGATAACAATGAAGGCAACGTAAGAGAGTCTGCATCAGAGCATCATACCCGACCAGACCGCTACAGTCGTGGTCAGGCGCGAATTCAGCAATTGATTGAACAAAATCGAGCTAAAGACGCTGAATTAGCTGAGCTTCGAGCCTATCGAGCTGAGCGCGAAAAACCTCAGATGCCACAAAAAGACGAAGATGGTAATATTGCCGTTGACGATCTGCTCGATTATAACAAGCAACTCATTCAGCAAGAAATGGCTGATCGGGACGCTCAAATGAAACAGCAGATGGAGATAATGGCTAATGAGCGCGATCTAGAATCAACCATTAGTAAAATCCAGTTGGGTATTGCTGACCGCGTTAAGAGTTGTGATTTTCTCGACTCTAGTAGCGAGCAATACAACCCTCAACTAGAAAGTGCAATATCAGAACGTGCAATGCTATTAGCTCAACAATTACGAGCTAATGGCTATAAGTTCAGTGATATTGGCGAGATGGTACTAGAGCAAATTGATAGTGATATCTCAATGATCGCTGCTGCCGCAGAAAAAGCTCAAGTTCAGGCAACTAGAAATCTAGAGCAAATTCGTGGCGGAGGAGCAATCACCTCAGCTAATCATGTAATGCCATCGGGCGCTTCTGATGAATTCTTAGATGCCTTCAATTCATAGAAAGAAGGTTAAATATGTCAGTAAACTTATTGACATCATATGCAAAGCAACTTGACACAAAACTCACAGCTGAATCTTTCACTAGAGCTCATGCTAAAGGTAAGGTTAATTTTATTAATGTTGAAGCTGGCATTATCGAGGTATTAACTCCAACGACTGTAACGCCAAGTGATTATAAAATTTCAGACAAAAACGACCGCTACGGTGGTATTACTGAGATGGAAGACACTAAGGCAACCTACCAAGTGGCTAATGATAAATCATTTAAACTTGGACTAGATAAAGGCAATAAAAAAGGTCAAGCTAACTTAAAACAAGCGGGTGAAATGCTTAAGCTTCAAATTCAAGAGCAAATTACCCCGATGATGGACAAAGTCTACTTTGCTAAATTAGTAGCCGCTGCCACTGCGACTGGTCAAAAAATCGTTCATGCGGCGAAAAAAGCTGTTGGGGAAATAGCAACTGCTACCGAATATTTGGACGAAGCTTTAGCTCCGACTATTAATCGTATCCTGTTCGTATCGTCAGAATATCGTAAGGAAATTCGCAGCGAAATCACCACCACTATGAATGCTCCTCAGACTAACGACAAGTTAGTATCTAAAGGTATCATTGGTGAATTGGATGGCTTTACCGTCGTAAAAGTTCCGAAATCTTACTTCCCAGCTAACGTTTTGGCGATTGCTGTCTGGACTGGCGCGGTCAGTAACGCAGCTATTATCAACGAAGCGCGAGTAAAAACCGACTCGGAGATGATCTCAGGCGACTTGTTGATTGGTCGAAACAAATTCGATACCTTTGTTAACGAAGCTAAGAAAAACGCGATTGCGATCATTGCGACCGCCTAATTATATAGAGGGGCAACTCGCCCCTCTACCAAATATTAATTAATAATCAGTGAGGAAATATGGCTGAAATTAAAAAAATCAAAGAAGAAGACGTACAGATTGGCGTTTATCGCAGTCCTGAATCAGGGTTAGAAGCTATCGCTCAAGAGAAGCTTATCGCGAAAGCGTTTATTGAATCCGGCATGGAATACGTGCGAAGTTTGCAAGAAGATAAAGCAATCAAAGAAAAACTAGCTCAAGCTGAGGCTGATAAAGACGCTAAAATCGCTGAGCTTGAAGCACGGCTAGCTGAAGCAGAAAAACAGAAAGCGGCCAACAAAGCTGAAGCAGAAAAACAGAAAGCTGAGAAATAGTCATGACAGAGCTGATCAAGCTCATCTCTGAAAATGGCATTTTGATAGTGCTAGCAGGTATGTATATCTATGGCAGTTCGATTACTGATCGTAGGACAGAAGAGATGCTAAGGCAAATTCAGTCTGGAAATGACAACATCGCTCGAGCCAATGAAAATATGGCTGCCACGCTTGATATCATCAAAGAGAATCAGCGCGAAAACTTATTAATGTTAAGACAAATTCAGGGATCGGTGCAAAAATAAACATAACCACGAGGGGCAATCCGCCCCTCTCCCTGTTTAAAGGAATAATATGAACAAGATAGACGAATGGTTCAGTGGCGCCATTGGGCGCGGTATGAACCCTGATGGTGCGTATGGTTATCAGTGTAAAGATGTGGCTGATGACTATTGTATTCACCTATTTGGTAATTGGCAGGACACTATACGGCCGGCCGATGCCAAAAATGCGTTTAATAACGCAAATGATGAGTTTTTCATCAAAATAGCTAATAACTTAAATGACCCAAATCTAATCCCACAGCGCGGTGACATTATCGTCTGGGGAGCAAGTCAGGCAAACCCCTATGGCCACATTGCGGTAGTTGAGAGCGCTGACGCGACTGGTGTGAATGTCATTGAGCAAGACGGCTTCAATAACACCACCCCAGCTTATCGAGCAAAGCGCGGTTACGTTTATGCTGGTATGCCGTGTATTGGTTGGCTCAGACCACGTCCTGAAAAGATTATCGGTTATACACCACCAGCTCCAGCTGTGGCGGGTAATGAGCGAGTACTAGCGGTTAAAGCTAATGCACGCGATGAAGCTAATACCAGTTCTGGCATTTTCCAGACAATTCCTGCTGGATTTAAAATAGCGATGAAAGGCTATGTCACCGACGGTCAAGCCATTGATGGCGATACCGTCTGGCTTGTGACGGCACGAAGCAATAAATATATGAGCCGTCAAGTGTTTAGCGATAAAGGATTGCACGACTTACCGGACTTAACGCCACAACCAACACCAAAATCCGATCCCAAAATTGAACCAAGACCAGTAGAACAGTCTCAGACCGCACCAGAGGCTCCACATGAGACGGAAGATAAAAAGATAGGCAATGAACCATCTCAACCTCCAAAAACACAACCAGATAGTCAAAATGACGATGTTTTAAAAAAAGAGAAGGAGAAAAATATGTATAGCGAAAAAGATATTACAAAATTAGATCAAAGCCGTATTACGGCTAGTGACTTAGCAGAAAAAGTAGCTAGCTCTGATGAAGTCAAAGAACTAACTAGTAAAATAGATAAACGAATTAAACTGACTGTCTATTTTATTGGTGATGCGTTAATTGGCACAGGCTTACTGTTACCAAGCTTAGCAGTAGGATTGAACTTCGGAACATTACAATCGATCCAAGCGTTATCATCAGCTTGCGCAACGGCTGGGGCGTTCGTCCTGACAATGTTCGGTATTTATAAGAGTAAGAAGGATAGATAATGGCAAGTAATCAAGATCATTTTATTAAGGCGCTAACAGCACCACCAACACGATTATCTAACGCAATTGGCGCAACATCGGTCAATATCGGATTAGAAAGCCTAGAAGGCATCCAAAGCGATACAGCTATCGTCATGACTATTGATCGTGTCGATAGCGAGGGTCGACTCACACCCGAATTAGCCGAAGTAGTTATTGGCACACTAGGCAATAGTGGCCTCGAGAATGTTGTGCGTGGCATTGGCGGTAAAAAACAACCACATAAGACTGGTGCAGTTGCTGAGGTTTCCATCGCTAGTTCGGAACAATGGAATCGAGTTATTAAAGCTCTGCTTAAGACTTATAATCAAGACGGCACCTTACGAGATAGTATCATTGAAGAAAAACATATCCGAGATAATGCAGTCACTGAGCATAAACTAGCCAATGGCGCGGTTACCGGCAGTAAAATTAAAGATGGTTCAGTTGAACCAAAACATCTCACTCGGCCATATCCACCTATTATTACTCTTGGGCGCACTGATTTAGTTAATGTTGCGATTGGTGCTAATTATGTAACAGCGGCGCCTATTCCTTGGCTGGCGATTGGCGCTAATGAACATTTTGAATTAATTGACGGCTCTAAACTGAAACTTAAAACCGATTGCTCAAAAGTCAAGATATCGTTAGCAATTAATACTGACGTCCCCGAAGGCAATGCTTTGCAAGCACGATTTTCTATTGTTGACCCAACTAAACCAGCTGGAAGCCAAGTATTACAGACTATCGTGGCCGATACCAGTAAAACTGGTGGAATGTGCAGTATTATAATTCCAACAGTTTGTGTCAATATTAAGAAAGGTTATTATATCGAAGCTAGTCTAGCTGGAACTTTCGGCGGAACATACGCCATTCGGCCAGCTCGTAGCTTCTTAACATGTGAAATTGTGAACTAAAGCTAAAATATAATCCCCTGTATAGCGTATTTGTATTAGATATCGTTATACAGGGAGTGTCCTATAATTAACCCCAGCAGAGGTGAGATTGTCCTATAGAGTGTCCGATAAACCAAAAACTAGTTAATTAAGACTGAGGCGGCGCGGATATGATGTTGGTTTTTAGAAAGTAGATACGCATGTATTTTGTAATTAAATAAGTCTGGCAGTGTACCGTTGCGGACCTTATGCAACATGACCCCATCGTTATATTGCTTGGCAATATGATCTCTTAAGATGATTTTAGGCATATTAACTTTCCCATTGGAATAGTACGAAGCTGTTAACCCAGTTAATATGTCAACGGCCTGCATTGAATTGTTAATTGTGCTACTACAAGTCGATAAAAAGTTAATTTGTGTGATTGTCGCGTCTATATAATTATCATTAGCTAAGAATTCCTGAAACTGCTTAGCCGAGCTCAATCCTTTGTTGCCGGATTCGTCAATCATAATTATAAATTCTAATTGTATGCCTGGATGGTTCTTTATTACATATTTTTGGTATTTAACAATCACGCTCCTAATTAGCATGTAGGTATTGCGATAAAGTAGATCATTGGGTGATACGGATGGATCGGGATGTTTGAATTTGCTATCAAATGACCAGCTATGAAAAGTAACCGCCCTTTGAGACAGAAAAATATCTAGAAAACCTCTGTATTTATCTAAATAACTGTCATTAATTGCTGTATACTTAAGCTCGCCCCAAAGATTAGCACTTAATCTATATTCCAAAGCTCCCGCCTCCACTTGCTTAAAGGTTTTGACAGGCATAGTCAAACAACCCAGCGTCTGCGGGTTGTTTGATTTGCATTCATCGATACACAACACTACTTGTATTTTATCCACAAGTAGTATTATACCACTATAAAGCTATCGCTTTTTCTAGGTCTTTAAATTGCTTTAGTCGTTTTTTTGCAAGTTTGTCGCTTGGCGCGACAAAAGCAATATTAGACACTTCATTGAGATAGTTTTCGACCATGTTTTTAAGTAGGTTGTACTGGTCAGGATTGAGCTGTAGAGTTACTGTTTTCATTGTTTGTTTTTCCTTTTTTCTAATAGTTTGATTTGATTTTATCATAAAAACTCCTTTATGTTAATCCTTTAAACTCCAAGTTATTCTAATCACGCCTCTTGGCAGAAGTAATCCATCGCCTCTTGGTAAATCCTCATCGCTGTAGTGTCTTTCTCAAGGGCAATCATCCGGTGATTGTTAATACCAACCACAATCCGCTCAATCACTTTTGAATTAGGCACAATGCCGTATTTTTGACGGCAGAATCTAACAACATCATTGGCCGTGACGGCCACTAAGTGAAGTTGGGGAAGTTTAGTCATCAGCTTATCTCCTTAACAAAGAATAACCATCTAGTTTTCCCAGTTTTATC
>CAMUQR010000033.1 GCA_947097085.1 uncultured Candidatus Saccharibacteria bacterium | reverse complement strand
TATTAGCGAAAAACATGAAATTGGTAATCACACCTGGGATCATCCGAATTTGAGTAAAATGTCCACTTCTCAAATTGAAAAACAACTAGTCGACACGACCAATGCGATTAAAAATGCCGCTCCAGATGCGCAAGTGCGGACAGTTCGCCCACCCTACGGTGCTTATAGTCAAGAAGTGTTAAATATTATGGCAAAACACGGTTTGTCGAATATGATGTGGTCAGTCGATACGCGCGACTGGGCTGATCGTAAAGCGGATATTGTTTGTAATCGCGCGGTAACCAGCGCTCAGCCTGGTGCGATTATTTTATTACACGATATTCATGGTAGCTCGGTTGACGCCACGCCATGTATTATCAACGGCTTAAAAAAAGCTGGTTATAAATTTGTGACTGTCTCAGAATTGTTTGGTGGACAATTAAAACCGGGTTTGACCTATTCACGCAATTAAGTTGATAGCGCGCTGAAATCAGTATTTAAATCAATTGAGTGATTTGCACTAAGGCTAATTTGATTAACGTCCAGTCATGTTGACCGCTGGTTTTGAGCTGTAAATCGGTTTGCGCTAAAATGCTGACCATCTGCTTGATGGTTGGGAGGCTAAGCTGATTGGCGACGTTGGCTAACTTGCCAGCGACGAACGGATGAAGTTTGAGTTCAGTAGTCGCGACCGTTTTACCGAGTATCTTAATCATTAATAAATTGCTAATCTGACCGCTAATTAAGCCAAAAAACTGATAAGCGTTGGCGCTGGTGCGATCCATTTCGTCGATGAGTTCGGCGACGGCTAAGGCGCGCCCAACGAATAACTTATCAACCACTTTGAAAACATTGACCTCTAGCGACGGGGCGATATATTTTTCGACTAACTCAGCGCTGATAGTGGCACTCGCACTGGCGAGTTTTTCCAGCGCCATATGCCCTGCCCAGGTATCAAGTCCAACACGGTCAACAATCATCCGCGCCACTCCCGGTTGTAACTGGAGTTGCAATTGTTGCGCTTCAGCCTCGAGATAAGTTGTGGCTTGGTGAGAGTCTTTTGGCAGTGGGTAATCTTCAAGCCAGCCAGCTTGTTTGGCTTGTTTAATCAGTTTACTGCGACCGTCGGGCTTATTTTCGATGATAATCAATGTAAGGTCGGGATCGCTGGCTAGTTCATTAGCTAGTTCGGTGAGACGTTCCCAGCCGGCTTTGTTAGCAGATAATTCATCAATCACAACAGTGCGCTTGGTGCTAAATAAGCTTTGAGCGCCCAAAATGTCGGCTAATTCACCAGGCGTTAATTCACTGCCTTGATACCGACTGACTTCCGCTGTGTCAAACTCTGCGATGGCGCGTTTGATCAGCCAGCTGTTTGGACCAGTGAGGATTTTCAGCATGTTTTAACCTCGCTTGCGGTGAGTTTTAGGTGTGGTGGAAGTGGATTTGGTAATTGGCTGGTTGGTGGTAGCCGGCGCTGGCTGACAAATCGGACAAATATGAGTGCCACGTCCAGCGACTTTGAGTTTTTCAATTGGTGTACCGCATAAGCGACACGGTAGGCCAGCTCGACCATAAACATAAGCGCCATTAAGATAATTACCGCGGTTACCATCGGCGTCAACATAATTACGACTACTGGAACCGCCAGCATCAATCGACTGCTGTAAGACTTGTTTAATATTACCAGTCAAGCGCTCCAGTTGTTCCGATGTTAAATCCCCTACTAGCGTTTCGGGATGAATTTGACTTAAAAACAAACTCTCATCAACATAAATATTACCAAGGCCGGCGATGGTGGTTTGGTCAAGGAGTGCGGCTTTGATGCGGGATTTACTTCGTCGGCGCAGACGTTGCGTTAGTACTTCGGTTGTGAACTGCTCAGTCAGTGGCTCGGGACCAACTTTTTGAAAAAATGGCAATTCTTCGACGAGTGGCGTGGCTAGTAGCTTCATCCAACCAAATTTTCGTTGGTCGTTGAAAAAAAGTTTTGAACCGTCACTGAACTCAAGTTCGGCATGGGTGGTTTTGTCTGGCAAATCGCCGATTAGGCTGTCGTTCGGATGTCCCGCCCCCCAGTTTTCTTCGCCACGATAAACAAGCTGACCAGTCATTTTTAAATGCACCACTAGAGAATAATTGGTATCAAGATCAATGATAATCACTTTTGCTCGCCGTCGCACAGCTACGATATTTGCTCCTAATAAGAAAGCTTCAATTTCTTCTGGTAAATTAGGAAAGCTCTTAAAATTATCGCTGGTAGCTGAAGTAATTTTTTTGTGAATAATTAATTTAGACAAACCGCGCTTAACGGTTTCGACCTCTGGTAATTCTGGCATTTAGCGAATTCCCGCTGCTGAGAGAATCTTGCTGTATTCAGGGATTTGGCTCAAAAATAGGTTTTTGTTCTGATCGACACTGGCAGCTAACGAACCGACTGAGCCTTTGCAGGTTGAAGTCCAGATGTGTGCGAGTGATTTGTTGTTTTGTAAAACATCAAACTCAGTCACGGTGCCAGTCGCGCAGATACCGTTGAGATTCTCGGTTTCGAATGGTTTACTCTTCGAAAGGTTGGCTTTGACTAATGAATTAACAAATTGTTCATAGGCTGGTAAGTTGTTATCGAGTTGTTTGGTGCTGATTTGTTCACCAAGGTAACCTTTATAAGTAGTGATAATACGGCTCGATGGTGTAATCACGATTTGATAAGACCGGAAGTTTTCCTGAGCAACAATTGGACCACGGACGGTCATTTTAACGCCACGACTAGCGTCGGTGGCTAATAATGCCTGCTCTAGAGCGTTAACTTGAGGTTCTTTTTTACCGCCATTTTTAAAAATTGCCTTACCGAGAGACATTAAGGCAATAACTGCCATAATCACAATCAAAATAATGATAATAACTGGCAAAATTTTCACAAAAGTATCTTTTTTCTTCATAATATAATTTTAAAACTTATTATCAAGATTGTCAATCAATTAAAATTAAAGGGGATAAGCGAAATTAATGTACCAAGCATCCACAAAATTAACAGTAGTAATGGTACGATTTTATACTGAATAATAATGGCGATATATTCACGGACAAAAGCGTTCGGCCAATAATGAAGGGCGGTGCAACAGCCGACTCCTTCGGCTTTGAACTGGAGTTTGCGAGCATAAATACTGGTGCGAAAGACGTGATAATTATTAGTGACGAAAATTACCTTAGCGTCAGGTTGACGGTCGGTGATTTGTTTGGAAAATTGCAGATTTTCAAAAGTGGTGGTTGATTGATCTTCAAGAATAATGGCGTCGGCGTCAATACCTTCGTCTAATAAAAACTGACGCATTGCTTCTGCTTCGGAAATCTGTTCGTCATTCCCTCGCCCGCCCGAGACGATAATTTTGGCGCGTTGACCAGATCGGCGATAAACTTTGATGCCTTTTTCGAGGCGTCGCGCTAACAGTGGTGAGACAGTTTTGCCATCAATTAGTCCAGCGCCGTGAATAATGATAAAATCGCATTTGAGATTTTTGGGAATTAATAAATAGAGTTGAGCGTACAAAAATAATGCAATAAATGTAAACAAAACATAAATAATTGCCATCTGGACTAAAATAGCTAGTGATAAAAACAAAATTGATAACCTGCTAGACACGGCGATTGAGCCAATTAGCCACAGTCCCAACCACAAACCAATCCCAAATAAAATCGACAAACTATGCGCCAGACTGAAACCATTTTTGCGAATTGAAATGATGCCAGCAATCACAAAAGTAATCGGAATTAACCCAAAACAAATGAAAATTGCTCCAAAAAACACCAATTGTAACAGATGAAGTATGACTCGGTTTTCGGTGGAACTCGCTAAGGCTAAAAACAGCATACTGCCCGCCAGCATCAAATAAATCGCATTAGCAAAAGCCCGTCGGTCTTGCCACAGCGACCAACCAAACAGCACCGCAAACAATCCAAACAACCACCAAAATAACATAATAAGATATTTTATCATAATTGGTGGTTGAGTCGCTAGTTGGGTGGTTGCTGGTTATTCAACCGTAACGGATTTGGCGAGATTACGTGGTTTATCGACGTCTTGACCAAGCGCATCGGCGGTATAATAAGCCAGCAATTGCATCGGTAGGGCTACTATCAGGGCTGATTCAACTAGATCAACTGTTGGAATCTCAATGGTGAAGTCGGCTAATTTCGCCAGTTCGGCTGACTTAGAGATGAGGATAATTTGAGCGCCACGAGCTTTTAATTCCTCAATGTTGGATTTAATTTTATCAAATAGGGCTGGCTCGGTGGCGATCACAACCACGGGAGTTTTTGGCGCAATTAGCGCGATGGTGCCGTGTTTTAACTCACCTGCTGGAAAAGCTTCGGTGTGAATATAGGAGATTTCCTTAAGTTTGAGTGCGCCTTCCATCGCTAAATACGCATCCATCCCTCGTCCGATGTAAAACACGCTAGTTTGGTGGTTGATGGCTTGGGCAATTTTAGGATAAATGGCTTGGTTCTCAAGGATTTGAGTGAGCTTGGCTGGCAAATTAGTTAAATTATCAATTGCTAATTGGTAAAAATCTGCTGAAATTTGCTCGCGTCGTTTGGCTACATCCAGGGCTAGTAAGGCAAAAATCGCTAGTTGAGTGGTGTAGGCTTTGGTCGAACAAACACCGATTTCGGGTCCGGCCCAAGTGTAAATTATCGCATCGGCTAAGCGGGTAATTGATGAACCGACAACGTTGGTGATGGCGAGGGTTTGTGCGCCTGCTTGCTTGGCTTTTTTCAGAGCGCCGAGCGTATCGGCGGTTTCACCTGATTGGCTGACGGCGATGACAAGGGTGTGCTTGTCGGTAAAGTTTTTTTGGTAACGGTATTCCGAGGCGACGATCGCTTCGACAGGTATATTCGCTAGGTTTTCAAGCAGTTTTTTGCCATACAGACCAGCGTGATAAGCCGTGCCACAGCCGATAATTTCGATGCGTTTGATGGCTTTTAGTTTAATTTTGTCAAAAATTTCTAAATTAATTTGACCGCTAGCATCAAGTCGTGGACTAATAGTTTTTTTGATAGCTTCGGGCTGTTCGTGGATTTCTTTCAGCGTGAAATGTTTAAAACCACCCTTGGTGACCGCGTCAGCATCCCAGGTGATGGTGGTTAGTTGGCGTTTAAGCGGTTTGAGGTTGAAGTCAAAGAAAGCGACACCAACCTCGTCAATTTTGACGATATCACCATCTTCGAGGTAATAAACTTGTTTACTGAGACTGAGAATTGGCGCCACATCAGAAGCGAGCATTGTTTGTGAATCGGTCACGCCAACTACCAGCGGGCTTTCTTTGCGTACACCGATGAGGCAATTAGGTGCGAGGCTAGAAATCACGCCCAGGGCAAATGAGCCTTGAAGTTGGCGGACGGCTTGAGCGACTGCCTCGAGTAAATCACCGGTCATGTATTGATCGATTAAGTGTGATACAACTTCAGTGTCAGTTTGGGAGCGGAATTTGACACCTTTTTTCAGTAATTTAGTCTTTAGTTCCTGGTAATTCTCAATAATGCCATTATGCACTACAGCGATGGTTTGAGCTTGGTTGGTATGTGGGTGGGAGTTAGCCTCCGACGGTTGACCGTGCGTGGCCCAGCGAGTGTGGCCAATCCCTAATCTGCCAGTTAGTTTTTTATCCAACACTTTTGCTTCAAGATCGGCAACGCGACCTTTAGCTTTAGCAAGTTGTAGTTTATTGTTATTTAAGACCGCCAGACCAGCTGAATCATAACCGCGATACTCTAGTTTTTTTAACCCATCAATAATAATCCGTGGCGCGTCAGTTTCGCCCACAAATCCAATAATTCCACACATATTTAATCCTTTGCTGTGCGTTAGTTAATAATTTGGGCTAATTGTTGCGGTTGGAGAATTTGTCGCCAGAATTACTTCTGGGTTTTGTTCCAACTGAGGTTGCAACCACCTCTGGAGCATCCGCCGAATTTTCGATAACTCCAGTCCTCGTCAACTTTTTTAATAAAAAGTTCAGGCGCTTAAAATCTTTTAATTAGCTTGTGGCTATTATAGCATAATTGCGGATTTTACGCTAAACTGACTACAATCCAAACCAACTTTTACCAAGTTTGGCATCAACCGCTAGATTGATATTTAATTTTGGACAAATGTGAGTCATGATCTCAACCACGCCAGCTTTGATGGCTTCGGCATCGGCTTCAGCACACTCGATCAGCACGCTATCATGTACTTGCAAAATCTGATCGGAATCGGGATAATTGTTCAGAAATTCCTCAATTTTAATCATGGCTAGTTTCATCAAATCCGCCTCAGTGCCTTGAATCGGCATATTGACACTGGCTCGTTTCGCGGCTTCACGGACTTGAAAATTACTACTTTTGACATCGGGTGTTGGGCGGCGTCGACCGAAGTAAGTTTCGACAAAACCTTGTTCTTCGGCCTGTTTCAAGGTAGCATCCATGAAGTCCCGAACTTTGTATCGTGCTGTAAAATAGCGATCAATCATTGCTTTGGCTTCGGCGAAGGTTAGTCCTTCAACAGTTTGAGTCAGATTACGTGGACCAGCGCCATAGAGCACGCTAAAATTCACAATTTTGGCGACACGACGTTGGTCTTTAGTCACCTGTTCAGGCGGAATTTGATAAATCTGCGCGGCCATCTCGGTGTGAATGTCACGATTGGATTTAAAAATCTCAATCATTTCGGTATCATCGGACAGGGCTGCCGCTAAACGCAGTTCGAATTGGGCATAATCGACTGACAATAGCACCTTGCCCTCGCCCGCCACGAAGCCTTGACGCAGGCGATTGCCCCACTCGGAACGAATTGGAATATTCTGGAGGTTGGGATTGGTTGATGATAGCCGACCGGTTGAAGTCACATTTTGATTAAACGAAGTATGCAGGCGCGACTGGGTATCGACCATGGTCGGCAACGGATCGACATAGGTAGTTTTGAGCTTGGTTAGTTCGCGCATATCTTTAATCAAAGGAATGATTGGATGGGCATCATGGAGCGCGTCAAGTGTTTGACGGTCAGTCGAAAAGCCAGCGGTGCGTTTTTTGAGGCCGGTAGTCGGCAGGGCAAGTTTTTCGAACAAAACTTGCGATAACTGGGCTGGTGAATTGATATTGAACCGCTCGCCTGCTAATTGATAAATCTGTTCGGTCAGCGCGTCAATTCGTTCGGTTAATTCTTGCCTGAATTCAGCAAAAAATTGCTGATCAATCTCAACACCACGTTTTTCAGTTAAATACAAGACGAGCGCCAGCGGAAAATCGAGCTGTTTAGCGACTTGAGCTAGTTTTGGGAGTTTGGCCCATTGTGGTAGATGACTGTGATAAACCTGCTTGAGACGCGGTAATTGGTTGATGGTTGGAGTGAGTTGACTATCGCGCGCCAGTGGATCGAGTAAGAAACTTGCTTGATTTATATCATATATGCTATGTTTATCAAGGGGTAATTCAGCGAGTGATTGCCAAGCTGGATTATGAAAATTATGTAGCAATTGCTTAATATCACTGGAAACCACTATCTTGGTTTTGAGCCAATTATAGAACTGGTCATCTGTTTTTGCCAGTTCTAAAGTGTAAATCGCTTCAGTTTCCAGTCCGCTGATAAATACTTTTTGGTCAATTATTTCGACGAGAATTTTTGGTTGATCGGCAGTTAATTGAATTAATTCACTCACACTGGATATATCATCATAGGCAACAGTTGGTTCGCTGTTAAATAAATTAACTTGTCCGCTCGGTGATGAATTTGCGCCGAGAATCGTTGCCAAACGATTTTTGAGTGAACGAAACTCTAATTTATCAAGTGCCTTTAAGGCTTGTTCAGCATCCATTTGGCTAATTTGTCCTAGATTAGCATCAAATTGAACTGGTGCTTCGGTCATAATCCGCACGATTTGTTTGCTAAGAAAGGCCATCTCACGCCCAGCTTCGAGTTTTTTGGCAAGCGTTGGTTTAATATCTGTTAAATGCTCATAAATTTGTTCGAGATTGTCATACTGCGCCAGTAGTTCAATCGCGGCTTTTGGACCAATGCCAGCTACACCGGGAATATTATCACTTGAATCACCGCGCAGGGCTTTATAATCAACAAATTGGCTTAATTTAATCTGATATTTAGCTTCAAAATGGGCCTGATCAAACTCTTCAATCTTTGAAAAACCAGTCTTGGTGGCATAGACTTTAATACCATTGCCAATCACCTGTAATAAATCCAAATCACCGGTCACCAGCCCGACCTCGAAGCCCTGCTGAGCCGCCTGAACCGCCAACGCCCCCATTAAATCATCAGCCTCGTAGCCGTCAAGCTCAATTAACGGCACGTTCAGCGCCTCAAGCAGTTGATGCAAAATCGGAATTTGGGTAAAAAAGTCCTCGGGCGGGGCTTTGCGAGTGGCTTTATACTCCGGATAGAGTGCCGTGCGTTTGGCGGTAGAAGTGCCTTTTTTATCCCAGGCAACAATCACATGGCTCGGCTTTAATTCGGCCAGTACCGCTAAAAACATCGCTGCAAAACCATAAACTCCGCCAGTTGGCGTGCCGTCTTTGAGGCTGAGACTGCCCATCGCATAATATCCGCGATAAAACACACTTTTGCCATCAATAATTACCAGTTTTTTCATAATTCCC
>CAMUQR010000032.1 GCA_947097085.1 uncultured Candidatus Saccharibacteria bacterium | reverse complement strand
GGGCGTACCTTTCCCACAACTACGTCGTGGTGTTGATCCGGTAACTCGGAAGATTTATCCTGAAATGAAATTTGATTAAAATTGCTTTTCATGCAATAAAAACTACTCAGTCAAAATGGGCTGAGTAGTTTTTATTTTTTCGAAAAAATATCGGCGTGTCTTTATTTTTAAGCATAAGCAAGGTATAATTTAAGTATGAAATTTCAACTTTCTTCGCGTAAAGTGGTGCGTTTGGTGATTACGGCTATTGGGGCGGTTACCCTGATCGTGATGTTGTTGATGGTGTTAAACGAAAAAAATATTCACGACAAAGTGACGGATATGATTGTTATGCTTGTTGGGATGATTGCACTAGTGATGGCGGTGCTGACTGAGGCAGAACTGGAGCGTCACACACGACGTTCTTTACAGATTCATCAAGAAGTGCTGGCGGCGCTGGCAGAAATTCGGGAAATTAATCACGATAATGATAAAATACGGCAACTTATCAGCAAAGATTATCAAGTGGATAAACAAATTGCTAATCGGCTTGCGCATCTGACAGAACAGGCTGGCGCTTCTAAGAAGGCGACTAGGAATAAGGAATAATCAGGGCGGGTGATGAAAATTATTAACTTCGGGGTGCGGGAAGATGAGCGTCAGTATTTTGAGCGATTTGCAACGGAATTTGGCGTGCAATGTTTTACGACGGATCGACCACTCGATAAAAGCACGATGCATTTATTAAAAGGCATGAATGGTGTGACGGATATTACGACACGCTGTTACGCACCAGAAGTGTATCAGATGATGCACGACCAGGGTATTAAGTATTTTTCATTGCGTCAGGCAGGATTTGATGGGCTGAATTGCGGTGATGGTCGGCGCTATGGCATACGGTTTGCACGCGTGCCAGATTATTCACCTAATGCGATTAGTGAGCATTCGGTGGCACTAGCCTTAATGCTACTACGTAATTTGCACACTGGCTACATGCGTTGGCATAATCAAGATTATCGCTTAGAAGGCTTAATTGGCAAAGAAATTCGTGATTATACAGTAGGTATTCTCGGAACGGGGCATATTGGACTTGAGGCAGCGAAGGTGTTTCAGGGGTTTGGCGGACGGGTGATTGCCTATGATGTGGCGCCACGACCAGAGGAGCGGAAGTGGCTGGAATATATCGATGATTTGGATGATTTTTTCCGTCAGGCGAATTTGATTGGGATTTATATGCCACTTAACGCTGGTAATCATTACATTATTAACCAACAAACTATCGATAAAATGTCAAATGGCACGGTGATTATTAACGTGGCGCGAGGTGAACATATCAAAACTGACGATCTGTATCAAGCGCTACTATCGGGAAAATTGGCTGGTGCGGCACTAGATGTATATGAGGGTGAGCGTGGGATTTTTCATCAGGATTTTTCGACTCGAGCAGTGCCAGATGAACTATTTCGTAAGCTTGAAGCTTTGCCGAATGTGATTATTACTCCGCACATTGCCTTTAATACTGATCATGCAGTGCGTAATATGGTCAAAATCAGCTTAGAAAATATTTTAAAAATGTCTAAGTGTGATAAAATTAAAAATGAAATACCTTAAGTTAACTTAAATCATAGGGGAGAAAAAATGAGTAGGTGGCAAAAAATGCTTTTGGTGGCTGGTTTAGCGCTGGTCGGAACTATTGGTTCGGTAATTGGTTTAACGACGCAGTTAGTTAGCGCTGGCGTCGATAATTTTTATTTTGATAAAATGGAAGTCGATTATTATCTCAGTAAAAGCGCCGACGGTCAATCACAATTACGCGTCAAAGAAGTCTTGTATCCGGTTTTCCCAAATCATAATCAGAACCGGGGTATTATCCGGTCGATTCCGCTGACTTACCAAAAACACACACTTGATTTGCAGATGGGCGAGATGTTGTGCGATGATTTGCCAGCCCCAGTTTATAAAGACGAAACCAAATCTGGTTTTCGAGTGTTAATGATTCGCGACAAGAGTGATTCAGCGTATCTGCATGGTCGCCATAAGTATGAATTTAACTACACTATGCGTGATGTTACAATGAAACCATCTGACAGTTCAAAGCAGGAATTCTATTGGGATGTCAATGGTACGGGCTGGCGTCAACAATTCCGACAAGTGGTGGCGCGAGTGCACTTAGACGAGTCAGTGCGGGGTGATTTTAATCCTAATCAAGTTGCTTGCTATACGGGCAAGTTAAACAGCACTGAACGCAATTGTCGTTATGTCATCAGCCAAGACAAAAGTGTTGTGACATTTACAACAACTAAATCATTAGGCATTGGTGGCAATATGACTATTGCAATGCAGTTTAAAGAGGCGACTTTTGCGGAGTATAAAATTAGTGATCATTACCGTATGCTAGCTTGGCTAGTAGCAGTGCTTGGTATTACTGGTGTTGGCTTGATGCTGGTGGCGATTGGGCAAGTATTGAGATTGTCTCGTCGCAATAAGCCAACCACAATTGTAACTGAATATTTACCGCCAGCGGAGCTTGATGTTTTTCAATCGGCGGTTTTAGATGCTAATCTAACGTCCTATTCAGCTAAGACCATGCCGGCTGGCTTGATTAATTTAGCGATTGAGCGCAAGATTCAAATTATTGAACAAGACACTTCAGTGCTTTTGTTTAATAGTAAAGATTATCTGGTTAAGGTTTTGCCTAACAAAACCTGGACTAAGCGTGAAGAGGCGTTTTTCTTCGCGATCTTTAAGACTAAGCCAATTGAAGGTCAGAGCTATAAAATTGAAAAGCGAGATTATGGCATGAGTTCGCGTGTCGAATCGTTTACGGAGAGAACGATAGGTTCGCTTCAGGGAGATGTCTACGATATACAAGCCACTAAACAGGCGACACGACCAATTTCAATAAAAACAGTGATAGCGATAATCGCGTCTGGCATTTCGATGGTTGTACTCCTAACTTCTCTTGAAGCAGTTAGTGTGGATAGTATGAGTGGAATCTTGGCTGATGTATTTAGGCCGTTTTCAGTGTCATTTATTCAAGTTTTCACAATTGTGGCGGGGATTATAATCCTGGTATCAAATGCGTCATTTAAACAATTAACTCCAGCTGGACTTAAGGCTAAAGCGCATCTCCAAGGATTGAAACGCTATATTATGATGGCTGAAGCGGAGCGGTTGGCATTTAACCAATCAGTTAGTGGGGCAGCGCGTGATGCTCAAGGATTAGTCGAACTATACGAGCGGTTGTTGCCATATGCAGTCATGTTTGGCTTGGAAGCTTCATGGGGTAGGGTGTTGAATGCAGTCTATAAAGAAGCAAATTATACACCGGCTTGGTATTTCGGTACACAAGCTTTTAATGCTTCATCGTTTAGTCGTTCAATTGGCGCATTTAGTTCGGCAGCTTCGTCAGCTAGTTCGTCTGGTCGATCGGGTTCAAGTGGAGGTGGCTACTCCGGTGGTGGAGGTGGTGGAGGCGGAGGTGGTGGATGCTAAGTCTTAAGTAAGTCGCTTAGAATAAAAAAGGAAAGATATGATCAAAATAAGTAAGAAAACTTTAATTAAATTGAGTGTGGTGGCGCTGATGATAGTAGCTGTAATAGGTCTTGCTCGACCTGGCTTAGTGTTAGCCGAGGCGAAACAAGATACAGAGTCGTCACAAACAACCAAGTTGTCAGGCGATAATCAAGATGACAAACAGACTAGTCAATTAAAAGTCGAGACTGGTGATAGTGAAATTGCTCTCAATAAACAGATTGACGGTGATGCGATTTGCGTGAGTTCTAGTCGGTGTGCAATTGGCGGAGTGGTGGAAGATGATGTATTGGCGGCAGCGCTGACTATTGAAATTCGCGGAGAAGTGAAAGGCGATGTTCGCGCCGTAGCTAATGAGCTGATAATTGCATCTGGTGCGAAAATCCACGGTAATGTTTCGATTTTTGCCCCAAAACTAACCATTCAAAAAGGTGCGGTAATCGGCAAAGATGCGATGCTATCTGGAGGTCAAATACGAGTTGAGGGGAAAATCGGTCGTGATGTAATGATTGCCAGTGAGGACACTTATATCGAAGGTCAAATCGGTCGTGATGCTAATATTTACTCTAGTCGCCATACTAGAGTGGCAGATACTGCGAAGATTTCCGGTAATTTATCTAATATAAGTAATACTAAGGACATCGCTGAATCAGCGATTGCTGGTAAATTTACACATGAATTTGCAAAAATGGTTGACTGGAAGCATCGCAGTCAGATACCTGGTACAGCACTGTGGGTGCTGGCAGTTAGTATTTTGCTAGTTATGGTAACGATATTACGACCAAAACGCTTCCGTGATTTGAGTCGCGAGCAGTTCAAGGTAGTTAATTTTTTCTATATTGGCGTCGGTTATACTCTGCTGTTCCTGCTTATGATGTTGTCGATTTTGGCGGCACTTACAGTTATCGGTATCCCATTTGCCATTTTGTCGCTTGCAATGTTCATGATAGTGTTGATTTTGTCGATTCCGCTAGCAATTTACTACTTAGCTAATAACACCTTGGCGCTGTTCGGTAATCATAGTGAATGGTTGGCGTTAGTATTTGGGGTATTTGTCTATGGGTTGATAAACACCGTGCCATCTTTATCAATAAGCGCTAATATTGCTTTGGTTGGCTTGGGTGCTGGACTGTTTATTAAAATAACACTTGGGGCGCGAACGCCTAATGCAAAAGAGTCGATAGATCAACCAATGGATCAGCAAGTAGAGGATAAATAAATGATTGAAATTAAAAACGTCAGAAAAACCTATGGTAAGGGTAAAAATGCTTTTGTGGCTTTAAAAAATATTAATTTAACGCTCGAAGATAATAGTTCGGTGGCGATTGTTGGTAAGTCCGGTTCGGGCAAATCGACGCTGATGCATGCGATTTCTGGTCTGGATAAGCCACAAAAGGGTCAAGTGGTGGTCGATGGTCAAAACATCTTAAAATTAAAACCAAAAGACACTGATAAATTTCGTGCCGAAAAAATGAGTTTTATTTTTCAGAGTTTCTTTGTGGAGGCGGGTGAGACTTGTTATGACAATGTTAGCCTATCACTAGAAACCGCTGGCGTACCAGCTAGTGAACGACGTGAGCGCATTGAGCGGGCGCTTAAAGCAGTTGATTTAGCTGATAAAATCAATGTGAAGGCAGGCGATCTGTCAGGTGGTCAAAAACAACGGTTGGCGATTGCTCGAGCAATTGTCGGTAAGCCTAAGATTTTATTCGCGGATGAACCAACTGGCAATCTCGACTCGGCAACTTCAAAAGTGGTTGAGGATTTGTTATTTGATTACCAAAGAACCGAGCGGGCAATTTTGATTGTGGTGACTCACGACGAAGAACTGGCGCGGCGCTGTGAACACTTAGTGCGGATTAAAGATGGTGAGGTGGTTGAAGAAAAACACAACTCTCACAACCGTAAGAAAGGAACGAAATAATGAAAACGATTGATATTATCAAACGGGCTGGTCGGAACTTACGTCGGGCCAAGATGCGTACTTTTTTGACCAGTGTGGCGATTGCGGTGGGCGGTTTTGCGATTATGGCTTCGTTGATGGCGGGTGAGGGCGCGCGTCAGTATGTTGATCGGATTATTTCGAGTAATATCGACCCTAACGGATTAATCATTGCCAAGGATGAAAAGCTCGTTAGTATGCGCGTCAATGGCGGTATGGGTAATGATCTAAAAGAATATAATCCCGACGCTATGGCTTATTATGGGCGCGATTATACTAGTTTAACCCAACAAGATTTAGATAAGCTACGAGCTCGAGCTGATTTAAAAGATGTCTTGCCGATGTATAATATCACGCCTAAATATACTGTATTTGAGGCAGTCAAGGATAAAAAATATATCGCTTCAGTGATGGTCCATGATCACACGACGAAGAGTGAACCGCTCGCTGGCAAAAGTTTAGCGGTTGGTCAGAAGCTAAATGATGATGAAGTGACCATTCCTGAGAGTTTTTTACAGACGCTCAATAAAACAGCCGATCAGATGGTTGGTTCTAAAATGACGATTACGGTAGCGCAACAACCGCAAAAAGTCGATGAAGCGACTGTTCGGCGAATCTTTATGGAACAAGGCGAGGCTGGCTTGCGTAAGTTGACTGAGGTTAAAACCCTTAACAAAGAGTTGACAATTACCGCAGTGATTAAAAAATCACCAGATCAGATCTCTAATATGCCAATGATTCGGGTAAGTCAAAATGTAGCACGAGAATTGAGTGAGTTCAGTACGGTTGGTACTGAAATGCACCAAAAATATCTATTAGTGCAGGCGACAGCTGTTGCCAAAACTCCCGAGAGTGTTAAGCAATCACTTAAAGACGCTGGTTATCATTCAATGACTTCCAAAGATATGCAGTCGATGATTTTCACCTTTGTTAACGTGCTACAAAACATCGTTATGGGATTTGGTGCGCTGGCACTGATTGTCAGTATCTTTGGCATCGTCAACACTCAATATATTTCGGTATTGGAACGTACTCAGCAAATTGGCTTGATGAAGGCACTAGGTGCTTCAAGACGCGATATCGCACGGTTATTTCGCTATGAAGCTGGCTGGGTTGGCTTCTTGGGCGGACTATTTGGTGTGACACTAGCTTATCTCGTAGCTGTGATTTTTAATCCGGCAATTTCCCAGGCTTTGAACTTTGGTCAGCATGATTTATTGGTGTTTAAGCTAGAGTTCGGTGTCGGCGTGATTGTAGTTTTGATGCTGGTGGCAATTGTGGCTGGCTTATTGCCAAGTCGTAAAGCTGCTAAGCTCGATCCAATTGAAGCCTTGCGGACAGAATAAGGCTGAGGCGTGCTCAAATAATTGAGCGTGCCTCTATTATATAAAACGACAAAAACTGTTTTTTGCTAAAAAAGTCAAATAATAGTAAAATTAGAATTATGAACAACAGTGTGCAGTCAATTGGTTTTATCGTAGATGGCAATCGTCGTTGGGCGGTAGAACAAGGTATGAGTAAACTTGATGGTCATCGATATGGCGCTGATCGAGTGATGGATGTGATTGATTGGGCGTTTGAGTTAGGTGTCAAGCAACTGTGTTTTTATCTATTTTCAACCGAAAATTGGAATCGCACGCCAATTGAAGTCAGGGCACTAATGAGCTTGTTTGAGGTGCAGTTTAAGAAGTTCGCTGAGCAGGCACGACGCAAAGGGGCACGGATTCATTTTATTGGACGCAAAACGGACTTTTCACCAAAACTGCAAAAACTGATGGCGGAGTTGGAAGCAGAAACTGCTCATAATCAGCGAATTGAGATTTTTTTCGCGGTTTCGTATGGTGGTCGGGCAGAAATTATTGAGGCGATTAAAACTTTACGGCCGGAGCAACTGGCTAATCTGACTGAACAAACTTTTGAATCAAGTCTATGGTCCGCGGGTCTAACTGACCCGGAATTAATTATTCGCACTGGTGGCGACCATCGCCTGTCGAACTTCCTTCTCTGGAAGTCTTCATACGCGGAACTAGTTTTTACACAAACCAAGTGGCCGGATTTTTCGCAAGAAGAACTGCAATCAATTATCAAAAACTATCAACAAGTAAGAATTAATAAAGGAAAATAATATGCTAGATATCAATTTTATTCGCGACAATCAAGACAAAGTCCAACAAAACGCTATCAACAAAGGTGTTGATGTGAGCGTAGCGGATTTGATTAAGTTGGATGATCGACGCCGTGAGCTACAAGCGCAGTTAGATGACTTGCGTCAAACTCGTAACCAAATCGCCGACCAAATCAAGCAAGCTGGCAAGCCGGATCAAGAGCTTATTGATAAAGGTAAAGCGATCAAAGAACAATTAACGGCACTAGAGGCTGACTTTAATCAGAATTATGAACAATATTTAGCGCTGTTGAAGCGTGTTCCGAATATGGCGCTTGATAGTGTGCCAGTTGGTTTGACTGAGGATGAAAACGTGCTTGATTATCAGGTGGGCGAACCAACCAAGTTTGATTTTGAACCAAAAAATCACTACGAAATTGCTAAAATGCGTGATTGGATTGATAAAGAACGAGCGGCGCAAGTGACTGGTGCGCGGTTTGCTTATCTAAAAGGTGATTTAGTGAAATTGCAATTTGCAATTATCAACTTCGTGATGGATACTCTGAGTGACGAGGCGGTAATTGCGCAAATTGTGCATGATAATAATCTGAACATCAGCACTAAACCATTTATGCCGATTTTGCCGCCATATATGATTAAAACTGCACCGTATGACGCCATGGATCGCCTCGAGCCTCGCGAAGATCGCTATAAGATTGAAGGTGAGGATTTGTGGCTACAGGGTAGTGCGGAGCACGTTCTGGGAAGCATGCATGCTGGTGAAATTTTTGAAGAAGCGGAGTTGCCAGTGCGCTATCTCGGCTATGCAACTAGCTTCCGCAAAGAAGCTGGAACTTATGGCAAGGATATGGAGGGGATTCTACGCATGCACCAGTTTGATAAACTAGAAATGGAAACCTTCACGACTGCTGAAAAAAGCCATGATGAACACCGCTTGTTGGTGGCAATTCAGGAATATATGTTAAAAGCGCTCGAATTACCGTATCAAGTGATTAAAAAATGTACTTTTGATATCGGTAAACCAAACGCTGCTGGCGTTGATATGGAAGTGTGGTTGCCAGGTCAGGGCAAATACCGTGAAACGCACACTGCTGACTATATGACGGATTATCAAGCACGTCGTTTACAAACGCGCGTCCGTCGTGCTAATGGCGAGCTGGAGTTAATCCATACGAATGATGCGACGGCTTTTGCGATTGGTCGGTTGTTGATTGCGATTATTGAAAACGGTCAAACTGCTGACGTTAAGGTTAAAATCCCAACTGTTCTGCAAAAATACCTGGGCGGTCGAACGGAGATTTAGGACGCGAGCCAAAACTTGATAGCCTCTTGAGTGATAGTGAAGCTTTATGATAAAATAAAGACAAGCAAAACTGAAAGGAAAATATGAACAAAGTTGAAATTTCGACCATTAAATATGACGCCGATGATACCATTAAACAGTACGCTGAGAAAAAAATCGGCCACACTTTGAAATATCTGCCACGCCACGCTAAGAAAAGTGCCAGTTGTCACGTCACTCTCGAGAAACTTTCAAAAAAGCGTGATGATCAGTATCAAGTTGAGGTGGCGATTACCGTTCCAGATAAAACTTTGACTGTTACGTCGAATGCCAGCACAATTTTGGCGGCAATTGATATTGCACAACCAAA
>CAMUQR010000031.1 GCA_947097085.1 uncultured Candidatus Saccharibacteria bacterium | reverse complement strand
GGTGAAATAAAGACATCCCAAGCTCCCTGACGTCGATCGGTTGTCGTTTCCTCACCGGTCTTTTCGTCTTTAGTTGTTTCGACTTTTTCGGTCGATTTGTAGCTACCTGCTTCACGGATTTCCTTAGAGGAATCGTTTGGATCAGGAATCATATTATATTTACCTGAAGGAATAATCCAGGTCAAAGCAGCCATCAGCGCGATAATTATAAATAGCGTGCTGAAAGCTGAAGGCATTTTAAATGCTTTCTTTTTTGGCTTATCATCTGTAGCCATATCTTATCCTTTCTTTTGTTGTTGTCGCTCTAGATTGTTAGAGCCATAATTGCTTCAATCGTATAAATCCGATTTTCCGCTTGATCAAACACCACGCTAGCTGGCGAACGGAAGACTTCGTCTGACACTTCCATCTCAGTTAAACCGTGCTGTTCAAACACTTGTTTACCAAAAATCGTTTCTTTGTCATGAAAAGCCGGCAGACAGTGCAAGAATTTAACATCGGCATTGCCGGTGGCTGTCATCAGCTCTCGATTGACTTGATACGCTTTTAGTAAACCAATTCGTTCGGCGAATTTATCCTCCTCGCCCATGGAGACCCACACGTCAGTATAAACGGCATCAACGCCAGCTACTGCTTGTTTTGGGTTATCGGTAATGGTGATTGACGCACCGGTTTTGTATTTAGTAATCAAAGCTTTAGCTTCTTCTACTAAAGCTGGATCTGGAAAGAGTTCCTTCGGTGAGCCAATGCGGAAATCCAGTCCCATCAGCGCTGCAGCAAACATCAAAGTATTAGCCACATTGTTGCGACCATCACCAACATAAGCGAGGCGCGCACCTTTTAGGAAACCGAGATTTTCTTCAATTGTCATCAAATCTGCCAGGCCTTGAGTTGGGTGGAACTTATCTGTCAGACCGTTCCAGACTGGCACACCAGAGTGCTTGGCGAGCATTTCAACCGTTTTGTGATCAAAACCACGGAACTCAATACCGTCAAACATCCGACCCAACACCTTAGCAGTGTCTTCGACTGATTCTTTTTTACCAAGTTGGATATCGTCTTTACCAAGATATTCAGCGTGAATACCAAGGTCATGCGCTCCCGTCACAAAAGCGCAACGGGTTCGCGTAGAAGTTTTTTCAAACAGTAGAGCAATGTTTTTGCCTTCATGAATGCGGTTTGGCACGCCTGTGTATTTATTTTTCTTGAACTGAATAGCAGTATCAAGCATTAGGCGAATTTGCCGTGGACTAAAGTCCTTCAGCGCCAAAAAAGACTTACCTTTCAGATTCAACATTAAATCTCCTCTCGTACTAACGGCATTGACATACAGCGTGGACCACCGCGACCGCGACCAAGCTCTGCACCGACGATTTCGATAACTTTAATGCCAGCACGACGCAGTGCTTCATTCGTGATGTAGTTGCGTGCGTAAGTCACTACCACACCCGGGGCAATTGCTAAGGTGTTTGAACCATCATTCCATTGCTCACGCGCAGCTGCGATCATATCGCCATCACCACATTGAATCAGGTGAATTTCTGGCACACCGAGGACATCTTGCAAGACTTGTTTGAGGTCTTGTTGGTAAGTGATGTGATAACCAACTTGGTTGTCGGCTTTTTCCATGATGTAAATATCTAATTTACCACCATCAGTCAAGATTTCGGGGTGAATTGAGAACTTATCATAATCAATCATTGTAAACACCGTATCAAGGTGCATGAAAGCACGCTTTGATGGGATTTTCATCGCCACAACTCGTTTGAAATCCGATTCGCGGAGGAGTTTTTAGGCGACTTTTTCGATAGCTTCAACTTCAGTACGCTCACTAATACCAATTGCCAAGGTATCTTTATTTAAGACTAATTCGTCACCACCTTCTACTGAGAAGCGGTTATTGCGGTTATACCACATTGGGACATGCGCATCACGGAAACGTGGGTGATAATTGAGAATATATTCCATAAATAACGACTCACGGCGACGAGCTGGCCAGTGCATTTTATTAACGCTGACGCCATTGCCGATAGCAGCTGCTGGGTCGCGGGTGAAATACAAGTTTGGCATCGGATCCAAATAGAACGGATATTCGTCAACCATATAATGATGAAGTTGCTTATTCTCTGGTTCCATGACACTAACTTCTTCTTTTTTGACACCAGCCATAATTTTACGCACCATCGCTAAAGTATCCATATTACCGAGATAATTAATAATCGCTTCGGTTGAGTAACCATCATCTTGCTTCGACGCGCGAACCATTTCTTTTAAGAATTGCCACTTAATTTCTTCGGTATAAAGCGCTTCGGCGACTAATTGGTCGAGATACAACACCTCAACGCCATTGTCACGCAAGACTTGCGCAAAAGCATCGTGCTCCTCCTGTGCCTTTTTTAAGAAAGGTACATCGTCGAACAGCATTCGACCCATATATTCTGGTGTTAAAGCTTCTAATTCTTCGCCTGGACGATGCAGCATAACTGTTTTTAAACGTCCAATTTCTGAATTAACGCGAATTGGTTGATCCATTTTTGTTATTCTCCCCTTTTTAAATTAAAAGATATACACTATCATTTATAGCATAAGCATTATAAAAAGACAAATCTTTAATTAGTTGCCGGCAACGAAGCGGTCTTTAACCTGTTCGGCGTTCAAAATCGTATGATAAACCGCCCCAAATTGCAGATTACCCTGGAAGAAGCTCTTACCCTCTAGTGGCGAACCATCAGCATTGCGCCAACCAAGCAATTTACCACAGCCGAGACGCCAATAACCATCATAGTCCTGCGCCTGACGCATATTGGGGTCAGAAGCAACTTCCTTACCATCAAGATACAGTCTCGAGCCAGAGGTGGTCGAAAAAGTAGCCACAACGTGATGCCATTGATTATCAGCGTAGTTTTTGCCAGCTGGTGACGCTAGCGTAAACACTTGATTACGGTAAGTACCAAACACCACTCGACCGCTTTTATCAATATAAATATGGCGGTCGTTAGCACCATTATTCTCGAATTTCGTATCACCAAAACCAATAATTTTGCCATTATTGTCCCCCCGTCGATCAGTTCTAAACCAAGCCTCCAGTGAAAAATTATTCAAATCCTGATACCGATGCTGGGTGGGAATTGCCAAACACTGATCACTATTAAAATTCAACGCCCGGGCTGGGTTATCGCGCTTACAAGCGGAAGTGTTCGTGAAATTACTACTGTATGAAGCGCTATCAATTTTGTATTCACCACTGCGATTATTGGGCGATAAATCGGTCTCAGTTCGTGGTAACCACCAAGATGTACGCTGATTCATACCGTACGCAGCAATTGGTCGTGGCAAGCCATGTTGCATGGCGCTTTTACAGGTAAAATGATGCGCCGTCCGCACCCGATTGGGCTGGTTTTTAATACTAGCAATAATTGATGCCAAGCTCGAAAACTGCATCACTAGCAAAACTATCGTTCCACCGATAATTAGCACCGCAATAATCTGCCGACGAGTGGCAGTTTTTGAGCCTCTACGTTGATTGGTATTAGTCGGCGGAACTTCCACTACCAAGGAAATAAACAGTGGAATCAAACAAAATAGCACCGCAAAAATAATCTCCGGCACACTGAGCGATGGTCGTGGAACTAGAATAAAACGCCCTTTGTCATCAAGCTGACTAACTTTTGTGATACCATCTTCACCCGAGACTAGTTTTAATTCCTGAGCTTTTAAGCGAAATACTCCGGTGTTTACAATCCGCATATCAACTGCGTGATCGGTGCGTGGCATCACCCCCAGCACCGCAAAACTGACCCATGGTCTCAACCAAATCGTAATAATCGTCACCACTACCGATAACCCAATCAAACGAATTGGCCAACGCCAATGCGGATTGAGCTTGTGAAAATTGGAAATCAGCCAAACAATAGTCATCCCCAAAATAAAGGCTGGAAGCGCTTTCCAAATCCAACCTAAATGTTTGGCAACCACTACTGCGCGTCCAATAACTTGCCCTGACTGCACTGTCCAGTTATCATCAGAAGCATTTAAATCACCTTGAGTGATAAATCCGCCATCGCGCTCACCAATAATCCGGTGAGTATAAACTCGATCCTGCTGTGTAAAAGCAATAATGTCTTGGTTATGATATTGCTTAGCAGGATAAGTAATAATTAAAGTACCAACTGGCGCCGTCATACCCATGCTTGGGGTGGAGACGAAAAACGCCCGATAGCCTTTTGAAAAGGCAAAGAGTGCCGAGCCTACGATGACTAGGCTCAGCACTACCAACAGGGTTTGAATTATTTTACGAAAATTCACGATTCCCCTGCTTGCCGTCTTACGCTCCGAACTGCCAAGTGAGCGGTTGAGAAATTTGTAATGATTGGTAAGCGGTACCAGCTGAAGCGTCAAGTTGAACTGACACATCGATTGGCACTGATTCGCCAGCATTAATCTGAGTTTTGGTTAGTTTTTCAAGCAAGTCAATTGAAGTAGTCAAACCCGCAGCGGTACCATCATAAAGCGTTTTAGTGCCTGATACCATCTTAACTTTCACCTTAGCGCAGAGGTCGCTAGCTTGACCCGAGAAACCGCTACCACCAATAGGCGTTTGGCTACATGCAGTTGGGTTTAAACTGAAAGTTCTTGCTGGGATTGTACCAGTATTTTTCAAAGTGATACTGGTCACAGTTGGTGTAGCACCTGGAATCAATGTTCCACCACCGTATTTGTTAATGGTTGAACAAGTAGCAGTGTTGGTGGTAGCTGCGCCACCGTCATAACTATTACAGGTCAAACTACCTGATTTTTCCTCCATGGTCAAAGTACCGGTACGAGCAGTGTTGATGCTGTTCTGGATACTAGCCACGATACCAGCAAAAGCTGGAGTTAAGGTAAACGCCACCATTAAAGAAGCGATACTACCAAAAATAATTAGACCTAAACGGCCTTGCAGTTTGTGCTTTGTTGTGTTCATTGCAATCCTTTTCTCTTTTTTTGTTGTTTTTTTT
Organism: uncultured Candidatus Saccharibacteria bacterium; assembly: GCA_947097085.1. Taxonomy (GTDB): domain Bacteria; phylum Patescibacteriota; class Saccharimonadia; order Saccharimonadales; family Saccharimonadaceae; genus CAMUQR01. The sequence goes on along the minus strand of CAMUQR010000031.1, from coordinate 4,391 downwards.
ATTGTTGCATCATTATTGTATAACACGCTTATGGAAAAAGCAAGCTAGTTTTTTAAAAAAACATTGCATATTCATGTACTAAATATAATATGTAATAATACTTGTTTTTTATGTTAAATTATTGTATAATGAAAAGGTATAGTTCATTAACTTATTAATTCATTTATTAGGAGGGTATAAAATGAGTAAACAAGAAATACACGTACTGTTAGCCGGCCCTGAAAAGGGCAAAAGCACGGGCATTAGCTCGCTCGTGCAAAATTTAATGCAAGCGCTACCGTCAGCCATCAAGGCTGATTTGTTTAGTAGCGACTTTTATCAAGAAGCAGTGGCAGAGGGTGGTTATATAGACCACGATATGCCACTAACAGATGAGTCACTACAAGAGCTTTCTTGCAAACTTCACCAAAGCGACATAGTGCATATACACTTAATGAGTCGCCTTGGCGAAGTCACACAAGCGGTAACAATTGCCGAAATTGTAGCAAAATGTGCAAACGTGAAATTAATTGTGCATTTTCATTGCACAATTGAAGAATTTTACAATTGCCATGAAAAAGAACAAAAGAAGGTTATGGACAAACTCATGTCCATGACAGATTTGGTGATCGTTCAAAATCAGCTATCACTTAAGTTCATAGAAAATAACTACAGCAATGCCGTTAGTTATTTACCAAACTTCATAAAGAATGTACCGGCTCAGGTGCAATACGACTCCGTAAAAAGAGTTGTAGCAATCGGTAATGTCGAGCGCAAAAAAGGCGCCTACGACATCGTCGAACTGGCACGTCTATTCCCAACACTGGAGTTTTATCTTGTGGGAGGCATTGAGCCTTCTTTTCAAGAAAAAGCTCAAGAGGATGGTTTTTTGCCAAGCAATGTAGTTTTAGCTGGCAAAAAGACTCAAGAAGAACTAGTGGATATTTGGCAATCCGCTAGCCTATTCTTATTCCCAACATATTATATGGAGGGATTCTCTATGAGCTTATTAGAAGCCATGTCAAACGGATTGCCTTGCTTGGTTTCTAATCAGAAATCAAGCATGGAGATCTTACAAGATCCGACAGGCAGACAAGTGTTCTGCGTGGGAGATGTCAAAGATATGGCCAAAAAACTACAATATTTCTGCGATCTTAGTTCGAAAGACCTAAGAGAAATTGGCGAGACCAATCGTAAGATTGTGCTTAGCAATTACACTGCAGATATCGTAGCCAATTCTTTAGTTAGGTTATACCAGGAGGTGATAAACTTATAACCTAGCACTTAAGTCGAGATTTTTATCTCGACTTTTTATTTGATTTTTACCCTTATTATAGTATAATAATTATATGAAAAGTGTTTTAGTTACCGGTGGGATGGGCTATATCGGCTCTCATACAGTTATTGAATTAATGAAAAATGACTTCGAACCAGTTATTGTTGATAATCTGTCTAATTCTTCAATTAGCGTCCTAGATCGACTTGGAAAAATCACCGGAACGAGGCCTAAATTTTATAAAATTGACTTATGCAACAAAAAAAATCTCGAAAAAGTATTTAAAAAACACCGTTTTTCGAGTGTTATTCACTTTGCTGGGTTTAAATCAGTTGGTGAATCAGTCGCTGAACCCTTAAAATATTATCACAATAATCTTAATTCCACACTTAACTTACTAGAATTAATGAATAAATATTTCGTTAATAAACTGGTTTTTAGCTCGTCAGCTACCGTCTATGGCGATCAGGTTAGTCCCTTAGCTGAAACCATGCCAACAGGACAAGGTATCACCAATCCATACGGTCAAACTAAACACATTATTGAGCAAATCTTACGTGATTGTGCAATCGCCAATCCTGATTTATCGATTACTGCCCTGCGCTATTTTAACCCAATTGGCGCCCACTATTCTGGGTTAATCGGCGAAGATCCAAACGGTATCCCGAATAACCTACTGCCTTATGTCATGAAGGTGGCGGTTGGTGAATTACCAGAGGTTGGGGTATTTGGTGGCGACTACCCAACGCCTGATGGTACTGGAGTGCGTGACTATATCCACGTTGTCGATTTGGCGCAAGGACATGTTGCGGCCATCAACAACATTCAGCCCGGTTTCGACGCGATTAATCTAGGTACCGGCCAGGGTACTTCAGTTCTAGAAATCATTAAAGCCACTGAGCAAGCCTCCGGAAAAACCATTCCTTATGCCATTCGTGAACGACGCGCTGGCGACCTAGCAGAAGTTTTTGCTGATTGTCATAAAGCCACTGAATTACTCAACTGGCAAGCTCGCAAAACTATTCCGCAAGCCTGCCAAGATAGCTGGAAATGGCAAAATTATCGTCATAGCTTAAACAAAAAATAATCACCATTTCAATCTTATTTCCAATAAAAAATCCCGAGCTCTACACATGCAAATCGGGATTTTTAGTATTTATTTTACTTCTTATCTACTGAGCTAAAAATATAATCTTTAGAATTTAGCGAACTGCGCAAGATGTGATGTAAATAACGAATCACGATGCTTAAAATAAAGAACACTCCGAAAAAGCCAAAGCTAATCAGCAAGAATAATGATGACCAACCTTCAATCGCATGATTAGTCAGTTTCAGAACTAAACCATATACCATACCGATTGCACATATCCATAAAAATCCAAAAGCTATTTTTTGTGACAGAATCGTAATTGCATCAGTGTAATAAATTAGCGTATCAAACATCAGCACTAAATTATCAGAAAAACTACGACTGTTTTTGTAAGATAAATCAGTTTCGATGGAAGTACTTTTTAATCCAGATACAACATAAGCAACGCTACGATTAACCACTCGCTTGCCAACTTCTGCAATTTTATTTTGGCCACGTTTTGATGACAGAATCATCACCGATGAGCTAATATCAGTTTCAAAAATATTGCGGAAATAACGATTTAAGACAGAGTAAAAGATTTTAGAGCTGAGCTTAGTGGTTTTTGGCGTCAAGAACACAAAGTCATAGCCGGTTTGACTTTTACGATACATATCGAGAATTTGTTCATAATCAATATCAAATGCTAAATCCTCAATTTCGACTAAATAATCACCGATTGCCAAAGCCATTCCAGCGTTTAGCGCCTGCTGATTACCATGTTTCATCGGCAAGTTGATCACCGTATAACGAATGCCATCCTCACTCAATTTCGCAAGGTGTTTTGAACCAGACAAGTTATCGACCACCACAATCTCAAAGTTTTTAAAATTGCGCTTTAAAATAGCGTGAATCTGTTTGATCTTATTAGCTGAGCTAGCTTTATGATCATTTAAAACGGCGACTACTGATAGGTAATTTTGCTCTAGAGCTTTTTTCATCTTATTTCCTTCCTGCTTCTCTTATAATATTTCGTCTAAATCATACATGGTGTTAATTTTACCAGAAAAAACTGTATAAAAATCCGGCTTGCTCGAATACTGTTTAATAATTGTCGGACGCGAATCATCAATTTCCGACGCCACCATAATTGGCTTAATGGTATATAAAGATTTAACATATTTAATTTCGATATCATCGCGTAAATACTTCTTAGCTGTTTGCACCATTTCATCAAAAGCTGTTTTCGGAAAAATACCACAATGAATACAGCCACGAGCATGCTCAGGATGTTTTTGTCGCTCCTTATCACCACAGCAATCATACGGTGGAATTGGATCATAACTCGTAAAATGCGGAGTGCGCGACACTGTCGTGATTGAATGATAGCCAGTCAAACCAAATGGCATTACCGAAAAGAACGGCCCGTCCATCACCGTCAATCCGACGTTTTTAATATTGTCCGATACATTACACAAGATTACTTCGCAAAACTCGTATTTAATTGGCAATGGCTCAAATCCGAGCATTTGATGAATAATGTTTGTTCCAGCATAAGTTGCATTCAGCACAAAAGGAGCTGTGTATTTTTGGCCATTATGCAAGCTAAATTCATAGACTTCCCCCACCTGCTTAATTGCCACAATGTTGGCTTTAAACTGAAAATGACAACCTAATTCTTTTAACTCTGCATACAACTTTTCACTAATCTTTTTTGCATCGAAGGAATATTCTTTTGTCAAAAAAGCTTTATCGATCGTATTTTTATTAAAATATTTTTGCTTGGGAATTTCATCACATTGCACCTGAAGATTGTCGCAAAATTGCTGGAATTGCTCACCATTTGCCCAGCTATAATCAGATGCCACAGCATAGATTTTTTCAAAACCATCATTAATTCCCTCTTTAAAATCTTGATAAAAGCGATCAAAGTATTTAGCTGATTTTGAGGCTGTCGAATAAGATCGTGGATAATGATAGCCGTTATGCAACCGCGCCTGATTAACATAAGACCCTCGTTGGAAAGGCTCTGCTTCGGCTTCAAGAATTAACACATTCGACTTAGGC
>CAMUQR010000030.1 GCA_947097085.1 uncultured Candidatus Saccharibacteria bacterium | reverse complement strand
TTCAAAAATCCAAAATACCCGCTCAGAATAACCCCAACCACAAGTCGGTGGCATACCATATTCAAGCATCTCCACGAAGTCAATATCGAGCATCATCGCCTCGTCATCGCCCGCCTCACGCATTTGTTGCTGTTCCAAGAAACGCTCCAACTGATCAATTGGGTCATTTAACTCTGAGAACCCATTACCCAGCTCCGAACCAGCAATCACTGGCTGGAAACGCTCCGTCAATCGCGCATCTTCCAGGCTGGTTTTTGATAGTGGTGAAATAAACTTCGGTGTATTAATCAGCCAGACTGGACCAGCCACGTCTTTGCGGATATTTTTCCATAATTTATCAATAACTCGTGAACGATTATCAGCTTTTTCAACCTCTAGACCATTTTCACGCATAATTCGTTGCAATTCCGCCATTTCTGTCGTAAAAATATCAATACCGTAGCGTTGGTTAATGGTTGTCGCATAGTCCCAAACTTCCCATTTACCACTCATATCAACTTCAAAATCGCCCAGTTTAAACTGTAATTTGCCAAAAGCCTGCTCAAGGACGTATTTATACATCTCTTCCATCATTTGCATGCCATCTTGCCAGTTAGCATACGCCCAATACCATTCCATCGCCACATGCTCCGGCAAGTGTTCATCTGAATAGTTTTCATTACGAAACCGCTGACCAATGTCGTAGACTTTTTCATAACCAGCACCAATTAAGCGCTTAAGTGGCAATTCGTGCGAAATGCGCAGATAAAAATCCTCACCTAGCGCATCCATATGCGTCACAAACGGATTGGCGTCAGCACCACCAGTAGTATGCTCCAAAACTGAGGTGTTAATTTCGATAAAACCGCGCGCATTCAAAAAATCACGCGTCGCCTGCCAAAATTTCGACCGGCGAATATAACGATCGCGTACCTCTGGGTTGAGATTAATGTCCAGATAACGGCGACGGAGACGCTCTTCTTTATTCGTTAACTCCTCGGGCAACGGACGAAGCGACTTAGTTAAAAGACGAACTGACTGTGCCAAAACGGAGATTTCACCAGTTTGCGTTTTACCGACCATGCCAACTGCTTCGACAAAATCGCCAGTATCAAGCAACCGCAAAGTCGCCATATCAATGGTATTTTGCGCCACATCGGCCAGCTTCAAGTCATCTTTTTTCAAGAAAACTTGTACTTCACCGCTAAAATCCTTCAACACTACGAACGCAATTTTACCAAACTTACGGATTTTAACAATCCGACCCGCCACTGTGACCGTTTGACCTTCAAGCTCACTAAATTGTGCTGTAATTTGGTCAGCTTGGTGAGTGCGATTAGCTTTACTTGGGTATAAATCATAGCCTAAATCTAATAATTCCTGCCGTTTGCGCAGGCGTTCGTTACGATAATCTTGTAGTGTTGCCATAATGTCTCCGTTTTGTCTTTCTCTGGTTATTTTAACATAAAACCGCCCCTGTTAGCAAATTACTGCACAAGGGCGAGCTTTAATGACATCTTTTTATTCTAATGACAAAATTTTGTATTCAACCAGACCTTTTGGTGCGTGAATTGATACAACATCGCCAACTTTTTGGTTCAACAGACCAGCGCCCATTGGTGATTCGTCGCTCACCCGACCTTCTGCTGGGTTAGCCTCAATTGAACCAACTACTCGATAGGTAAATTCTTTTTTATCAGCCAAGCGCTGAATCGTGACCGTTGAGCCGACATGAACTTTATTACCACTACCCGCCTCAATTACTTCTGCTTTTTGGATAATGTCTTCGATTTCTACGATACGAGTCTCAACCGCAATTTGTTCACCGCGGGCTGCGTCGTATTCCGAGTTTTCACGTAAGTCACCAAAATCGCGCGCTTCAGCAATACGATTTGCAATTTCAGTGCGACGTGATTTTAACGCCTCAAGTTCTGCGACGAGTTCGCTTAAACCGTCTTCGGTCAGTTGAATTACTTGTTTTACCATTGTTGTCTCCTTTGTAATTTATAAAATTGTTTTAATAATCTCTTCTTGGGTGAGCGATAGTTTTTGGCCATCAGCTCGCTTCACGACTTCGTATCGGTCTTGACCGAGTGAGCGCTTACCCACAACCACTCGATACGGGATACCCAGCAAATCACTATCGGCAAATTTCTCACCAGGGCGGATTTTTGGTCGATCGTCGTATAGCACCTCCACGCCTTGAGTCTGGAGCTGTTGATACAGTTCATCAGCTTGTTGGCGCGCCTCCTCATCAAGCAACACCAGATGAAGTTGAAACGGCGCAATCGCCTGAGGCCAGGCCAAGCCCTTCTCATCAGCCATTTTTTCGACAATCACCCCCATTAACCGCGTCACGCCAATGCCATATGACCCCATATACAGCGACTTACTTTGGCCATCTTGATCAGTGAATTTCAGACCCATATCATCGGTTTTTTGCGTACCGAAGTTAAAAATATTGCCGACTTCGGCGGTTTTGACTGGCTCAAGCTGGTCTTTACTAATGCCCAACTCCGCTACCGCCTCATCAAGCACCTCTTCGTTAATAGCCATGTTTTTATCACGATATAGGTAAATCATATCCTCGCCAGCGTCGCAAATTGTCTGGAATTCGTGACTAAACTTCGTAAACGACCCGCCACTTGCAAACGTCACATAAGTATCCTGACCAATCCCCAATCGATCAAAAATTCGCAAATAAGCCTCGGTCACACGCTGATAATAGCCATCTAAATCTTCAGCTGAAGCATGCACGCTGTACATATCCTTCATCACAAATTCCCTACCACGCATCACACCTGATTTTGCACGAAGTTCATTCCGTAATTTAGTCTGGAATTGATAGACACTGACCGGCAAATCTTTATAGCTACGCACAAATTGCTTCAGCATTTCCACGATTGGCTCTTCGTGACTCCAGCCTAGACCGAGCTGTGTGTGATCTTTTAATTCAGTTTTAAACCAAATATCAACCACTTCGTCACTCCAACGCCCAGTCTGTTGCCAAGTAGCCGGCTTTTGTAGGCTAGTCATCACGATTTCATTTCCACCGATCGCTTCCATTTCCTCGCGAATAATCTGCTTAATCTTCTCCAACACCCGCAAACCGAGTGGCAAATAAGCATAGACACCCGCCATTTCTTTATGTACATAGCCAGCTCGAATCAATAACTGAGCGTTTTTTGCTACTTCATCAGCTGGCAGGTTTTTGGTAGTTTTTGTAAAAATTTGAGTTTGTCGCATACATCACTTCCTAATCAGCTGATATTATACCACAAAATCTACTTTAAACCACTTAAAATCACCCAAAACGCTAGCCCGTTATTGAGTGCGTGAATAATCATCGCTGGATAAATCGAGCCCGACACCTCTCGTGTTAAACACATCACTAGCGACAATGAAAAAGTCACCACTACAGCTACCCAGCCTCCGCCCGCGAAGTGAGCTAATCCAAACAACAGACTCACCAGTAACGCCGTCATCAAAAAATTAGACCGCGCTCGCACTTTTTCAAACATAAACCCACGAAAAATCAGTTCTTCCGTCACTGGCGCTAGCACCACCAGCGTGAAAAATACCGCCATCAGTTCCAAGCGTGAGTTTTGCCAACCAAAATTAAAGCCCAAATCCTGCTTCTGCTCAATGTCAAAACCCGGGATCAGCTCTTTAACCACTAAAATCATCACAATCCGCAAGATAAACGCCAGCACAAACCCAGTTAGCGCCAAGCCAATTTCGCGCCATTTTAGCCAGCCAGTCACACCTAGACGTGTTTTGTCCCACTTTAAGCCTTTGCTCCAGCGCCATTTTGCCAAGACAAACTTCGGCACCGCCCATAACACCAGTATAAAACTACCAAATACCACTAAGTGCAAAAATTGGTTATATAACAGTACATAACGTTTATCTACTGGCCAATGTGCCTGTTGCCACTCAATCACCGCTCCACAGATAAAATTCACCACCAGATAAATTACCACCAGATAAACTATTAAGGCGAGATTCTGTGACAAATTAGAGCCAACCCGGCGCCAATATTGTTTGCTGGTTAGCTTTTTGACTGGTTTTTTCACTGATTTTGTGACCGCTTTATCATCGTTTTCTTTATTCACTTCCACCACCTCAATCATTATTTAAAAAACTTAAACACGTCACTAATCGTGATCAACAACGTCAACGCTAGCAACACCATCATACCAGTGCCGTGAATTTGTTCCTCAAGCTCTTTAGATAGTGGCTTTTTGAGACCACGAAATATCGCTGTCACCACCCATCGACCACCGTCGAGCGCCGGAATTGGCAAAGCATTCATCACCGCTAGCGTTAGCGAAATAATCGCCACAAACAGCACAAAAGTCGTCAGCTCTCCACCAATCAGCGCCGGAAAAATCACCCCCAATAGCCCTACTGGTCCAGCCACCGCTTGACCAGCCTGAGCAATTTTTTGATCGGCCTGTTGGCGCGTTGCTTGATCAAAACTTAATTTCTGTACCAAACCACCGAAGAAGTTAGCAAATAACTGGCCCACACCTTTGAGTGTTTCGCCCATCATCTGTACCACTGTACCGACACCCACGATTGGCGCCGACCAACTGGCATAAATCTTCGCGTCCTGTACTGGGATCATACCGATATAACCTTTTTGTTTAGCCGTCTCATGATCACTGATTTTGACTTGAACCTGAGCGACAGCCTGCTTGCCGGATGCGCGTCGATACTCGACCGTCACTTCACGCCCTGCCAACTCCTTAGTTAAAGTTCGCATCATCTCCGGTGAGTCGATAGTTTTACCATCAATTTTCAAAATCTGATCGTCTTTTTTCAAACCAGCCCGATCAGCCGAGCCATCTGGCGTCACTAGTCCCGCTCGCACTGCCGACCGCTCAATTCGACCGTCATTGGCGAGCCGAAACTGATTCGATAGCACTTGCGGTAAGCCAGTCCACGCCAAAATCGTCATCAGCACACACGCAAACACAAAGTTAAAAAACACTCCCGCAAACAAAATCTGCGTCTTCGCCCAAAAACTCGCCGCTCCGTAATCACCTTTTTCGCTCGCCGCATCGTGTTCACCCCGCAACTTCACATAACCGCCGAGCGGTAAGATATTGATCTTGAAATCCACCCCGTTTTTGAGCTTTTTTGACCAAATTGTCGGCGGAAAACCAATTGCGAATTCCTCTACTACCACCCCATTTTTGAGCGCCGCCAGCGCATGACCCAGCTCATGAATCGTCACTAACACCACTAGTACCGCCAGCCCAGCCAGCACACCTAACAATATCTGCACTTTATCCCCTTTTCCTCGTCGTTTTGATGATTCAAAATTACCTAAATTGTGGTAATTTCCTTCTCTTTTTGCTTAAACAATTCCTCGACACGTTCCTGAGTTTTATTGACTAAATCCTGAACATCTTTTTCGAAACGTCGCGCATCATCTTCCGAAATTTGTTTATCGTCTTTGAGTTTCTTAATGTCTTTGAGCGCCTCTTGACGGACATTGCGGACACGGATTTTCGCTTCTTCGACTTTTTCGCTAGCCTGCTTGACGATTTCCAAGCGTCGCTCGGTGGTTAGTGCCGGAATTGGCACTCGCACCAATCGCCCATCATCACTCGGATTCAGACCCAGCGATTGATCATTGCGAATCGCCGAAGCAATCGCCTGCAGATTATTCGCATCAAACGGTGTAATCGTTAGCATTTGGGCATCAGCCGCCACTACGTTAGCGACTTGATTGAGGGGTATTTGCGTCCCATAAACTTCGACACGCACATTATCCAACATCGAAGCATGCGCCCGGCCAGTTCGTACCGATTTCATCGCCTGCTGAAAAAACTCAATTACTTTATCCATCTCACTTTGACATTGCTTAAGATCAAACATATTCCTCACTTTCGTTTATTGCTGACATTATACCAAAAAACTCCGCTTAAATTAAGTTCCTTGTCGATTTTATTACTAACCTATTGACTTATTAAACCAAATATGTCAAAATCTAGTCCTGTTATTAGACACTTACGTCTAATAACAATTTTTAGTTCTTTTATAAGGAGGAAAAAATCATGAATATTGCCAACCTCGTTGAAAAGGTTCAACAAACCGTTGCGAAAGAAGCTTCGGAACAATTCATGACAAAAGTGAACATTGCGGACGGATATGTACCGAAATATGAAGGTCGCGAAAAAATCATTCAAGGCCTCGGATGGCGCACACGTCTTCAAGACACACTAGACGGTCCACTCTCAGAAGACGTTATTGGCGTCGGAGTGGTCGTTTCTACTCAAAAAATTACGGATGATTGCCTGATTGTCTATACTGACGCATCAGGAGATCATCAGATTGACCACAGCTATGTGGTCGAGACATAAAAAGTTCATTCATTCAAAGCACCCCTATTATATAAACACTCAAGGGGTGTTTTTTTATTTACCTCACCATGTCATCATCTTGACTTTTTAGCATAAGTATGATACAATGAGAGTATACTTATTTATAGCAAAAACCAAGTCTTTATGGCTTGGTAGTTTTAATTTTAGAGATTATGTGTTTTAAGTATTGACTTTTTATTAAGTTTATGCTAATATGTAAGCATAATATTTGAAACAAAACAAAAAGGACAAAAACCACATGAACCAAGACTTAACTTATAACTCGAAATCGTTTCAGGTGTTAATGCCCGAAACCGAAGTGATCAAAACCGTGACAGTCAATCAACTAGCTGACGCTACTGATGACGCCGAAACCCCTATCACCAAGGTCGAGATGCCAATTGAACACGGCTTCTTCCGTGGCGTTGAGTATACCGAAACCAATACCCTACTCGAGTTTGCCAACAACAAATGGGAAAAACTCACCACCATTATTTTCAAAGACGGCGGTAAAGCCATGTTCGGAACCGACACCATCCGCAAAATGAGCCGTCTGACCAAAATCGACAAAGCCATCAAAGATGTTGTCATCGCTGCTAGCCAGTTCCCTACCACCGCTTAACCCTTCCCGATAACCAAAAAACAAACACACAAACACAAATCAAAAATACTCATCAGGTGCCGATGAGTATTTTTATAGGTATCGAGATTGGGTTTAAGACTATAGACCCATTTCAATTCGCGTGAAGCGTTTGATAGTGATGTTTTCACCAAGTTTTGCGATTGCGTCCTTAACCACTGCTTCAACAGTTTTTGATTCTTCTTTGATGTAAGCTTGTTTGAGCAAGGTTTTTTCAGCGAAGTATTTTTCGATACGACCAGCCACGATTTTTTCAGCGATGTCAGCTGGTTTGCCAGCTAGATCATCAGATGCTAGCGCCTCAGCTTTAACCCGCTCCATTTCCTCAGCCGGCACGTCTTCGAGTGACAGATAAATTGGGTTCATAGCGGCGATTTGCAGAGCGATTTCGTGCGCCAGAGCTTTAAACTCCTCAGTACGCGCTACGAAGTCGGTTTCACAGTTCACTTCTACCAACACACCGATCCGACCGTCATGGACATAGCTATCGATTACACCGGCACAAGTTTCGCGTTCTGCACGTTTTTCAGCTCGGGTCAGGCCTTTTTTGCGCATTGCTTCCAAGGCTTTTTCAAAGTTACCGTCAGCTTCTTTGAGCGCCTCACGAGCGTCAGTCAAGCCCACGCCAGTTAGGTCTTTTAATTTTTTAATGTCTTCAACAGTAAATGACATTTCATTCCCTTTTCTTTTATTAAAAATTATTTAGCTGATTTTTGAGCAGTTGTAATAGTTTCTGCTAAGTAGTCCAAGATTAACTCAACACCTTTAATAGCGTCGTCATTAGCCGGCACAACATAGTCAATACCATCTGGGTTAACGTTAGTATCAACCAGTGCTACTACTGGGATATTCATCTTGTTAGCTTCTTTGATGGCGTTTTTGTCAACAATCGCGTCGGTCACAAACACCACAGCTGGCTTAGTAGTGAGGTTTTTAATACCGCTATATTTGAGGTTTAACGCATCAATTTCCTCTTGGTAGCGTTGCACTTCGAGCTTCGAATAGCGTTTTTCAAATTCACCCGAAGCCATTGATTTTTCGTATTGGTGTAATTTGCGGATTTGTGACGAAATAGTTGCACCGTTAGTCAACATACCACCGATCCAGCGTTCACAGACATATGGTTGGTTGGTCGCTTCAGCGACAGCTTTAACCTTATCTTTAAGAGATTTTTTAGTACCAACAATCAGTACTTTGCCACCTTTAGTGACTTCTTTAGCGATTTTTTCTAGTGCTAAATCTAGATTTTCCACGGTTTTGGCTAGGTCAATAATGTGACTACCTTGGCGTTTTGAGTGGATATATGGCGCCATTTTTGGGTGCCAGCGACTGGTTTTATGTCCGAAATGAACACCGGCTTCAAACAAAGCCTTAATGTCGATATTTGACATTGATTTACTCCTTTTTCCTCGTTCTCGAGTCTTAAATCATCTCATGATAATCAGAAGCTACCTCAAGAACTGCGTCATTAATGTTATTACAAAGTGATATTATACCGTAAATTGATGTAAAAGACAAGAAAAAAGCCCACGCTAGGCGCGGGCTTGAAAAGCAATTACTAAATACTACCAGGCGGAAGGATACTGACTGCCTGCGGCTTCAATTCTGAAGCTTTCAGCAATCATTCCGTCTAACTCTTTTTGAGTTAAAACGATATATTCCTCCTCGCCTGGCTCTGGGTAGCCAGTCGTCCCGCACCTGTCAAAATCGCACGTGCAGGTAGTATAGATGAGAAACAAACCAGTTCTTTTACACTGCAAGCGAGTGTAAAAGCCGTATTCGCCCCCATCTGTGTGTTTTTCCCCAGGCACAACATCAGTAAGTCTGATGTTGGTTTGCTGGTGGCGCAATCTTGCGCGCTCAGCAACTGGGATTTGCTTTAAAGCCTTATTAGCTTCGTTAATATCAGTATATATTTTCATTTTATCCTCCTTATCACCGCCTTGTAAGTTTAAAGGACTTTTTGTCCTACGGTGATTAAATATTTTTTTGAAAATGTGCATGATCATATCGATCATTTGACCAACGATAATTCCTTAGCCAAAGGATCGATACAACCAGCGGAAGAAAAAATGATTTCCGACTAGTAATTGCTTTTGTAAAGGTGCGGTAAGTTCTGTCTCAAACTTACACTACGCATTATAGCATAACCATCATAAAAAGTCAATAGTTAAAATATATTTTAGTTAGCAATCAACTCATACCGGACTGATCCGCTATAAGCTCCAGCCGGAATTGTTGGTTTGACTTTCAGGCCATAATATACTGGTATAGTCTGCGCAAAAGACAGTGGCGCAGTGGTTTTGTAGATCTCATCAGCTGAGCCAGACGGTTGCACCCTCGCCCACTTATAGCTAGTGTCATCAATATTGGTTTCAATAGTAGTTGCCATACCGAATTTTAGATTATTCACCCGATAACCCCAGGCATTATCATCCATACCTACAGTTGGCGCAGTCGCCGTAGCGCTCGTAGTGTTAATTACCGAAGTGCCATGACGCAGAGCATTATCCGATCCAGCCATTGATAACTTGAGCGTCATGCCTGCCGAGAGATTGCCATTAACTAACACATTATGCGTTGCTGAACTAAACTTCCCGTTGCTAAACGGCGTCACACCAATCGACAATGCACTATTCGAGACCGACAGCGAGATAAAACCGGCCTTCGCCACAGCAACCGCGCTCGCCTCACCATGCCCAACAGCGTTCCGAGCGCTTACCCGAAAAGCATAGCTTTGGGTACCACCCGTACTTAAGCCACTAACGGTCGCCTGAGTGGCGGTGCTGACACCATCGGCGTATTCTTGCCATGCGCTTGAACAATTCCCAGCCATATCCGATTGACAATACTCTATTTTGTAATCAGTAATCGCCGATCCACCATCATTCACCGGCGCCGTCCAAGTTAGACTAATTTGTCCAGCACCAGACGGAG
>CAMUQR010000029.1 GCA_947097085.1 uncultured Candidatus Saccharibacteria bacterium | reverse complement strand
TCATTTTTTACAACCTCGCACTTTTAGTCTTGATATTATACCATATTTTTTAATTTTACGCAATCTCTGGCAGATCCACTCCATATTGCTTGATATAATCAACATGTTCGGTGATTTTTTGGTGGTATTTAGCAAAAATTTGGTCGCGCTTATCGGTAGATAATTGCCCAGTCTTCACAAAAGCCTCAACCGTCGCCATCAACAAATGCCAACACGAAGTGTGGTTACGGATCATCATATCAAATGGCGTCGTAGTTGAGCCCTGCTCGCGATAACCATGCACACTCGCCCGATTAGTCGTCAAATAATTAAACAAAATCGCCTTAATTGTCTCCGGATAGCCATGGAAATTAAAGATAATCGGTCGATCAGCAGTAAAAATCTGTTCAAATTCTGTCTGATCCAGCTGATGATCATGATGACCAATCGCTCCGCAAGTTAAACTCGACACATAGACAAAACGTACGCGCACATCAGGCAATTCTTGTTTGATCAGCTCTCGTGCCCGCACCGCCTCACTGAGCACATAATCACCAGCGGCTACTAGCACCACATCAGGATCATCATCACTCAATTCTGACCAAATCGCCGTGCCACTCGCCACATCAGCCTGTGCTTGGTTGAGATTGCGCCATAGTTTTTGTTCTTGTTTACCAGCGACCACGGCGTTAATCGTATTAGTCGAGCTATAGATTTTATCAAGCACAGCTAGCATAGCGTTTTGATCGCTTGGGAAAAAGACTGAACTGCCTGCTTGGTGATTTAATAAATTCGCAATAAATCCCGGATTTTGGTGGGAAAAACCATTGTGATCCTGGCGCCAACCCACCGATGTTAGCAAATATACCATCGGCGCTAGTTCATGACGAAATTCCGCCCACTCGGCTTGCTTTAAAAACTTGGCGTATTGATCCACCATACTACCAGCAATCGGCATAAATGCCTCATAGCTAGTCATCGCACCATAGCGACCAGTCAGATTATATCCCTGATACAATCCTTGCAAACCCTGCTCGCTGAGAATCTCCATCACTCGCCCATCAGGCGCATAAAAATCATCCCATAATTTAATCGGTAGATTCCAAGCTCGCTTGGTCACTTCAAACACCGCCTGGAGGCGATTCGAAGTCGTTTCATCTGGTGAAAACAGTCGAAAATTACGCTGATCAGCGTTCAAACGAAAGATTTCACGCAGATATTCACCAGCTTTATTCATCGAAAAAGATTTATCGTGATGCGCCGTATCCACCGCTAGCACCGAGCTATCCGGCAATTGTAGCGTAGCCCGTCCAGCACCAATCGCCAGCTGATTATTACCCATACGCCGACGAGTTGATGGTAAAATGGCATTTTTAAACGCCCCAAAACCTTGCTGATCAAATAACTCCTCAAACCGATACGACCTCAGCCATTTCTCAAGCAAAGCTAATTCGTCAGCATCAGTTTTCGCCTTACCTAACACGACTTGATGCGAGGCGTGATTGCCAGCGATTTTTTTGCCAAAAAGCTCAACCGGTCCAGTCAAGCCTTTATCCGAACGGAAAATCACCACCGGGAAGCGTTGGTCATCGGCCACGCCAGTTTTAATGGCTGTAATCTTATCATAAGCCTTAGAGAGTGTTTGATGTAGGAGCTCATCTGCCTGCTCACCATCATAATCCACAATCAGTGGCTCATAACGCAAACCCGAGAAATAATCAATTAGCTCCTTATCACTCATCCGACCGAAGAGTGTTGGACCGGAGATTTTATAGCCATTCAGATGTAAAATTGGTAGTACCATACCGTCAGTTTGCGGGTTAATCAGCTTGTTGAGTTGCCATGCTCCAGCCAGCGCCGCGGTTTCGGCTTCACCATCACCGATTAGACAAAAAGTGATCAACTCCGGTTGATCGAGCACTGCCCCAAACGCTGTCGACAATGAATAGCCCAACTCACCGCCCTCCGAAATCACGCCTGGCGCCTCTGGATTAGCATGCGAAGCAAAACCATATGGCCACGAGAATTGTTTGGCAATATAAGCGATACCTTGTGGTGTCAGCGTCGCCTGATGATCAACCTGTTCCAGAGCTTGCTCCAAGAATAAATTAGCCTGCAAGGCCGGAAAACCATGCCCCGGACCCAGCACAAAAATCGCCTGATTAATCACTTTTTGTTTAATTAGCAGATTGAGATGAGCATAAATAACATTAATACCCGGACAAGTTCCCCAGTGGCCGAGTAAACGCGGTTTGATGTCGGCTGGAATCAACGGTCGCTCCAACAAAAAATTATCCTGCAAAAAAATCTGAGCCACACTTAAGTAATTGGTCGCTCGAATAAATTGATCTAAATGGTGTTTGGTTTCTAAATTAAGCATAAGCTTATTATAGCAAAAACAGGGGTAAAAGTCACCCCTGCTAGCTGTATTTTCGTGTATTTTTAAAAACTAATTAACGCTTAACTTTGACCATGCTAGAGCGTAAGACTTCGCCTTGGTATTTATAACCGGGACGCAATTCTTCGGCGATGACTTCTTGGTCGCCGTCGCCATCTTCAAAAGTCACCGCTTCGTGCCATTCTGGATTAAATTCTTCGTTTTCACCAATCTGAATGCGCTCTAAGCCAATTTTCGCGAGACTGGTCGCCAGTTTTTTATTAAGACTGAGCACTCCCTGCGCCCATTTATTCTCTGCTAAATCAGCCGGCGCATGAGCAATCGCCAAATCTAAATCATCTAACACTGGCAACAGCTCTAACAAGAGGCTTTTTTTGGCTAAAGCCTTGGCTCGCTCGCGGTCAGCATCGACATTTTTGCGATAATTTTCAAAATCTGCCCGTGTGCGTTGTAAATCTAACAACAATTCGCTATTTTCTTGTTCGAGTTTTTGAATTTCTTCGATAATTTTTTGCTCTTTTTTAGTCATAAGTTCTCCTATTTATCCTTTATTTTAAGATGGATGCCAAACATCAGCACACAGAAACCTGTCATAATTGTAATTGCGATCATTACCCACCAATTAAACCATTTAGTTCCGCCAAGCACATCACGATAATAAGCCTGTACGTTCATCATCACAAACGTTAAAAATAACCATACGAGCGACTTCTCACGATGGGTGGTGAGTTTAATTTTAACCATCTTTCAGTAATTCCTCTAGTAAATATCCGGTCTGTTCCACTAATGACATCACCTTGGCGTAGCTCTGACGCGTCGAACCAATCACGCCGATGTAACTGCGATGACTATATGGTGAATTAAACCGGGCAATAATTAAACTCGCACCACTCTGTTTACCAATTGGATTTTCGGAGCCAATATAGACCGAAATTGACTCGTTCGGTCGAGCTTCAGCCAGCCACGGTTCTAAGTTATCAATCAAATTCGATAGCGCCACAATATCCGCCCGCTCATTAAAGTCCGGCTGATTAAACAAATGACTGAGACCACAGGTATAAATCTGATCACCAATCGTCGCAAAACCAAAGTTCTCGGTTGCATCCGCCAAGCCTTTCACCGCCCGCCGGATAATCAAATCAGCTGACTGTCCACTACTGGCGATTTGTCGCGCGAAGGCTTGTTTAGCTCGGTCATTAGCCTTAACCGGCAGATGCTCAGCTTGGCGCTGTTTACCTAGGTGATTGACATACACCCGATAGCCACGGTCGGTCGGAATCCGCCCCGCCGAAGTGTGAGGTTGCTGAATCAAGCCCAGCTCCTCAAGTCGTGCCATTTCCAGACGAATCGTCGCGCTCGACACATCAAATAATTTCGCCAGGGTCACACTGCCAACTGGCACTGCCACCTCGGCGTATTGCTCAATAATTGCGATCAGAATATCTAGCTGACGTTTGGTTAAATTCATAAGGTTATTGTAGCAAAAACTAGCACTCTAGTCAATAGAGTGCTAGCTGACCTCTGATAGCCCCATCATTGACTAAAATTATTTTATATTGTATAATTCAGTAGATTTTAATCAATTTAAAATAGTTTTTTAAGGAGGGATGAAATGGATTTCATCAAGGAGCTCACCTCAAAAGTGAGTGAAATTACGCAACAAACAATAGCATCAGACGTGATTGTCGATGCTTATCGTGGTTTATATACACTCGACCATGATTTGCCAGACAGACAGTCAATAGTCGATTGCGTTCAAGAGGCTAGAAATCAGCCCAAATGTGACAAAACATTAATTACACCGTTACCAATATTGTCACTCGCTCATCTGAGTCGTCCAAACCGAATCCAGAGCTACCGCACAGATGACCTGCAAAAAATATCAACAGTCCAGGTCTTCACAGGGCTGTTCTATAATAAAAACCTCAACTCACTCACAGTTGAGGCTCACGCTTATCTATACAAGGCAGCTCAGCCCTCAAGAGATAAGATCGAGAGAGGTAATAACGACAATGGACAAACTCCCCAAGAGTATTTCGTCCCGTCGCTCTTCGTTCCAGTGCCCTATGCACTACCAAAGAAGCAAACTGCAGTAGTTTTACCACCTCAACCACCGTGTATCGTTTACCAATGGAACCATTCGTTGGTATTAGTAAACCACAGAGGTGGCATCATTGAAATCACACCAAAATGCTCTTAATTGAGCATTTTTCTTTTGCCTCACGATCTCAGCCTGATATTGACTTTTGTGTATAAAAATGTTATAATGAAGAAGTTTGACACGTTGTCAAATAGCTATTTTAATGCTCAGTCTGTCACTGAGCGCGATATTTATTTTAGGAGGGAAATAAAATGACAAAGGAACAAATAATTAAAATCACACAAGCGCAAGCTCGAAAAGTAAAAGCGCTTGCGCTACAAGACAAAATAAGCGGAGTGGCGGTGTATGATGCCATCTACGCTTCATCGCTTAAACTAGCAGTCAAGAAGATAGTTGGACATAGTTTATACTGCAAGTCTAGCTGTACATCTTACGCTACATTCCGCCGAGATCCCAAGGCAAGTATGCCCGAAGAAAAAATATTCTACGGATTGAAGGTTACGAGGGATCTCAAGGCAATTGCTGAAATAACTACTTATCAACTATTGCCACATCGCACTAACCATTCTCCATATAGTCATGACTGGCGCGACCAGCCAGACTATGCTAGCGAGCTGTACGACACATTCACAATCGAATGCGAAGATGGGAATCTAACTCATGATGAGTTAAATTCTCTTCTGTCAACCCTAGAATAGCACTTTTTAGAGCACCTGCCAGTTCAGGTGCTTTTTACTTTTTTAATATTATGTTTTAACCATTGACTTATTAAATATGATATTATATAATCTTACGGATTTGTTAAAATAGTTTTTTAAAAATGTCATGAGGAGGGCGAAAAAATGACTTTAGAACAAATTACAAAAGATTTGGAAGAGATGGGTATCAAATGCAAAACTAACGACGTCAAAGATGCGCATGATAATATTGGAAGTTATGGTAATATCAAAAACACAATGCATAAACTCCGTAAAGAGAAAAGAGTGCGCGATATTACCCTAGTTAGTAATCTAGCAGTTAACTCGCTAGGTAGACTCGGCAATCCGAACAGGAAAGAAATACTTGGCAAAGTTAATCAGAATAACATTTCCAATATAAAAGCCTACGCTATGCTTCTCTATAATAAACGCACAGAGCGTCCATATATAGAATGCAGAGTTTACTTATGTAATGAGAAACAATCTCATTACTCGCCTTCGGCAAGCAATTATGATACGACATCAACTCCACCACATATTCTCTATCGTTGGAACGATAAGCTAACGATAGAAAATAAGGACGGTACTGCTGTACATATCAGAGTATAGCCTTGCCCACAACGCTCTTAATTGAGCGTTTTTCTTTTGTCGGTTACATCGCAATACTTATGCTTGCTTTTGGTAATCACTCTGCTATAATGACCAACGTCTCACTTGAGACATTGTCATTTATTTTTTGAAAAATATATAAAGGAGGAATTACAAATGACAATCGCAGAAATAAAAACTAAACTACAACAGCCACTTGGCAAGAGTGGTAAGTCCGTAACTGTCTTGAACATTAGCGAACAAGACGTAATTACTGAAGATAGTTCAAAGATTATACAGCAATGCAATCTGGGCCAATTTTCTAACATTAGCTATGCTCATGAAGTCAGAAAAGGTCCTAGCTATGGGGCATTCTATCAAAAGACTGTCTTTGGCTACGATAGCGACAAGCAAAAAGTCGAAATCGCTAAGTTTAAATTTCCGACTTTTACGCTCAAGATGAGCGATGGGCAACTGCGAGTTGTCCAAGGAAAAGTTAAATAGCCCTTAGTACATTATAAAGCACCTGAACTAGCAGGTGCTTTTTACTTTTTTCAAAAAACAGGCTATTTGATAAAAACAATCTAGTTAATTGCCAGCGTTTTAGTATCAATGTTGGAGTTGCATCAATAATTGTTGCGCAATTTGGCGAGCTCGCTGTTGTTCATCGTGATCAACCTGCCCCGCAATTACTTGATGCGCAGTCTGCACCGCCTGGGTTAAACCATCATTAACCAAGAAAAAATAACGTGGATTATCTAGCGCCGATTGCAGTTCCGACTCGGCTGACTGACGCCGTCGTGGCCATTCCGCCTCAAACTCCTCAGCACTCGCATAACGCCCTCGTAAGCGCGCAAGCCAGGTTTCATAACTCGGTGGCAAAACAAAAATTGGCACCACTTGCTGAGAAATCGCACAATATTCCGCTACGCCCTGGACATCAACATCGGTCATTGGCAATTTATGTTCAGCTAGCGCTCGCTCCACTTCCATCAGACTAGTGCCGTAGATGCGTCCATGCACAAATTTAGCTTCAATAAACTCCTGACACTCAAGCATCTGGCGCGCCTGATCTAAGCTAATAAAATGATAATCTTGACCATCGATCTCCATTTGGCCATTATTAAGGCGAGGCGCTCGTGTAGTATGTGATACTAGATGATGAAACTGACCGGTTTTGAGAATTTCGTGTTTAATCGTGTCTTTACCAGCACCAGCCACTCCAGCCATCAACACTAGTGTTGTACTATTTACAACATCAATCGCCTTGGATGATGGCCGATAATTAGCAATTAAGTTTTCGAGATAAGTAATGTCTTCCATAGAGTTATTTTACACGGTTTTAGTGAAAAAGCTAGTCGCGCTTGAGCATGACCATGAAGGCCTCGCTCGGAATATCGACTTTACCGAATTTTTTCATGCGTTTTTTACCCTTGGCTTGCTTAGCGAGGAGCTTTTTCTTACGCGAAACGTCACCACCATACAGATAGCCAGTAACGTCCTTACGGTAAGCCGAAATATCCTCACGAGCAATGAACTTACCACCAATCGCTGCCTGCAAACTCACCTGGAAGTTTTGACGTGGAATCACCTCTTTGAGTTTTTTAACTAAATCGCGACCAACGCTGTAAGATTCAGTGCGATGCACCACCAGACTGAGCGCGTCAACCATTTCTCCCGAAACATAAAAATCAAGTTTAACTAAATCATCCTGCTGGTATTTATCAAATTCATAAGAAAAACTGCCATAGCCACTGGTCATCGACTTCAATTGGTCATAAAAATCAGTCAATAAGTTAGCTAGCGGTGCCCGAAAATCAATCACCGCCCGATCCTCAAGATAAGATACGTTATTTTGTTGGCCACGCTTGGAAATAATCAACTGAATCACCACTCCAACATAATCCTTCGGCACGATAATTTCGCCTTTGATCCACGGCTCGCGCAAGGCTTCAATCTGTACCATATCAGGTAGATCAGCAGCGGATTTGACCGTCATTTCTTGACCATTTTTTAAAATTACTTGATAATCGGTTGACGGATTAGTCAGTACCAACTCGAGACCGTATTCCCGCTCGAGGCGCTCTTTGATAATGTCCATATGAAGCAGACCCAAAAAGCCGACCCGCACACCAAAACCCAGCACTGGTGAGTTTTCTGGCTCAAACACCAACGCTGAATCGCTCAATGAGATTTTTTCGATCGCGTCTTTTAAATCCTGATAATCTTCATTCGACACCGGGAAAAATCCGGCATAGACGAATGGTTTGACGGTTTTATAACCACTGAGTGGGCTAGTTTGACTGACTTGTTTAGTTAGGGCGATAGTATCACCCACCCGCGCTTCGCGAGTTGATTTTAAGTTGGTCACAATATAACCAATTTCACCTGAGCTGAGGCTAGATTGAGCGGTCATTTTCGGCTTGAGCTGACCAACTTCTAACGCCAAGCCGTCAGCTTTAGTCGCTAGCATCGTGATACTCGAGTTCTTGTCGAGTTTGCCATCAACGACCCGCACATACAGCACCACCCCGCGATAATCATCATAATACGAGTCAAAAATCAGTGCGCGCGTTGGACCATCAACCTCACCCCGTGGAGCTGGAATCCGCTCCACCACTGCTTGCAAAACCGCCTCAACACCTTCACCAGTTTTGGCGGAGACTTTGAGAATTTCGCTTTCGTCACAACCCAGTAGCTCGACAATTTCCCGACTCGCTTTTGGCACATCGGCCGCCGGCAAATCAATTTTATTTAAAACTGGAATAATCTTCAAATCAGCCTCTAGCGCTAGATAAATATTAGCGAGGGTTTGAGCCTGAACACCTTGTGAGGCATCAACAATTAGAATCGCTCTCTCGCAGGCCGCCAAGCTCCGACTAACTTCATAACTAAAGTCAACATGGCCAGGCGTGTCAATCAGATTCAACATATACTCGGCGTTCTGATACTGATACTTCATGGTGACCGGCGTTAATTTAATCGTAATCCCCCGCTCCTGCTCTAGTTCCATCGAATCGAGCAACTGCGATTTCATCTCACGCTTATCGACGGTGGCTGTTTTTTCCATTAGGCGATCGGCTAAAGTTGACTTGCCATGATCAATGTGGGCAATAATACAAAAATTTCGAATATGATTTAAATCGGTCATTGTTTCTCCTCAGGTTTCGGCAAAATCAGCCGTTTAATTTTTTGACTAATCACTTGCGCCTCATCTAGTTTAAACGCTCGCGACAACCCAAAATACACCAACACACTCGTCATACTAATCAAACAAAACTTTGGAAAAGTCACAAAAAAGCTCTTATCAGTTTCACGCAGTGGCATTTTTAATACCAAACCATAGCAAATCACTGATGTGACCGCCACTGAAATCACCATTTTGCAAAAACAAATCATAAATTGCTCGTCCAAAATACCTTTGACTTTAAAACGCATGGCGATTGATAAAATAATCACTTCAACCAGTGCGGTAATTGACTGACTCCACGCTAGTCCATAGGCGTCAAATTTAAATACTGTTGTAAAAATCACAGCAAGACCAATATTAATCGTAATCGCCACCAGCGACACATAAAATGGTGTTTTGGTATCTTGTTGAGCGTAAAAAGTCCGCGCCAAAATGTGATAAATTGACCGGAAGAAAATCGCTACCACTAGTGCTCCGAACAATCCAGCAATCAGCTGATTACCACCACTTTTGACAAAACTCACTATATAACCACGCGCAAAAAAGGATATAACTGCAATTGGCAAAGCAATCCAGACAATGGTTCGCAAAATTGTTCGTACTTCGCGCTTAAATTGACCAGTCTGACCAAGCGATAGTTTCTCAGTCATGCTCGCAAAGGCGGCATTAGAAATCGCCACACCGATCAAGTTAATCGGCATTGTATGTAAGGTTAACGCCTGATAATATGATGCAATTGTTCCCGGCGCCATACCTGACGCCAGGCGAGTTTCCACGAGACTATTAAGATAATCCGCGCCTTGATCGAGTGAACGAGCTGGGAAGATCTTAAGAACTTTGAGAAAACCTTCGTTGTCCCAAAAAATCTTAAAACTATATTTAAAACCAAGCCCCATCACGCCAATCGCACTAACCGCCAACTGACAAATTGAACCAAACACCACGCCAATCGCCACACCCATAATACCACCATCAAACACCCGCCAACCAAATAGTGTAATGC
>CAMUQR010000028.1 GCA_947097085.1 uncultured Candidatus Saccharibacteria bacterium | reverse complement strand
GCCGTAAGCGTAAATTAAATTTGTATTATTCATATATATTTTTGCCGGCTTTACTGAACTTCGGCAAAAATTTCGCTCATGCCAACTTCTTTTAAATCTTTCCACGAATCAATCTGATGCGCGATGAGATTTGGAATCGGCAAATTATTATCTTCTTGAGTGAAATACACTCGCTGATTGGGATTTTTTGGGGACGACGCCACTAAACCTCTCCTCTTGTTAGTTATTATTGACGGCACAAATAGATAACACTAGTCGCTCTGGTTGCATTGTCTGTGGCCACTAGACAACACGAAAAAACGAGCACTATACTTTCTATGAGATAGATTATAGCAAAAAATGCTCGTTTTGACAATAGAAAAATATTAAAAATCTTTTGTCTAAATAGGTTTCGTGATCACTTGATCCACCAGACCATATTCAACCGCTTCTTGCGCGCTCATCCAGTAGTCACGATCGACGTCTTTTTCAATTTTATATAATTTTTGACCAGTGTTGTGAGCTAAGATTCGGTTTAATTCATTTTTTAAGAAAATGCTCTCGCGCAGATCAATTTCCTGATCGGTAATTT
The DNA here is from genome assembly GCA_947097085.1 of uncultured Candidatus Saccharibacteria bacterium. Classification (GTDB taxonomy): domain Bacteria; phylum Patescibacteriota; class Saccharimonadia; order Saccharimonadales; family Saccharimonadaceae; genus CAMUQR01. The sequence goes on along the minus strand of CAMUQR010000028.1, from coordinate 9,520 downwards.
TGCCACGCGTGCCACTTGATGGTTGATGAATCATAATTCGACTGCTCGGCAACACAAATCGTTTGCCTTTAGCACCACTCGACAACAAGAACGCTCCCATTGATGCTTGCAGTCCAATGCCAATCGTCTGGACATCTGGCTTGATATAGTTCATCGTGTCATAAATCGCTAGGCCGTCATAGACCGAGCCACCAGGACTATTGATATAAAATTTAATATCTTCGTCAGGGTTCTCGTACGCCAGATGCAACAACTGTGCCACAATAATATTGGCCGTGTGGTGATTAACGTCCTCGCCCAAAAACACGATCCGCTCTTTTAACAAGCGTGAATAGATATCAAAAGCCCGCTCACCGCGGTTAGTTTCTTCAATAACAGTTGGAATGAGATAATTTTGCATATTGATTATTATGACATTTTTTGATGTAAAAATAAAGAGTTGAAGCTGTATTTTCATTGCAAAAATCGTAGCTTTTAGTAATAATAAAAAACACACCTATGCGTGTATTCTATCTGTGCATATTACTTATGCTAAACTGGTGCCGCGGAAAAGACTCGAACTTTCACGTCTTGCGACACTAGCTCCTAAGGCTAGCGTGTCTACCAATTCCACCACCGCGGCGAATTGCCCCTACAGTATAGCAAAACATTCCCCGTTTGTCCAGCAATTGACCAAAAAATATTCTATTTCGGTTGTGTTTATGATAAACTAATATTATGAATAAAATTGTCAGTTATCTGAATGCAAACTTACTGGGAGAGGCTGTATCGCGTAACGACGTCATTGCCACTTTCGCACAAGACAAAAGCATCTTAAGCGTTAAACCCGAGGCGGTGATTTTTCCCCGTAGCACTGAAGACATCCGCAAAACCGCCAGTCTATCTTTTCAACTCGCTAGCAAAAATAAACTTTTACCAATCAGCACTTGTGGTTATCGCAATGATTTTACCGGCGGGATGCTCTCTGATGGAATTTTAATTAATACTTCACGTTATTTAAATAGCGTAGTAGACTTCGATCCTGACCAAGCTCTAATTCATGCTCAGGCTGGCACCGCTTTAACCGACATCAATCTCATTGCAAAAGAACACGGACTGACTTTGCCTCTGAATGTGACCGATGCACGCCATTCAATTGGCGGGGTAATTAGTCATAATTTAATTTATCCGCTCGCGCGCCACGGTAATTTAATTTATCAGATAGTTGATCAACTGGAAGTAGTCCTGGCTAATGGTACTACTTTGCAGACCAAGCGCCTCAACAAGCGCGAACTCAGTGCGAAAATTGGCTTGCCAACCGCCGAAGGCGAAGTCTACCGCAAGATTGACGCTCTGATTGAAGAAAATCATGCTCTCATCGCCACCATCAATCCCGACCATGTCGATAACGCCGGTTATGCCAACATCGCCAAGGTCAAAACCGAGGCAGGATTTGATTTGACGCCGTTAATTATCGGCTCGCAAGGAACTCTGGGTATTATCACCGAAGCAATTATCTGCCTCGACGATTTATTGCCTTATAAAATCTCCCGTTTGTTGTCGTTTACCACGCTAGCCGATGCTATGGATGCTTCCGACCAACTTCTGAAACTCAAGCCAACCATTCTTGATATTTTTTCGCATAAATTATTCCGATTATCAGCCAGCCAAGGCCGAGCCTATCCTGATGTTGAAGTTGCCGATCATGCCATGGGTGGTCAAACCGCTTATCACCTGCTCGTCCAAGTTGAAGCTAAAAATAAGTTTTCGCTTAAGAGCCTAGCAAAAAAAATCGCTACTATCGCCAAGCAGGCCCGCGGTATCGCTAACGACAATGACGAAGTGATGCAAATGCGTGATTTGCCACTAATGCTGGATTTTGACGAAACGATTCATAAGTCAGTCCCAATTGCTTGTGGCGCCAGTGTTCCACGCGTCAAATGGCAATCGTTTACTGACACCATCGCTAAGCTTGAAATCGCCATGGGTCTCGATTTACCGATTTATGGCTCGGTACTAACTGAGGTACTGAACTTACAGTCCAGTCTGGATTTGCATCAAATTATCAACAAACAAAAAGCCCTCAAACTTCTCAATTCTTACTCAACACTTGTCACGGAGCTTGGCGGTGTAATTTGCGCCAACGGCGGTGATGGTCGCCTCAAAAGCCTGGTCGCACCGAAGCAAATTTCACCTGAGCTAGCTCAACTTTATGATGAAATTAAAGCTATCTTCGACCCGTATGGTATCTTCGCACCGCGTGTTAAACAACACGCCGACTTGCGCGATATTGCTCAAAAAATAACTTCTAACTACCATAATGACTTCTTCGCCTAATGTCGAATTTAATTCATCGACTCATCATGTCAAGGCAGACGATCTAACTCCGTTTGACCCAGAACTCCTAATTCACGGCGACCAGCGTAATGTTGTCGATAAATATCGCCACTGGCATCTTGATGCCATTCGCCAAGATTTAGCCGAGTCAGCCTCAGAACTCGAAATCGCCATCGAGAATCTCGAACGTGATTTTAACATGGGCACAATTATTCGTAGCGCTAATGCCTTCAATGTCCGACGCGTCCATATTATCGGTCGCAAACAATGGAACAAACGCGGAGCAATGATGACTGATAAATATCTTGAGGTCGTTCATCATCCAAGCGTGACAGATTTTCTATCGGCAGTGCCAGCTGACTGCCAACTGATTGCTCTTGATAACCAATCGGGCGCACATGACCTAGCTACTTTTCCATTGCCACGTCAAGCAATACTGATTTTTGGTAGCGAAAACAGTGGTATATCAGCTGAGCTTCTCCAGCACACCCACGCCATGGTGCAAATCGAACAATTCGGCTCAACTCGCTCAATTAATGTTGGCGTTGCGGCTGGCATTGCGATGTATGAATGGACACGTCGCTTCAAATTAGCGCCCCAAATCGACAAATAGTTGCCTTTATCTCTAATAATGCTATAATGTTGTTATGAAACAGGCTTCACGTCTATCTACATTACGCATGGTTGTCATTGTTTTAAGTGTGATTATGATGCTCGGTTCTGGCTATTTATTTATTCAAAATCCCGACACCGCCGTCAATAACCCTCTGTTTAAATTGTTAATTGGCTTATTGGTAGTTGATTTGGCGCTCTTTATCTGGTTCAAAATCGCTAGTTTGAAGTTTACCGCTAAAAACAAAACCACCAAGACTCCAGCCGAACTCAGCCAAGACAACATCCACACCAAAGATCCAAAACCCCACTCCAAAAAATAATTTGGACAACTCAGACGTTTTTTGTAAAAACAACTTTTTTTGATAAACTTTGGATTTAATGAAAGGAATTTTATGACATTATCAACTCAAGGCTACAAAGGTACTCGTGATTTATACCCCGAAGACAAACAATTACAAAATCTGATTTTTAACAACTGGCACCAAACCAGCCAACAGTTTGGTTTTTTGGAATATGGCGCACCACTACTTGAGCCCTTAGAGATTTACCAGGCTAAATCCGGCGATGAATTAGCTAATCAGCAAACCTATGCTTTCACCGACCGTGGCGATCGTCAAGTTGCAATTCGTCCCGAAATGACCCCAAGCATTTGCCGATTAGTCGCCGCTAAACGCCAAGAACTGGCTTATCCAGCACGATTTTACTCAGTGGCTAACTTTATGCGCTATGAACGCCCCCAAAAAGGTCGTGAACGTGAGTTCTGGCAACTTAACGCAGATATTTTTGGCGATGATTCAATTTATGCCGATGCTGAGATTCTGATGTTATCATGGCAAATTCTAATGAACTTTGGCGCAACTCAAGATATGTTTGAGATTCGTATCAATGATCGTCGCCTAATCAACACTCTAATGAAAGATTATCTCGGACTGAACGACGACACCGCTTACAAGCTCATCAAATTGCTCGACCAAAAGGACAAATTGCCCGTAGCGGAATTCCAAACTAAGCTGACTGAATTAGTCGCTGACGAGACAGCCCTAGCGAAGTTGCAAACTTTACTCGACAACTCTGCGCTCGATAATTTCCCAGAGGAACTCAAAAATACCACTGATTATCAAAATGTTGTCAAAATTCTAGAAGTACTAAAAACACAAGGCATCACCAATGCGCGTTTCGACATTTTCTTAATGCGCGGTCTTGATTATTACACTGGCACCGTGTTTGAAGTATTCGACACTCACCCCGAGAATAACCGCTCGTTATTTGGTGGCGGTCGCTACGATGGATTGGTTGGTATGTTCGGCGCTGAACCGATTTCGGCCGTTGGTGTCGCTCCTGGCGGTTCAACTTGTCTTGAGTTTGTTAAACTCCACGATCTAGCTCCAAGTTATGTTCCAGCTACCAAGTACATGATTTTGCCACTGGATAACCAAGAATCAGCCGCTTTTCAGCTAGCTAAAACCCTGCGTCAAGCTAGTATCAATGTCGAAATCGACTTCACCGATCGCAAATTAGCCAAAAAAATCAAAGCTGCTGACAAAAAAGCGATGCTCGGTGTGATTATCCTTGGTGAGCAAGAAGTTGCCAGTGGCAAATACAGCCTCAAGAATATCAAAACCAATCAAAGCGTTGAACTCGACATCAAGGCTCTAATCAAAGCTTTAGAATAATCCCATTCCCGCTCCTAGTCTTAACTTGGCGCAATAGATGATTATCCGCCAATTTATGATATAATATCTCTTATGAAAATAGAGAAAACCCATTTATCAGATACAGAAGTCAGTCTGACCATCGCCCTTGACAAAACGGCGCTCGTTGAGGCTGAAACCCAAGCTTTAAAACAACTCGCACCAAGCGTCAGTGCTAAAGGCTTCCGCAAAGGTAAAGTCCCAGCTGATGTTGCCAAAAAACAACTTGATCCGAGCGTACTCGCGAACCGCGTGATTGAATTAGCAGTCAACAAGGCGCTGTTTGAGGCGTTTAGCCAAGAGGATTTAAATCCACTCGATCAACCAAAAGTCGACATCACTAAATTCGTACCAGAACAAGAACTCGAATTCAAAGCTATCGTACCAGTTGTGCCTGAAGTTAAATTGCCTGACTATAAGAAGCTCAAAGTCAAAAAAACCGTCGCTAAAGTCACTGACAAAGACGTTGATGACATTTTGGCACGCGTCCAAAAAGGCTTTGCGACCGACGAACCAGTCGATCGCCCAGCGAAACTTGGCGACAAGGTCGTAATCGATTTCAAAGGCTATCTTGGCGACAAACCATTCGAAGGTGGCGAGGCAAAAGATTACACCCTAGAACTCGGTTCAGGTCAGTTCATCCCTGGTTTTGAAGAAGGAATTGTTGGCAAAAAAGCCGATGAGCGCTTCGACCTAAAACTGAAGTTTCCAAAAGAATACCATGCGAAAAACTTGGCTGGCAAAGCCGTCGTCTTCACTACTAGTCTGAAAAAAGTTCTGGAAGTTAAACTGCCAGAATTAAACGACGATCTCGCTAAACAAGCAGGCGATTTCAAAACTCTCGCCGATTTTAAAGCTGACATTCGCAAGAACCTGATTGTTCAAAAAGAAGAAGAGGCGAAAGCTAAATACCGTGACGAATTAGTTAACGAACTTGGCAAAAAAACCAAAGTTGCTATTCCAGAAGTCCTCAAAACCGACCAAATCAACGCTTTGAAGCGCGATATGACTCAAAATCTGATGTATCGCGGTATGACTTTAGAGCAATATCTTGAGTCGCTTAATCTGAGCGAGGAAGATTGGATTGCTAAAGAACTCGCTCCGATAGCTGAAGCTCGTGTCAAATCCGGTCTCGCAATCGCCGAAGTTTCTAAACTAGAAAAAATCGACGTCGCTGAAGACGAAGTCGATGCTAAGCTTGCCGAACTCAAAACGCAATATGCTGGCAGTCCTGACGCTCTGAAACAGCTCGATAATCCAGCTGTTTGGCGCGACTTACGTAATAATCTGCTCACCGAAAAAACTATCAATCGTTTAGTTGAGCTTAACGCCTAATCATCTATTACAGCTGAAATAGGCCTGATTTACCATCATCAACAAGCACCAAAATCTACCGATCAATGTCAGTCGGTAGATTTTATTTTAGAGTCAAAATCGTAAATCAACTTATTTTACCAGTCACTACTCAATTCTCGACCGAGTACTTCCACAAATCATAAGTATCGGGTTTATAATATTCTCTTTGACCTAAAAGAAAATCGCCGGCAACCAACCGACGATTTATCTGAAACAAAACAATTATATTTTTATTATATCACGCTTGTGGTTATTTTGTCAAGAGTTTTTGGAGGATTTTTGCTGATTTTGAGCAATTTCAGCTAATATCTGTTCAATAAACTGACTTTTAAGCTGTTTATAAGTTGCACGATCGACTCGCAATTCGCGCACCAATTGAGCTTTAACTTGATTATAACGCCGACGCCAGTCTGGATTATGACGCAAAAAATCCCGAATCTCTACGAACTGCCGATAGCGCTGACTGCCAACTAACGCCAGATGCAAATGCACATCGCCTGCTACAGTTTCTTCCTGGCGCGATGCCAAAAAACAATAATCTGCATCACATTTTTTGCCGACAAACCACCCCGCTTGCGCTAATCGTTGGCTAGTCATCGCAACATCAGACGACGCTCGCACACCGATCATAATATCAATAATATTTTTACCGACTAACCCTGGCACGGCCGTTGAACTAACATGCTCAATCACAACATCATCACCCAACAACTCCGATAACCGCCGCTTAATAACCGCAAATTGTCGCTGATTTTTTATTAGATTTTGTCGAACGATTACTACCATGTGTTAAATAAAACTCATTTTGGGCATTTTGTCAATTCACGAGCGATGGCCTGCTTTTCGGCATCAGTCACCCATAATTTATAGCGCGCTTTGATTTTAACTTGACGCGCCACGTATTGACAACGAAATACTTTATTAGATGGCAACCACGTGGCAGCATCGGCATCACCCTTTTGTTGATTGGCTGGACCGTCAACTGCTAGCAGATTATCCGGATCATTATAAAATTGCTGACGCTCGGCTGGAGTCAGTTGCTGAGCGCCTTTTTGCCAGGCATCACTGACTGCCACAATATGATCAATCTGCACTGCCGAACTTGACTGCTGGCCACGCTGGTAATTAATTAACTGCCCCGTGTATGGATCATGCAATTTACCCGATAGGACTTTACATTTTTGATCCACTTGCACCTCTGTTAAATCACGCTTCAAAATCACATTGCGCATATCACAAGCGCCGACCTTACCCCAGCCATCGCTGAATTGTTCGCGCTTATAGCCAGTCTTGGGCGCCCGACCTTTGACTTCAAGCGTATTTAATAAATCAAGTGAAGCCTGATCAGTCTGAAATTGTCCTAAACCAACATCATAACCGAAGAATTGCCCCAACTCCGTCCAAAACTGACGATACTGCGACGCGGGAATCTGCACTAAAATCACCAGCAAGACCACCAACGCACCTAATAGCGCCAGACGGCGTCGTTGCTGAAAAATATTTGCTGTTTTAAGCCGTTTAAACATAAACTTATTATACCTCAGTTCTAGCGTTTGCGGGAGTTTTCGGCTAAAAACTACCCCAACATTGAAAATTGCACTCGCCCTAACTTTTCGCTACAATATTAGTATGAAATTAGAGCATTTTTTTGAGCATTTTAAACCAGAAAATTACCAACTTAAACTTGAGATTGATCGTGTTGGTCGACGTTTTCAAGGCACAGTAGTGATTACCGGCCAAGTCAAAAATCCTAGCGGAATCGTCAAACTCCACGCTAATTATTTAACCATCGAATCGGTTAAAATCGGTGACCAGGCGGTTGAGTTTAATTATCACGACAATGTTTTAGAGCTAGCTAACCCCGACAGTCAGCCAATCACTATTCGTTATAACGGGCAAATTACTGACCAGATGAACGGCATTTATCCGTGCTATTACCAGCTTGATGGTCAACCTCGTGAGCTAATCGCCAGCCAGTTTGAGAGCCACTACCTGCGCGAGGTAATGCCGTGCGTTGATGAGCCGATTGCCAAGGCAACTTTTGACCTGACGCTGGTCACCGAGACAGGCGTGACGGCGTTATCGAACATGCCGGTTGCTGAGCAACAGCAGGTTGATGGTCAGCTTCACACCACTTTCGCCACTACGCCATTGATGAGTGGCTACACACTAGGTTTTGTAGTCGGCGAGCTCATTAGCAAGACCGCTACTACTGCTTCAGGCATTCAGACAACCGTCTATGCTACACCAGCTCACCAGCCCGAGGCGCTTGATTTTGCACTTAATGTCGCAGTCAAATCAATTGATTTTTATGAACAGTTCCTAGGCGTTAAATACCCTCTGCCGAAATGCGACCACGTAGCTTTACCGGACTTCGCAGCGGGTGCTATGGAAAACTGGGGCTTAGTGACTTATCGCGAAGCTTTACTGCTAGCTGATAACACCACTGCCGTCAGTTCCAAAAAACAAATTGCTTCGGTGATTGCTCACGAACTCGCTCACATGTGGTTTGGTAACCTAGTGACAATGAAATGGTGGGATGAACTGTGGCTTAATGAAAGTTTAGCGACGCTCCTCGAACACTTCGCGGTTGAGGCGATTCACCCGGAATATCAGATTTGGCATGATTTTTATAGTTTTAATTACCAGTACGCTCAAAGTCGCGACGCTCTGCCGGGCGTACAGCCGATTTTGACACCGGTTGAACATCCTGATGAGATTAGTACGATTTTTGACGGGGCAATTGTCTACGCTAAAGGAGCGTGTGTGATGCTAATGCTCGAAAAATGGCTCGGTCAGGCTCAATTCGCCCAGGCGCTGGGACAATTTTTAACGCAATTTGCTTATCAAAACCCAACAACCGATGACTTTTTGGATACTTTTGAGCAGATTTCCGGCAAACCAGTGGTTGATTTTATGCAAAAATGGCTCCATCAAAGCGGTTTTCCACTGGTGGAATTACGCAATCAGACTCTTACTCAGCGCCAATTTGGCTATGACAGTCCGCAAACCTGGCCAATTCCTCTCGGTGTTGAAGCCACTAGCGCTAATCTCCCAGAGGTGCTGTGGCAAGCTGAGGCCAGCGCTAATCAGCAACTGTGCCTGATTAATCGTGATATTGTCGGTTTTATGGTGACAAATTACGATGAGGCGCGCAAAAGCTACTTGCGCCAGCGTTTAATGATGGGCGAATTGAGTGCGCTCGATCAATTTTATTATTTATCTAACCAACTATTGCTCGCCAAACATAATTACATCACCTCAGCCGAGCTAGTCGATGATTTTCAGTCGCTCCAAGGCAAAGAGCATGATTTACTAGTCTGGAATAATCTGGCGAAAATCGTTGGCTCGCTCCGCTTTTTCGTTGAGGCGACCACAACAGAAAAAAACTTAAAACATCTAGTAGCACAAAGTGCGAAATCGCAGGCTAAGCAACTTGGCTTTACTGCGCAAGCTACGGACACGCCTGAACAACTCGAATTGCGCGCACTGCTTGTCAGTCAGCTAGCATACGCCGAGGAGCCAACGACCGTCAACTGGCT
>CAMUQR010000027.1 GCA_947097085.1 uncultured Candidatus Saccharibacteria bacterium | reverse complement strand
GCGAGCTGGGTTCAGAACGTCGTGAGACAGTTCGGTTTATATCCGGTATGGACGTAAGGAAATTTGAGAAGATCTGCTCTTAGTACGAGAGGACCGGAGTGGACGAACCTCTGGTGTATCGATTGTGGCCACCTGCTGCATTGTCGAGTAGCTATGTTCGGAAGGGATAAGCGCTGAAAGCATATTAAGTGCGAAACCCACTTCAAGATTAGATTTCCCTATGAGGACACAGAGAGACTATCTGTTTGATAGGTGCAAGGTGTAAGTATAGTAATATATTCAGCTGAAGCATACTAATAGTCCCATTGACTTTTTATGCTACTTGCTTTATTATTAAGGTAAGTTAGGCTTTGACTAATAATTGGTGTTTATCACACCATGTTGTTATTTACAAAATGAAAATAATGGCTACCGAAATAAGACTTTGACCCACTGATGACGATATATCAGCCCAAAGTGTCGAAGTCGTGTTTCGGTGTCCATGGCGATGAGGAAATACCTGTAATCATTCCGAACACAGAAGTCAAGCTCATCAGCGGCGATTATACTGCTATGCGGGAAACTAGCACGATGCCGAATTATAGAGAAGCTCTCCGAAAGGGGAGTTTTTCTTTTTATTGTTGTTGATCCTGTCTGAACTCAGTTGAGTTGGTTGTGTTATATTTTGGCTGTGAGCCGTCTCGTTAATTAGACTGAGATACTACTCAATGATTGATTGTGGACTTGTGGAATGTTTAATTGTACTAGAAACCATAAGAAAATAGCCCATCTCGCAGAAGATTGGGCCATTCTCGCTTTGAGAGTGTGTTGTAGTATTTATCTGTTCTTTGTATTCAAAAAACAGGGTATCTCTATTATATAGCACGAGACGCATAATTGCAACAGTTTTATTACAATAAAAAAGTGCTTGTGTAAATATTGACAAAGTAGTTATGGTATGATATAATTAAAGCATTAACATATCATAAGAGAGATGTGTGTAAAATAAGAAAGGAATTATTTATTATGGCCGGAACTAAAGAAGGCGGTAAAAAAGCAGCGCTTGCGAACAAAGAGCGTTATGGTAAAGATTTTTACGCAAAAATTGGTGCTAAAGGTGGTAAAAAAGGCACAACTGGTGGTTTTGCTGCCAATCGTGAATTAGCGCGTATCGCAGGTGCTAAAGGCGGTCGTTTGTCAAAACGAGGCCCAGCTAAGAAAACTGCTTAAATAATTGCCAAAAAATACAAAAGCCCGCTTGGAGAGAGCGGGTTTTTGAGCGTTGAGAATGTGTGGGGTGGTTGTATCAATCATATGTCACCCTCGTTCATGGAAGTGGCGCTAGTAACGGACGAACAGGTAATGAAATGCTTAATTGAGCTGTTTGCGACGCAGAGCAGTGAATTTGGCTTCATTGGGACGCCAACGTGCAGAGCATTCTAGGCATTTATAGCTCAAATCAGCGGTCTGGGAGCCAACTGAACCACATTTAGGACAGCAACTGCGCTGATAGAGCCAATCACGGTAGGTTTCAAGCGTCTCATCAATTAAATCAGCGTCAATTGCGACCTGATAGTGCGGTAAAAGCTGATTTTTGGTGTATTCCCAGGCGTCAGTTTCCATTTTAACAAGTTCAATGTCAAAACGATAGTCGGCATGTTGAAGTAGAGCGTGAGCAAGCTCATGGAGTAATAAAAGCTCAGCTTGTTCAACCTGAGGTTGATAAACGATAGTCTGTCTATCTGGTTGAAATTTAAACTGATTACCAGCCTGAAATTGAAATTGCGGAAAATCAGCTTGGAGCTTTTGAACTAACTGGATAAGGTGATTATTGGTCATGATGTTTAAAATATTGATAACAGCCGTAAATCACTGATAGTTTCGGATCTTTGGCGGCTAGAATCTGCGGTCGACGGAGATTAGCGGGTAACCGCTCATCAATCAGGTCATTGAGCGCTTGTTGGTATTGATTAAAAGAACTACCCATGCTACCGCCAATGACGATATAGCGTGGTTGGAGAATCGGAATGAGCATCAATAGTCCACGCGAAATGCGATCGGCGATTGCATCCCAAATGGCTGGATTTTTGATATTTTTGGCGAGTTGGTTATAAGCTTCGGCGATAGCTTTACCGGAGGCGAAGTTTTCCCAAGTTTGCACTGCTCCATCGTATTCCAGCATCATCATGCCGGCCTCAGAATCGAGTAGGGCGTGCGGTAGTTTACCGTCAATCACACAGCCTGAGCCGATGCCAGCGCCGATATTAAGGTAAATCAGTGATTTCGGAGTGGGGCTGATATTAGTAGCTTCAGCTAATCCGCCTAAATTAGCGTCATTTTCGACTAAAACTGGTACGTGAAATACTTGCTCAAGCTCAGGGCGGAAATCAAAACCAATCCAGTCATCGCCCAGGTTGCTACACCATTCGACGACATTGTGATGCACTACGCCTGGCACGCCAATCACAATTGCGCTGGGTTTTTGATCAGCAAAATCTTTAGCAATGGTGGCTTGAATCAGTCCAAGGCAGTCACTCGCTAAATTGGGAGTCAAAAACTCCATTTGCTGGGTAATTGTGCCAGTGTCGTCTAGACTGGCGATGGTTAATGTTTGACTGCCAATATCAACTGCGATAATCATATTTTCCTCCGGGTGATCCCCACTTAATTCACTGTAGTTGTATTAATCATATTATATCAAATCCCGCTCTACGCTTATGTATTTACTTTTTATGATAAATATGATATAATTAAAATATATAGCTTGTTCAAGGGAGAATTATTATGGCAAATATTAAATATATCATTAAAGATCCGTCATTTAAGTATTTCATCATCGGTTTGGTGCTGTTTATAGTGATTACTGGTGGTGGTATCATGGCGATTAAAAATCTCGTCAATAATAAAGGCGAGCAAAAAGAAAATTTGGCAATGGTTGAAGAGCAACGCAAACCAGATAACACGGTGACGATTGATGATTCAAAACCAGCACCATCACCTAACACCACTCCAACTCAGCCAAACAAAACGCCTGATGTGACAGCCTCAACTAGCCCTGAAACTACTGCGCCAAATACAACTCAAAATGTGACCAACCCAACCGAACTGTCCCGCACTGGTGGCAATGGTTGGGTGACGGCACTAGGCTTGTCGGCTTTGACTTATGCGGTGGTTTTAGTGCTACAAAAGCGTTAAGCTATTAATTGCTCGACAGACTGGTATCGGCCATGGGGTGGGGACTGTTTTCTTGAACAAAACGCCTTCTTATTTTTTAAAAAACTTATCCTTGAAAAAACTCGCAAAACAGGGTAAAATATAGATAATCTATTAAGGGTCGGTTAGAGTTGGTTTTAAGTCGTAACTCTCTTCTCTAGGCTGATTCTTTTTGGACAATATTATCTAAGAAAGGAGTTATATAATATTTCGCTTAATCTAGGCGAAGTATTAGAAAAGACTTATGGCAAAAGCCACTTTAACTATGGATGAGCTATTAGCTCAGAATGAGCAAATTAAGCCTCTAGCTCAGGGCGATATCGCAACTGGTACTGTGATTTCAGTGAAGAAACATGAAGTGTTGGTTGATCTTGGTGCCGGCGGTACCGGTGTGGTACCACGTCGTGAAGTTGGTTTTAGTCGCAAACTCAATGTTGGCGATGAAGTATCAGCAAGCGTCATGGACGAAGAATTAGAAGATGGTCGCGTATTATTATCACTACGCAAAGCCGTCAAAGACCGTGGTTGGGAAGAAGTTTCCAAAATCATGGAAAATGAAGAAATTGTGGAAGTTGAACCATTTGACGCTAATCGCGGTGGTTTGTTGGTTGAATATGAAGGCGTACGTGGTTTCTTACCAGTATCACAACTTTCAGCTGAACATTACCCACGAGTAGCTTCAAGCGATAAAGACGAGATTTTGCAACGCCTGAACAGCTTGATTGGTAAAAAAATCAAAACTCGTGTGATTGATGTTGACCGCAAGACTAACAAGCTAATTTTCTCAGAAAAAGAAGCAATTAAAGACAGCCTAGCTGCTACCTTCAGCAAAATGGCAGTTGGTGACAAAGTTAAAGGTCAAGTAACTGGCGTAGTTGAGTTCGGTGTCTTCGTGACCGTTGATGGCATTGAGGGCTTGGTACACATCTCAGAAATCAGCTGGGAGCGTGTAGTTGATCCAAACGACTATGTCAAAATTGGTGACGATATCGAAGCTAAAATTATTGATATCGACAAAGACCGCCTGAACTTAAGTATTAAACAATTGACTGACGATCCATGGATTAGTGAAGTTGAAAAGTTTAAAAAAGGTGACGAAGTCGAGGGAACCGTCACTCGCATTACACCATTTGGTGCGTTTGTACAACTTAGCCCATCAGTTGAAGCGTTAGTTCATGTTTCAGAACTGGGCAAGGGTGATGATGTTAACCCGGAGAATATTTTTACTCTTAATGAGAAAAAACAATTCCGAATCTTAGACATTGACAAAGACAATCGTAAGATTTCACTATGCTTAGCAAAATAAATTAATATAAACGGCTAGTGTTTAGGAGCTAGCGACAACAGAAAAAGGAGACATATGGAGCAAGAGAAAATTATCACAATGGGCGGGTCAATTACCGTCAATGAGCTTGCCGAAAATCTCAATCTGTCGGTCGCTAGCTTGATCCAAGAGCTGTTTAAAAACGGTATTGTAGCGACAATTAATCAAAAACTTGACTATGATACCGTCTCGATTATTATTGATGAATTAGGCTTAAAAGTGAAGCTGGAGCAAGCGGAAGTGGTACATGATACGAAACTCTCGGCTCATCAGGCATCTGATAAAGCGAGGATTCGTCCGCCAGTGGTGGCAGTAATGGGCCATGTCGATCATGGTAAAACTACTCTGCTGGATAAGATTTTGAATATGAAAACCGTTGAAGGCGAGGCGGGTGGTATTACTCAGCATATTTCCGCTTATCAGACGGAGTTTCAGGGGCGTAAAATTACTTTGTTGGATACGCCGGGGCATGAGGCTTTCGCATCAATTCGTCAGCACGGAGCGTTGTTGACTGATATTGTGGTGATTGTGGTGGCGGCTGATGATGGCGTGAAGCCACAAACCGTAGAGGCGATTAAATTTGCTGAATCAGCCAATGCTAAAATTATCGTGGCCATTACCAAAGTTGATAAACCAACTGCCAATGTCGAAATGGTAAAAGGTCAGTTGGCAAGCGAATATCGTTTGAATCCGGAAGAATGGGGCGGTGATACAATCATGGTTCCAGTGTCAGGTCGGACGGGCGAAGGCATTGATAAATTGCTTGAATCAATTCTGTTGATCGCCGAAATGGAGGAATTTAAAGCTGATTATGACTATTTGTCTGAGGGTCTGGTAATTGAAGCTCGGATGCGTCAGGGTAAAGGTGCGGTGGTTGGCTTGTTGGTCCAACACGGTGAGTTGCAAGTCGGTGATATCTTGGTGGCTGGTGGTAGTTATGGTAAAATCCGCACAATTGTTGATTTCCGTGGTAAAGCTGTCAATAAAGTTGGTCCATCGACGCCGGTGACAGTGACTGGTTTTAAAACTTTGCCAAACTTCGGTGAATTATTCCGAGAAGTTAATTCGGAGCGTGAGGCGCGTGCCTTGGCCAATCAAGCTCGTTATGAAGCTAGCATGAATGTTCCAAGTAGCAATGTGACTGGATTAGAATTGCTGGACAAAATTCATCAGAGTGCCGTTGCACAAGATTTTAATGTGTTAATTAAGGCTGATGTCCAAGGCAGTCTAACTTCAGTAATTGATAACGTTAAGCTTATCGACACTAATGACGAAGTGCAAGTTAATGTTGTGGCGCATGGTGTTGGCGATGTGACCGAAAGCGACGTTAAAATGGCGGCTAACGGCACTACTGTGATTTATGGCTTTAATATCAATATCTCAGCTTCGATTCGGCGCTTAGCGGCGCGACTTGGGGTACAAGTTCGCTTGTATAACGTAATTTATGAACTGTTGGATGATGCGAAAGCTGAGATGGAGAAGCTGTTGGCGCCAGAAGTCAAAGAGCAAGATATGGGTAAATTGACTGTTAAAGGTGTTTTTCGTACTTCAAAAGATAAGATTATCGCTGGTGGCTTGGTGACAACTGGTAAAATCATGCCAGGTATGCTGGTGCGTGTAAAGCGCAATAAAGAACAAATTGCCGAACTGGAAGTATTGACTGTTGAAAAGCACCAACAAGAAGTTAAAGAAGTGTTCGAGGGTGATATGTGTGGTTTATCACTCAAATCAACCAAGAAAATTCAATTAGAAATTGGTGATAAGTTTGAGCTGTTTGAACGAGAAATTGTTGCACGAAAATTGAAATAACGCTATAATAAGCATAAGCTATGAAATTAAATGAACAATTTTTAGACGAAGTTGGCTTGGGGGCTCTACCACCACAAGAGAAGCAGGCTTTTTTGGAGTATTTGTATTCAGAAGTCGAGTTGCGAGTTGGTGATGCGCTATCGCATAACATGACGCCGGAGCAAGTGGTGGAGTTTAAAAAAATTGCCGATAAAGATTCAAGCTTCATTATAAATTGGCTGTCGGCTTTTGTGCCGATGTATCATTCTGATACTTTGTTTGAAAAAATGCAAAAAACTACTGGCTATGATGTGGCGGACACGCGGTTATTGTCAGAATATGCTGCGACGAAGTGGCTAGAGCTGAATCGACCAGATTATGCTCAAATTGTAGCTGATGTAGTCAGTAAAATGCGTCAAGAAATTATTGATAATAAAGATCAATTGTTGAACAAATAGACCTAAAACTACAAATCACTCACATTGGTGGGTGATTTTTAAACTGTTAGTTTTTATAGCCGTTGACGAAGGCGGTGGCGGTCATAGTTTTACCACTTGGGGCAATAAGCTGATGAATATTCAAAAATTGACCATCGGCACATTCAAAATTAAGTGGCGAAGTGGGCTGACTATCGGCGCTGGCGTCAGTTATAATGCAGATTTGATCGTAAATCTCGAGATGACTCTTCGGAAAAACATGATAGGCGCGAATTTGATTAACGAGTTGGTCAGCGCTCGATTTTTCAGGATTGAGCCAGCCTTGTGCTTTAGTCAGGAGCGAGCAATAGGTGGCTTGAGTATCGTCTTGAGGTTCTGGGATTAGTTTGCCGGCAATGATTTGCGGTAAGATTTGAATCAGAAGCTTGCTACCAAGTTGAGCGGTCTGTTGATAGAGCTGACTAGCGGTGGTAACTGGGGTAAGTTCAACCGGTGCTTGGGCGTAAATCGCTCCAGCGTCCATTTTGTCATTGAGAGTCATGATTGACACGCCAGTGAGCTGTTCGCCGTTATAAATAGCGCTTTCAATAGGCGACGGTCCGCGATATTTCGGTAGTAGTGACGGATGGAGGTTGATAATGCCTAGCTCGAAGCTGTCAATAATATCCTGGGGGATAATTTTACCAAAACTAACTAAAATCGCCCCAAAACGGCTGGTTTGTGCGATGGCATCACGCATTTGTGTGAGATTTTCGGGTTGATAGACGGTGACGTTGTAGTTTTCGGCGATGGTTTTAACGGCGGGTGCTTGGAGTTTTTGACCGCGGCCTTTTTTGAGGTCGGGTTTGGTAATGACGGCTTCAATCGCGATACCAGCGCCTAGTAAATTATCAAGAACGGTAGCGCTATAATCTTCAGTCCCGAAGAATACCAGTTGGTTTGACTTCTGTGTCATAATCTAACTCCTGCAAGTTACCATTATCGTCTAGTCTATAAAAATCATCATGATTAGTGATGCGATCCACGAAAGTAATACCGTTAATGTGATCCATTTCATGCTGTAAAACACGTGATAAGAAACCGCGAGCTTTGATATGAAAAGTTTCACCTTTTTCGTTTTTGGCTTTGATTTTGACTTTGTCGGGGCGGGCGACTTTGCCGTAGAAATCCTTGACGCTGAGACAACCTTCAAAATCGCGACTGGTTTTTCCTTCGAGTTTAGTGATTTTCGGGTTGATTAAAACGTGAAATTGCTTGTTGTCTTTGTCACCAAAATCTTCTCGGACGATGATAATTTGCTTTAACACACCGATTTGGACGGCGGTCAGGGCAGTGCTGACTTCGTGTGGGCGGTTAGCTTCCCAATCAAGCGCGGCTTGCTTCATCCGTTCAATAATCTCTAAAATTTCCTCGTTAATCTCACCAACTGGCTCAGAAGCTTGGCGTAAACGAGGGTCGGGCAGGGTAATGATGTCTTTGACGGTGCCTTTTTTCATATCAAAATTATACCATAAACATCTGATAAAAGCGAGTTTTAGGCTTAAATCAAACTAGAGCTATCAAGGTCGAATTGCCAGTTTGGCGGGAGGTTAGCGACGATTTGTTGGAGGATGGGACGTTTAGTGGATTTGATGATGATTTGCCAATAGAATTTATCACCACGTTTTTCGTAAAAACTAGGCGATGGTCCAACAATTTCAATATCGCTAAATCGCTGGCGCAAATCATGAGCTAAGGTTCGAGCATGCTTGATGGCGACAGCTTCAGTTTTATAACTAATCGTCAATTTAAGAAGAAAACAAAATGGTGGGTAGTGGTGAGCACGGCGCAGGGCAATTTCTTGTTGGTAAAATTGCAAATAATCTTGAGTGAGAGCTAATTTGATGCTAGGGTGATCGGGCTGATAGGTTTGGATGATAACCTGAGTGGATTTAGCATTGCGCCCGACCCGACCAATCACTTGGGTTAAAAGCTGAAAAGTGCGCTCGGAAGCTACAAAATCTGGCAAAAATAAACCAGTATCAGCCTGAACAATGCCAACAGTGGTGAGATTGTGGAGGTTAAGGCCTTTGGCAATAACTTGTGTGCCAATCAAGATATCGATAGTGCCGTCGCGGAGTTGATTGTAGGAATTGGCGACATTTTCGTCAGTTGGGGTGTCGGCATCGAAGCGGCGAATGGTGGCTTTGGGAAATAAGCGCGCGAGTTCCGCTTCAATCAGCTTGGTGCCGATACCACGATGCTCGATTTCGGCTGAACCGCATTGTGGACAGTGCGTGGGAATAGCTTGAGTGTAATTGCAAGAATGACAACGTAACTGAAAATTATCATGATGGAGGGTGAGCGGAATATGGCAATGTGGACACTCCGCCAGCCAACCACAAGCTTTACATAAAGTCGCTGAAGTACTACCACGGCGATTGTGAAAAATCAGAACTTGTTGATGCTGGTCAAGTGAGTTCTGAATCGCAGACAGTAGTTGATTCGATAAAATAAAATTACGTTTGAAGTTGGCCTTGGTGCGCATGTCGACTAACTCAATGTGAGGTGGCGTGGCATTTAAAGCGGTTTCAGGTAATTCGAGCAATGAACACTTTTTTTGTTCACAAAACCAATAGTCGCTTAACAGAGGTGTGGCGCTCCCTAAAATTAGCCGAGCATGATGTAATTTTGCCAACACGCTAGCGACTTGTGTGCTGGAATATTTAGGATTCTTGTCTTGTTTGAGACTACTAATTTCATGAGCTTCGTCAATCACAATTAGCCCGAGATTTTGGACGGGCAAGAACAGACTGGAGCGCGTGCCAATAATAATCACTGGCTCCTGAGCTGTTAAAACCGCTTGCCAAATTTGATGGCGGGCGGATTCGGTTAAATTGGAATGAAAGACGATCACGCGCTCAAATTGACTGGTGAATTGTTGAGTTAGCTGAGTAGTTAGGGCGATTTCTGGAATGATAATAATGGCTGATCGTTGCGCAGTGATCGCTTGACGCACAAGCTCAAGATAAACAGTAGTTTTACCAGATCCAGTGACACCACGCAGTAAATGAGTCTGGGGCGGTGAATTAATGATTTTATTAATAATTTCGGCTTGAGCAGAGGTGGGAATGAGCGAGGCGTTAGATTCACTGGTAGTAAAAATTGCTTGACTGACACGCCGATTTTTTAAGATGCCAGTTGGCAGGGCGGTTTGAATAATGCTCGCTAGTGGAGCTAAATAAAACTGGCGCATCCATAGCAGAGTTTTGACGAGTGGTAATGGTAAAGTTTGATCAGTGACTGAGGTAAAAATTGGTTTAGTGGCAAACTCCGGTTTTTTGACTAATTCAACAATCACACCCAGAGCAAGAGCTTTGCCAATCGGAACTTGGACAATTTGGCCAACACGATAATTATGTTCACTATGGTAGGTGAACTGCTCATGTTGTTTAGAGACAACTTTATTAATCCCAACCAAATAATATTTCATTGATTGTCATTGTAACACTTAAACTTGATGAATAATATTAAAAACATTTGAAAAAGTGTTGTAAAAAGTGTAATATAGAACTAAGTAGTTGTTAAAAATAA
>CAMUQR010000026.1 GCA_947097085.1 uncultured Candidatus Saccharibacteria bacterium | reverse complement strand
AGATATTATACGCGCTAGTACTGGCATTTTTGAAGGTAAAGAAGGAACAGAGGTCGGCGTCATAAGTAAAATGATAGCCGCCACTCGAAAAGAATACTCCGAAGAATTATCTAATTACAAAACCGCCATGGGTGTTTATAAATTATCGACCGATCAGCTTATCTCAATCGTGATGGGTGATGAAACAAATGGCTATAAACCAGGTAAAATTATAGCTAGAGATGATAAAGGTAACGAATATGAATTTAATGGCGAGCAAGAAGCCGTCTGGGAAGCCGCTGCGCAAAAACTCTTCCCATATCGCATCGATTTATTAAGTAAATATATCCTTAATACTGATAAGATTAAAGATGATCATGGTAACTTCGTAAAAGATAGCGAAGGTAATGACATAGATTGTACATGGCGTAAAAAACACACCACGCAAGTCGCTAACTTAATTCGTGAGTACGGCTTAGGTAAAGTCGCCACCTATTTAGGTAACGTTTCTCCAGAGTTGATTGAACAGGGTAAAATTGGCGAAGAAAAGACCATGGCCATTGTTTTAAATCAGTTAGTCAAAGGACGATTCGGTTCAAATGAATTTATTAGCCAGGATAAAGATGCTACGGAATTTATTACTAAAATCGTTAATAAGTTTGCGAACATGCAGTTCACCGTACAATCTCTAGATGATCAGAATAATATTATATACACGTTTGGAGATAAAAACGACCCAGAAAACGCAATTGGCTTTGGTGTTGATGATCTAACTAAAGATAAATGTATTAAAGGCATGCGAAAATACCAAAAAGCTCTGCGTGGTGCACTCAATCCAAAAGGCGAAACCTTCCGCCAATTGAAAGAAGCACAAATCGAAAAAATGCGCCAATTAGATGTTGCTATAGATGATGCTATCGCTAACGCCATTAATAACCCTAACAATCCTTAAAACCTATCTTGCCAAAAACTAACTTTTGCGCCATAATATAGCTAATGCTTAAAAAGGGGATGGCGTTACTGGCATTATTAGGGTTGGCGGGATTAGCTAACTTGTTTTTTGCGTATCCAACGCAGGCAATTGAGCCATCGGCTAATGGCTGTTTTATGTTTAAAGATCAGCCACCAATCTGCCCTGATAAATACTGTCAACCTGGCACAGCTAGCTGTAGTAACGACGGTAAACGCTGTTATTGTAAACCACGCTTCTTAGCAGGGTCATCACGCAACCAAGCGTGTGAAATAGTTTTTGGATCAAAGGCAGTGTTTAAAAACCGTGGTGATCACAATGAAATTTATATCCATGGTGGTATCTGGTCACAAATTGCTAACGCCATCAAAGGGAAAAGTACATGGGTTACTGAACTTGACGGACAACCAGCAATCGTCTTCACACAATCGAATTCTAATTCTACTACTTATCGATCTGGTTTTTTAAACGATCTAGTACCATTAGTACCAATTAACAAAGGCCAGTATGACTTTCAAAAACAGGTCTCTATGTTAATCTCGGCTCGCATTGATCCTATTTCTGGTGTTGGCGAAATTTATGATCAGCGCTATGAAACAGCCACTTCTAATTACAATCTCCCTAATCCTATTTGTGGTCATTTACAATATGGTAATGAACCATTTTTCTTAAAATACAGTACTTTCAATGACGACCCATTTGATCC
Source organism: uncultured Candidatus Saccharibacteria bacterium (assembly GCA_947097085.1). Classification (GTDB taxonomy): domain Bacteria; phylum Patescibacteriota; class Saccharimonadia; order Saccharimonadales; family Saccharimonadaceae; genus CAMUQR01. The sequence continues at coordinate 9,244 of CAMUQR010000026.1, read as the reverse complement.
GAAACGCAGTCCATGTATTATGCCGTCGGCGATTATGACTCTATTCTTATTTGGACGTGATAGCGAATCCATTCTAAAACACAACGCAACTGTACCAATGACCAAAAATTGCACCGACCAAAAATGGGAACACGATGCTGGCTGGCTTGAAAAATTTGTTAAAAGCATCTTTACTCGAGACAATATCGATTTACACCTAACAATGGCTAACTTAGTTGTGCCTCATGGTCAAGTTCGTAAACTTTATATGGCTAAAGAAGATAATTTCTTCTTCGGAGAGATTATCGACGGTACTAACACTACCGAAAAACTCCAACGCATTGCTGACCGCTGTCAACGTGAGTGTCGTAGCACACGACCACCACGCGATTGTCAATTTTGTAATAGTCCGCTCACTCAAGCCATCCGCGCCAATCCAACCAAAACTTTAAATGATATTATTATTGAAGGTTTGATTAAAAAAGATAAGGCAATTTGCTCACTCATTGATACCAGCATGGACTACATCTCTGGCGTTTCTAACGCTACACCGCCCAAGTCTTTTTTTGAAAATCTCTTCGATTTATTTAAAGATAAGAAAAAACTATCCGAAAAAGAAGCAGAATTAAATCGGCAAATTCCATCCGGTCTTAGACGCCTCTGCAGCTCCGATAAGTTAACAGATCAGCAAAAACTGGCATGTAAGACCAATGCTTTAGAGTGTTATATGGATAGTTTACCAGAGGAAGAACCGGCCGATATGTGTGCCCAATTAACCGGTGAGTTAGAATCAAGTCGTTGGATGATTTGTCCAGCCTCGAATACTCTTTCAGCGGCAGCTGATCGGTCAGTAAGTCATATTCACGAATTTTTCCAATTAAACTCATCAAGTATCTTCGCTAATCCGATTTTTAAACAAGCTTGGTCGTTTTTCCGCAATGCTTCCAATATTTTCTTAGTGGTAATTGTCATGTGGATGATTGTCAGCCAAATTACTAATACCGGCCTGTCAAATTATAATTTAAAGAAAATGATGCCTCGTTTAATTGTGGCGATTGCTTTAATTAATCTTTCTTATATTATTGCGCAAATTGCGGTTGATTTGTCTAATTTAGCTGGCAGTGGCTTCTATTATTTATTTGATGGCTTAGCTAATCAGATTAAGCTGAGTGGATCAGTTAATATTTCTGTTTCGAGCGTGGCTTTAGGCGTGCTGACTGGTGCGGGAGCTTTAGCAATCTTAGGCGGACTAGCTATTCTACTGCCAGCGTTAATTGTCTTATTGATTGGACTCGTGTTCATTGTATTACTCCTGAGTATGCGACACGGTTTAGTGGTAATTTTTGTGCTACTAATGCCATTTGCGATTCTTGCCAATATTATTCCACGCTTTGAAGGGGTCTTTCGATCCTGGTCGAAAAATTTCTTCAATGTTATTATGTTATATCCAGTGATTGGCTTTTTATACGGTGGCGGACGCTTCTTGAAGCTCTTACTGATTAGTGTCTCAGAAGGGGATAATCTGCTCCAGTTGATTGGGTTTGCTTTGCCAGTTTTGGCTACTTTGGCTACGCCTCTAGTGCTCATGAGCATTACAAAAGGCATCTTAGCTCTGAATAATTTCATGGAAAAACAATATAGTTCAGCTAAGAATGCTGGCTTTCGAGCCGCTCAACAAAGTGGCTTTAACCAGGCGATTAAAGCTAATCAAGATAATCTCAAGCTCAAACTCGCTAATAGTAAATTCGCGCGTGGTATCTATAAAAGCCCGATGTTTAACCGTGCTTTCACTGGTGCTGGTTATGATTTAATGAAACGCAACCAAGCTCGTCAATCACAGTCGTTTAATACTTTTCAAGGAATCGTGAATCATGACGGTGAGTTATTACAAGCTTTTCATGAAGACCAGGGCAGTCTCGCTGGGGCTAGCTATAAGAATCTATCAACGGCACAACAAGAAAAATACCGTCAATTAGTTAATGTCGGCGCACTTAATGATGCTGAATTTTATACGGTATCATTGAACACCTTAGCTGGTTACGGTGGATTAAAAGCTGATGGTAGTCAAATTGGCAATATTATCGCCAATGCCCAGAGCCATAATCTCACCAACGAATCCATTAGTGATAAATTATTTGTTGCAAGTAAAATTGCCGAAAAAGCCGGCAACCCAGTCACTTCAGGCTTATTAAACTATGCTAGTAAGCAAGTGACTAAAACTCCAGAACCTAATACTAGTCAGCCAAAACTTGATCATAAAAACGCAATTATCGATTACAATGATAGCGAGGAAGTTAAAAAACTTCAAGGTAGTATTGACACTGCCTTTAATAAAATTCGGCCAGGCAATCTCAAGACTGAAGATTTCAAAGTTGAGGCAGTGTCCAAAACAGGTAATCAACCAGCTATTCCGAATTTGGCTATTCAAACTATCCGTGATAAAATCCGCCAAAATGCTAATTTAGATAATCTATCCAATCATTATATTGGGGCTATTGGTCAAGATTATCATATGATGCCAGAAATGATTAAGCAGGAAATCGAGCATGATGTGATTAACGTGATGCAAAATCACCAACACAATATTAAAGCCTACAAATCAGCTGAGTCAGCGCTCCAATCCGAAAACTTACTTAGTACTCGTATCGGAGGCGGTAAATGAAAAAAATACTCATAGCAATTACTCTAATGATCGCTATCTTATTGCCGAGTCAAACTTCTGCTAGAGGTGAATTGCAGTATTTTGAAGATGCAGTTGATTATGCAAACTTCATGCGAATTTATTTGGCAGTTTGTCCTGAATTAGATCAAAATCCTTCAGCTTTATCTAAAATGCCGAAAAATAAACGTGATATTGCCAGCAAAATCTGCACTCCCGAAATCAAATCTGATGTTAAACAAAATCTTAAATTTATGATTGCGATTAATATCTATGGTAGTATCGACATTAAGAGAAATGAATATAATTTACCAGGCACTAAAGAACAAGATACTTTTCGTGAGCCAACAGAGCAAGAAATGCTCAACGGTAATTTTATTTTTAATTATGACAAAACAATTAACTTATTTAATCAAGACACCTGGAAATTACTTAGCGATCCTAAAAAATCCATTAATACATCAGCAAAAGAAATTCTTAACAACATTTCTGAGGCTGACATCAACGAAGCAGTTGAGCGAATCTTCAGCTCTTGTTCTAAGCCAGGTACTAACGACTATAAACTCTGCAACGACTTATTAAACATCCAAGAACCCGATAAAAACAACAATATCTTCAATCCAAATAACCTCAACAATCTCTTCTTACAACAAATGTTCTTTAATATGCATACTAATGCTTTAAATGGCGCAAATAATATTCCTACGCATATTACTTTTAAAATCTTCAACGATGACTTCCGTTATAACATTCTATACCCAACTATTGACTTCGGAAATAATTTTAACTTTAATTTTGCGGAAATTACTCCCGATAAAACAGCTCTATCTAAGGTTAAAACTCATTATGTGCCAGGTGGATCGGGAGTTATCATTGATCAATTTGCCGAATTAGCAACTCGTGCCGCTGAAGGGATGTATAATACAATTGCTAATTGGTTTTTAAATATTCGCCTCGAAACCATCTCTGATCCGAGCGTCAAAAATGTCTGGCAGGCTTTCCGTGATTTATCAAATATTATCTTTATTATTATCTTTTTAGTAGTGATCATCTCCCAAATCACCGGGGTAGGCTTATCTAATTATTCCGTTAAACGCATGCTCCCAAAACTCCTAATCGCCATTCTACTGGTTAACTTATCTTTTTATATTACGCAAGTCGCTGTTGATTTATCTAATTTAATCGGCAAGGGTATTTTTCAACTACTAGTTGATACTGCTAAAATCTCTGGTGGTTTTATGGGGAAATATGGGATTTATACTTCGAAGCAGGGTTCAATTGGGGATATTTTAAATATTCTAATGCTGATTATCGCTGGCTTATTGACGGTCTTGGCAACCTTAATCAATATTTTGTTGTTAACAATTCGTGATGCCGTAGTTATTATTTTAGTTATTACTTCACCATTTGCTTTAGTGAGTGGTTTATCACCTCAAATGCAAAAAATACACGATACCTGGTGGAAACTACTGTTTAATATTGCCAGTATTTATCCAATCGCCAGTTTCTTAGTAGGTGGAGCCATCCTCGTTGATCAAATTATTATGTCCGGTCAAGACGGCATGATTATGTTCTTGACTGCCAAACTTGCTTTATTCGGTTCACTCACCGCTATTCCGTTTATTATTCTTAATGCGATGCGTAAAATTGACTCCGCAGTTACAGTCGGTGGTACTGGTTCGTTATTTAATACACCACTTGCTCATAATATCGGTTCCGACCCAATCAGCGCTGGCGCCCAAGCCAAGCATTTATTTGACAAAACCGGAGTTGGTCAATTCCGTTTAGCACAAAAACAGCAAAAAAAATTATTGAAACAAGCTTCACGAACTGGCAAATTCTGGGCTCGCGATAGTCTCAACGCTCAATACCAACTCAAAAAACAGCGGAGCGATTTTGCAGGTAAGTTCAGCCAGGCAGAAGCAGGGGAGTTAATTGATACATTATCCACTAATAATTTCGCGAGTTTATCGCCGGAATTACGTAATAAATATCAAGTTTTAGCCAATCAGATAATCGATCCAAAAGAAATCGCTCTGTCGCTTGCTATGGCCTATGCTCAAGACGCAAGTTCTCAAAAAGAAGATAACCCAGATAATATTCTTAAAGCTCTGAACCTTGCTAATAAGCGAGGCGCTACCCAGGCCGAACTGCAAGACACTACAATTGAAATTATGAAAGCGCTTGATAATAAAGGCGATTTTCGCAGTATGGGCATCATCAAGGCTACCGCCGAATATAACGAAGCTCATGGCAAAGCCAATCTTAATTTATTACACCAAGCTGACCAATTAAGTAATCAAATATCCGATCCAACAGCGAAGCCTTATCATGAGTTAATTGTTAAACACACTACCGAATCAATGAAGGATAAGGGTTTATTTACCAAACTCGAATCGGGCAATATGGAAAATCTCCACGCTAGCACCATTCAACGTGGAACAGTTGCTAATGAAGTATTTATTAAACATATGGCTGATAACAACAGTACACGCGATGCAATACTTAACAATTACCATAAATTATCGACCGAAACTCAAGATGTTTTAGGCGCGTCAACAGAACTGCTCGATAAACTCCAGCAAGCTAACGAACTTCAAGCTAAAGTTCCCAGTCCAGTTCCTAAAACAAGACAAGTTCATCAACTACGACAAACTTACACTACTGAATTTGCTAAGAAAGAGCAGGAATATATTAATGATAATGTCGCAAATTATAGCGGACCTGCCGATCCACTTCTTATTAGTAAAGCTAAAGCCTACGCCCGTCAAGCCACCGAAGACCTCTTTAATGAATTAAGTGATACAGAGCAAGAATTATCAGATATTCAAGACACAATCAAAACCCTACCACAAGATAATCGCGAAAGCATTAAACAAGATATTATGGACAGTATTAAATATAACAATCACATTACATAAGGTTTGCAAAAAAGATGATTTTAAAGCATAATTATAATATGAAAAAGTGGGCAAAATGGAGTATTGTAATGATTGTCGGTGTTTTATTTATAAACACTATTTTTCACATTCCCGTTCAAGCTGATAAAAACAATAGTAGTCAAAATAATCAAACCGATCAAAAAGACAACGAAAAAGTCGATGCCCAAGGTACTAATACTGGTAATTACACCACTAAAGAATACCAAGCTTTTGTGGCATGTTCCAATAAGGCTCGCCAAGAAAATCCTGGCATTAGTCAAAAAGAGATTGAGCAAAAATGCCGTGGTTATGTTCCAACTAATTGTAATCTTGAAGGAGCAATTGGTTGGATTATGTGTCCATTTTTATTCACGATAGGCGAGGGGACAGATGCTTCATATAACTTCATTCAAGGGATGCTGACAATTGATATTCAGTTTTTCAAAACTGACAGTAGTAATTCAGCATTTGAGCCGTGGAAACAAATTCGTAATCTCGCCAATGTTGGTTTGATTATTTTCTTCATGATAGTGATTATTTCGCAGGTGACTGGCTTCGGTATCAGTAATTACGGCATCAAAAAAATCCTGCCAAAAATCATCATGGCCACAATCTTAATTAATGTATCTTATACGATCAGCCAATTTTTGATTGATTTATCAAATTTAGTCGGTTCATCGGTTCTCAAATTATTCCAAGGTTTTGAAAATACTGTCTTTTTGCGCATGCCAAATAGCAATCCTGGCGGTGTAGCAGCTACTGGCTTAAGCGGAGCTCTAATGATTATTCTCGGTATCATGACAATTAAACAAGTGTCGATTATGACTTCCTTATTTGCATTAGTTGTACCACTATTTGTTTCGTTTATTATGGTTGTGGTGGTGACTGGCTTAATACTTTTAATTCGCCAAGCTGCTGCTATTGTATTAGTGATTATTGCACCGATTGCATTTTTGAGCTTAGTTTTTCCCAACACCGAACGCTTATTTAATTTTTGGAAAAAGAGCATGAGCGGTATTTTGGTATTATTCCCGGTAGTTGGTATGCTGTTTGGGGCTGCTGGGTTTATTAGTAAACTACTCGTGAGTAGTAGTGATACTTTCTTAATGCAAACTCTCGGGTTGGTGATTTCTGGTATGCCACTAGTTTTTACGCCATCAATCGTCAAAAGTACCCTTGCCGCCATGCCAATGATTGGCACGACTTTTGGCAATGCTTTTAATAAATTACAAGCCGGCACCAACAATGCAGTGCGTAATTCCCGTATGGTGCAATTTGCTAAACAGCAACATCAACATAAGTTTGAACAACTACAAGCTGGCGATACTAGTCATGCTCGCGGACCGTTTAAATGGCAAGAGCGGGCTACAGCCGGTGTTTTAGGAACATTAAACCGTCACACCAAATCTGGACAGGCTCGCCTCTATGATATCGAGAACCGCCGTGCCGACAACATTTCGAATATGTCGAGTCGTATTGCTGATCAAGATTTAAAATCGATTATGGACGCGGCGCAAGATGGCTTCTCTAATTTTAAGTTTAATGACTTATCGCAAGAAACGCGCCAAGCCATGCTTGCAAATGGTTATGACGAAAACAACACCGCTGAATTAGCTTCAGCCGCCATGCTCAAACATGCTAGAAATGGTGATTTAAGTACTGAGGAGTTCTCAAGCGTGATGGAGCATGCACTTAGTCAAAATATGGCAGCATCATCTGCACATCGTATTGCCGAGGAAGCCCGCAAAAGCTCCAATGATAAAGGTCGATTTGACACCGCTGGGTATATTCGTGGCTTACAGAAAGAAACTGGTGGTATCAATTCTACCAATCTAAGCAGGTTTCGCACTAATAAAGGTGGGATCGCTTCCACAGCAATCACTAATCAGCTTAATTCTATGGGGTCAGATGAAATCGCTAAAATTAATAAAAAAGCGCTCAAGAATGGAACGAGTGGACATACCGTCTTCAATCAACTCTACCACAGCTCACCGCAATTTCAATATAATACTAACGCATCTTTGAAAGATCCAAACATGAGTGCCGATACTTACAAGGCGATTACTGAGGCTATCTAATGAAACGTTTCAGTTTAATTAGTTTATCAATTATCAGTCTAGTCATAATTCTTGCACACTATGCTCAGGCATCAATTCATTTTCAGCAATTCAACATTAACGATTACAGCAAAGAACAGTTACCTCGCGAAGAATTAGTTAAAGAAATTCAAACTTTTGTCGTACGAACTCTACCAAAAATCGAAAATTGCAATGAACGGGGTGAGGGTGAATTTCAAAGTATCTTCTGCACCAATATTTACGAAGCCGATCGTATTCGCTTAGCTTATATTTTAGGCTATAACGCTAATCTTAAGCCTGAAGCTATTACCAAAACCAATCATGTGCGCAAATTAATCTTTCCGGCTAATGCTAAAATTTATAATGAAAATCTTTCTTTGAAGGAGGAGAATGGTGACGGCAATGTTTACGATAACGATTCTGATGGCGGTATTCCTAATCCACACAAAGTTAAAAAGCAACCTTATCATGCTAATATTGATGGTAATTTTAAATTTGGTATGGCGACAGAAATTGGGCTTAGAGACTGCGCTATTGATAACAGTGGCCAATCCCAAACTCGCTTAAAAGCCCTCAATCCACAATTAGAAACAACCGATACTAATACCCAAGATAAAACATCAAACAATGCAAAAAATACTAAACAAAAACTCCCAGAATATCCACTAATTGGTTGCCAAGATATTAAATTAGTCTTAAAACAATTTTTAAGCCAAAATTATATCAACCATATTCTCGATAATAGTCCGCATATTGGTTGGCTTAATTTCAGTCAATCCGAAAAAATAAATATGCAGTTATCCCAAAAAGAAATCGACAACGCCAATGGCACTATTTTAAGTGATGGTGAATACCAAGATATTAAATCACGTTGCGCTGTCACTGGCTTACAAGCATTACTAATTTGTCCAGCAATGCGTACTACTGGCGGTTTAACTCAAGCCGGACTAAATATTATTCAAAAAAGCATGGTCTTAAACCCGAAGTTTACCAATTCTCGCACCAAAGGTGGCTTCGTCTTATACTCATCTTGGGTGGAATTTCGTAATATCTCCAACCTCATTCTCATCATAGCCTTTATGATAATGATCGCCGCTTACGTCACTAACCGTCAACTTGATGTTTATAATCTCCGCAAAATGCTTCCGAAATTCATCGTAATTGCGATTTTAATAAACGCTTCATTTTTGATTATGCAAGTGGCTGTTGATATTAGCAATATCGTCGGAGTAGGGATGTTTTCGCTTTTATCAAACATTATGCCTTTTAACTACGATGTAATGAAAACAGTCTCCACGGTCTTAGCTGGAGGACTAATTATTGGCTCAGTGGCACTAGCACCACTGATTGGTATCGCAGTACTTATTCCGGTCATTCTCTGTGCCATGTTATCAGTTGTGATTATGGTGGTGATGCTAGCCCTGCGCGACTCGGCATTTATTGTGTTATTAGTATTAACGCCGGTAGCTTTAATTAGTCTGTTATTCCCAAATTCTGATCGATTTTATCAGGTTTGGAAAAAATCAATCTGGACAATTTTAATCATTCCGCCAATGATTGGATTAACATTTGGTAGTGGCAAATTTTTATCTGGCTTAATGTTTCAA
>CAMUQR010000025.1 GCA_947097085.1 uncultured Candidatus Saccharibacteria bacterium | reverse complement strand
GTAGAAGTAAAAATAGGTATTACATGAAACATCAAGTAAAAATTGAAACTTTAAAGAACGGTGCGCGGGTATTATGGATTGACGTACCGAGTGCTAAATATTTAATTTGTGAGTTTGATTTTGAGGCAGGCTATCGCTATACCCGGCCGGAGAAATATGATTTACCCCACGTTTTGGAACATTTGTTTGTGACTCCTAAGGGCTGGAATGAGGCGGATTTTTTAAGTGAATTAAGAAAAAATGGTGCTTCGTATGGAGCGTCAACTAGCGATCGACATGTGACTTGTAGCTTTCAGGCGCCAATGTTTGACTGGGAGCGAGTGATGGATTTGGTGATTTCGGCCTTGAACCAACCGAAGTTTGAACAAGCATATTTCGAAAAAGAATTATCAATTATCGAAATAGAATTAGAAGACTGTTTAAATCGTCATGCGCGACTAATGTATCCAGTTTATGCGCAAACAACTGGTATGACAGCGCAAACCTACGCTGATCGTCTCAAAAATCTTAAAAATATCACTCTGGCTGATATTCAGGCTTATTATCCACAATTTTTCACAACTGATAATCTTGATGTGGTGATTTGTGGTGATTTACATCATATTAAGACGCAATTAAAAGGTAAAATTGAAGCACTAAAACTACCGCGTGGCCAGCGTCAGCAATTACTATTTGAACGTCGGCATGGTGGCAGTCATTTGGTTTCTAAAAAAGATGTCCAGAATATTGATTTTACATTTATGTCAATTTTGGATCACGAAATGACTATTCGACAGAATACAGCGATGGGCTTTGCGCTTTTTGCGCTATTTTCATCAGCTAACTCACGAATCTACTCGAAGGCACGCGAGCAAGGTATTGCGTATGGTGTCTATAGCGGGCGTTATAATACTGATCAGTCAGCTGATTTTTATATCGACGCTGAAGTTAGTCATAAACACGCTCCGGCTCTGTTTAAACTGATAGCGTGGGAGCTGCAAAAAGTGGTTAAAACAGGCTTTACGGAAGCAGAAATTGAGCGAGCTCGGCAGTCCATACTCGGCAATTTATCGATGGAGGATGTGACACCACGCGGTATATATAGTTTCTATCGTGATCGCTATTGGTTTTTTGGGGAGTTGGGCGATTTTAATAAATATGAGCAGTTAGTTCAGAGCATTACGCTCGACGAGGTCAATCAAATCGCTCGGGAATTTATTGCGTCTGAGAAAAAGGTGCTTGTGGCAGTGTCAGATTGCGAAGCTGAAGAAATTGAGAAGTTGGGCGCGGTGCTGGGAATTGCACCGGTCTGATTCAGGATGAATTTATTTGGTTAGATTAAAAGGTAAATTCTGGCTTGACAGTGGAGATCGATGTGGTATGATGAATAGCGGTCAAAATATTAACAGAATAATGAACGATAAGCTAATATTTTGATAGTTTTTTAAAGAAAGGAGGGGGTCATAATGGCTAAAAAATCAACAAAGAACAAGAAAGTTAAACTTTTTTGTCCACTGTGTGATGATGGTCCTGTCTTGAGAAAAAATAATCCTCGATACGAAGATTATGAGCATGACAGATATAAATGCCCGGAATGCGGTGAAAGATTTTTTAAAGTAGGACCGAAATTGGAGCCTGAAAAAGATTATTTCGGTGACTATGAGACTGAGTTTCTTCATCCGAATGAATCTTATGAAGATTTCATGGATCATGAGTCGTTTGACTAAAAAGCAAACCCGTATAACCCTTAACCCGCCATTTGGCGGGTTTTTACTTGGTTGTGAATTGTAAAATAGCCTGACGCATAGCTTTGCTGAGAGTGGTTAAGGTTGGTGGCTGGGCTTGACTAATGACTAGCTCGATTGTTTCTGGGGTGATGCGAGTGTCGACGCCACACTCGTCGTTAGTTTCATATTGTAAAAAACATAAACAGTCTCTGTCTCTAGGGATATTGTGTTGGTTTAAATTATGTATTGCGCAAGAATACGCTTTTTGAATTAAATTCGAAAAATATCGGTCGTGACGAGCTTGCCCTAAAATAATTAAGCGCATAAAACCTCCGCAAAACGCAAGAAGTCAGTTAACTGATAATCAAGTGCTTGACTGGGTTGGATCTTATAATAAACACAAAATTCAGTTACGAGCCATCGACCAATGTGATAAGCGAAATTAATCGGTAAATCGGCTTGGCGGTCAAAGTTATAAAACCAATCGTAATGATTCCAGTTGTTGGTGTCGCTAATCGTGATAATTTGCTGTAGCCCCGCTCGTAGAGTTGAATCGTCTGGTTGCGGGCTGAGGAGAGTTGTTTTTAAACCAAGTTCTTGCTCAAACGTCACCGCCAAACCTTCAGCTAACATCCAGTTAAATAGCGTTGGATGTTGCTCAATTGAGAATACCTGACCTTGGCGAATGTGATTGAGCTCGTGCATCAAAAAAGCCAGTAGTTCTTGGTCGCAAAAATTGACCTTAAAAAATCGACAAATGATCGCACCAGATTCTTGAGAAAATCCAGTGAGTGTTTCGTTGCCAATTGGTTGTTGGCTGGTTTTGAAGAAATAAAAATCTGGCTCGGCGGTTAACTTAAGTTTGTCATGAACAATCTCAAAAGCATGCTGACAACATTTGTGAATGCGTTGCTGCATGCGTGGTGTGCAATTTGTGTGAAAAGTGATCATATTAATAAATCTGAGTTGGCGATTACTAAAGCTTGTTGTTAATACTATAATTAAAGGAGTGACATATCGCTCATGACAGATGATTAATTTCTGCCACCACCGTTTTGAGACGTGCCAGTGCCGCCCTTATACCCGTCACCGCCAGTATTACCACCTGAAGTACCTTTTTAAAATAAAGATCTCATACTTATTACCTCCTAATTTAAATACGTTTCATAAAAAAGATTACCGAGTTTCATTATAGAGCTTTTTAAGGAAAAAGTTAATGATATTTTAAAAAGATGTTTTTAACCTTGAATTATGGTATAATTAACCCTTGATATGCAGGATTTTATTGAGGTTCAGGGAGCTCGTGAGCATAACCTGAAAAATATTGATGTGCGCATTCCCCGCAATAAGCTGGTGGTGATTACTGGTTTGTCGGGGTCGGGCAAGTCGACGCTGGCTTTTGATACGATTTATGCTGAGGGTCAGCGTCGTTATGTCGAGAGTTTGTCAAGTTATGCTCGGCAGTTTTTGGGTGTAATGGATAAGCCAGATGTTGATATGATTACTGGGCTCAGTCCGGCGATTTCAATTGACCAAAAGTCCACTTCTCGTAACCCACGCTCGACGGTCGCGACAGTGACTGAGATTTATGATTATCTGCGGTTATTATTTGCACGAATTGGCGTGCCTCATTGTCCGATTTGTGGTAAAAAAGTCTCGAAGCGTACCCCACAATTAATCGTCAATGAAATCTTAGAACAATTCACTGGTAAAAAAACGATTATCTTAGCGCCGTTAGTCAAAGCTAAAAAAGGCGAATTTCAGCATTTACCAAGCGAATATTCTAGGCGTGGTTTTGCGCGAATTCGGGTGGACGGTACGATTTACGCACTAGATGAATTTCCTGAATTAAAGAAAACTTTTAAACATGATATTGAGCTGGTGGTTGATCGGTTAGTACTGGAGGCGGATCTAGCAAGTCGTTTAACGACTTCGGTGGAGCAGGCTCTGGAAATTAGTGGTGGTATCGTGGAGATCCTCGACGCTGAGACTGAGCAAATTACCAGTTATTCCCAAAATTACGCTTGTCCAGATCATCCAGAGATTCATATTCCAGAGTTGGAACCGCGGTTGTTTAGTTTTAACTCACCGCTGGGAGCTTGTCCGGTCTGTAGTGGTCTGGGAAATCACTTAGAAATTGATCCGAATCTGATTTTTAACCCAAATCTGACAATTGCGGAGGGTGCGGTTCGTCCATATAATCGAGTTGGTTATGACGCATGGTATGTCAAACGATTAGCGGTGGTCGGCGAAAAACATGGTTTCTCAGTCCATCAACCAGTGCGTGAAATGAGCGATGAGGTCAAGCATAAAATCCTCTATGGCACTGGCAATGAAAAGTACACTTTAGAAATGGCTGGTGGTAAAACTTACCAAACAGTGTTTGAGGGAATTATTCCAAATCTAGAGCGTCGTCATAAAGAAACGGCTAGCGAGTTTATGCGCAAAGACATTGAGCGATATATGCGCGAAAAGGCTTGTCACGCTTGTGGCGGTCGGAAACTCAAGCCAGAAGTGCTAGCAGTGACCATTGACGGACTGAATATTATGGATATTACCGACCTCAATGTTGATCGCGCTCTGGAATTATTCAACGGAAATTTAAAACTGACCGAGGACGAAGCCAAAATTGCCGAGATGATTATTAAAGAAATCACCGCTCGACTGAAGTTTATGTCGGATGTTGGTCTGAATTATTTGGAACTGGGTCGAGCGGCGAATACTTTGTCAGGCGGTGAGGCGCAACGCATTCGGTTAGCAACGCAGATTGGCTCGGGTCTGCAGGGCGTGCTGTATGTCCTGGACGAGCCATCGATTGGTTTGCATCAACGTGATAATGATCGACTACTTGGTACGCTTAAATATTTGCGTGATCTTGGTAATACTGTGCTAGTAGTGGAGCATGACGAAGATACGATTCGGGAAGCTGATTATTTGATTGATGTCGGTCCGGGTGCTGGTAAACACGGTGGGCAAATCGTGGCGGCTGGCACACCGAGCGAGGTGGCGCAGGTGGCCGAAAGCATTACCGGTCAATATCTGTCGGGTACGAAGCAAATTGTTGCTCGGTCTAAACGTCGGCCGATTAACAAAGACCGCCAGCTGGTGATTAAAGGTGCACGCCATAATAATCTAAAAAATATTGATGTAGCGATTCCGCTTGGTGTGCTAACGGTGGTGTCAGGTGTGTCGGGTTCTGGTAAATCGACTTTAATTAATCAGATTTTAGCTCGTTCGTTAATGAATCATTTTTATCGGTCGAAAGATATTGCTGGTGAGCATGACGAAATTGTTGGTTTAAAACACCTAGATAAGGCGATTATTATTGACCAGTCGCCAATTGGTCGGACGCCTCGTTCCAATCCAGCGACTTATACCGGTATGTTTACGCAGATTCGGGAATTATTCGCATCGACGCCAGAAGCTAATATTCGTGGTTATAAATCGGGTCGGTTTAGTTTTAATGTGCCAGGCGGACGTTGTGAAAGCTGTGCTGGTGACGGTGTCAAAAAAATCGAAATGTTGTTTTTACCGGATGTTTATGTGACTTGTGAAGAATGTCATGGCAAACGCTATAATCCAGACGTGCTAGAAATTAAGTACAAAGGCAAAAACATCAGCGAAGTGCTAGAAATGACCATCGAACAAGCGGCAGAGTTTTTTGAAAATATTCCAGCGATCAAGCGTCGTTTGGATGTGCTGATGGATGTGGGGCTTGGATATATTGGGCTGGGTCAATCAGCGACGACTTTGTCGGGTGGTGAAGCTCAGCGTATTAAATTAGCGACCGAATTATCAAAACGATCGACTGGCAAAACCATGTATATTCTCGATGAGCCAACGACTGGTCTGCATATTGATGATGTCAATCGCCTGATTGGGATTTTGCAACGTTTAGCAGACGAAGGCAATAGCGTGGTGGTGATTGAACATAATTTGGATTTGATTAAAGTGGCTGATTATATTATTGACATGGGACCAGAAGGCGGAGCTGATGGTGGGCAAGTGGTAGTGGCTGGCTCGCCAGAACAAGTGGTAAATTGTGCTGAGTCGCATACTGGTCGTTATTTAAAGAAAATTATTTAACTCCATGAACGACGCCTTAGCTCACAAGTTGAAACATCTACCGAAATCGCCAGGCGTATATCTGCATAAAAACGCCAATGGTGAAATTATTTACGTTGGCAAGGCTAAAGTACTCAAAAATCGTGTCAAGCAATATTTCCAAAAACGTTTACCTGATCCGAAAACAACAGCGCTGGTGAAGGAAATTGCCGATCTGGAATGGATTGAAGCTGATTCGGAACTTGATGCGTTGTTTTTAGAATCGGAACTGATTAAGCGCTACAAGCCGAGTTTTAATATTTTATTGCGCGATGATAAATCGGCGACTTATATCAAGATTTCTGGTGATCGATTGCCATTTGTGAGCTTTACCCGTCAACCGTTTGACGACGGTGGTGAATATTTTGGGCCGTTTTACAGTGCCTATCCAATTAAACAAGCGATGCGCTATTTGCGTTGGATTTTTCCGTATTTGACGCGACCGCTGGAGGCAAAAAGCACATCACGCCTTGATTGGCATATTGGTCTCAATCCACCACTGACGACAGCCAGTGAGCAACAGAAATATTTGAGTGATTTGCGCCAAATTCGTCGCTATATCAGAGGCGAAAAACGGCAAATTATCATCGAACTTCAGCGCCAAATGACTGAACTAGCCAGTAATCAACAGTTTGAACAAGCTGTTAAATTACGCAATCAAATTCAGGCGCTCGAAGCTCTGCAACGCAAGGTGCGAATTATTGATGCGGAGCAAAATCTATCGCACGATCAAGCGTTGAGTGATTTGCGTCAGCTGTTTGGGCTAGAGCGTCTACCGGCGCGGATTGAGGGCTATGATATTTCTCTCCAGAGTTGGACAAATGTGGTGGCTAGTATGGTAGTGTTTATTAACGGCCTTGCAAAACGTACTGGATATCGCAAATTTAAAACTAAGATTGACCAAAACAACGATTTTTATAATATGAACGAGACGATTAAGCGACGTTTTAATCAAAACTGGCCACGTCCCGATGTGGTGCTGATCGATGGTGGCAAGGGACAGCTCCAAGCGGCGATTTCGGCGAGCGATGGTCAGTTGCCGATGTTTGGACTAGCCGAAAAGCAAGAATTAATCGTCATTCATAAACAATTATCAAATATTAAACTCAGTGCGGTCAAAGTGGCGGAACTCCAAGGGCTGGTGTTTGAAGAGGGCGAATTTTATCTGGTGAAATTACCTCACAATACGGCGGTGATTAAGCTTCTGCAACGGATCCGTGATGAGGCGCATCGGTTTGCGGTGGGGTATCACACGAAGTTAAAAGTCGAAGCTCAAACTATCAGCGCGCTCGATCAAATCAAAGGCATCGGTCCAGCGACACGCCAAAAACTATTAGCAAAATACAAATCGTTAGCTGGTATTAAACGGGCGGGTTTTGACTCGGTCAAAGAGTTAATTGGTGAAGCTAAGGCGCGTTTAGTTTGGCAGGCGCTGGAATAAAACGTATTACTAAAATCGCAACAAAAACAGGCTGAAAACAGTGACAAAAATGCCCAAGCTTGATATAATTTAAATATGAATAAAAATCAACGAGTGGTCGGTCCACAACAAGGTAAATCTTTTGCTTCGCGTCTGATTGCGAACTCAATTTCGTTTTATGTAGTGGTCTGGCTGTACCAGCCGGCATATTTAGCGACGCTCAATGGCATGTGGGATACGATGATGGCGTTTGTGATTATCGGTTTTATTTTTTCATTGCTGAACGAATTTGTGAAACCAATTCTGACAATCTTGACCTTGCCAGCGGTGTTTTTGAGCTTGGGATTATTCATGTTTGTGATTAATGGTGCGATTATTTATCTGACAGCGGTGTTCGTGCCGGGTTTGTCGATTGGTTTTGGAACGGCAATTATCGGTGGCATCGTGATGAGTTTAGTGAACTATTTGATTACTAATTTGTTTGAAGGAAAGGATTGAAATGGACACAATTGGCTATGTAACTGTAATTTCGGCGATTATCACAGTGTTGTTGATTTTATTACAACAACGCGGAGCAAGTCTCGGGGCTGGTTTTGGTGCCTCAGGTGAGCTATACACTACTCGACGCGGTATTGAAAAACGTATTTTCCAAACGACTGTCTTATCAGCAACGGTGTTTGTGATGTCGATTCTGGCATCAATTCTATTTGTAAAATAAACCTCAATGGCAAGTAATTTTTTACCAGATAAACCAGATTGGCAACGATTTGAGCGGTCAAAACTTGATCGACGGGGTTTCGTTGAACGTTTTCGACGAGCGGAATCGTCAATTTCGGGGCATACCCATGAATTTGTTGCTAGTCGGTGGCGTCGTATTCAACAGGTTCGTCGGCCAATTATTGTGTGGGTATTACTAATCGTGCTGGTGTTGATGGCGACAAGTGTGGATTTATTTTTTTCGCAACAACGTTATCAGACGTTGGCTGGCGCTAAGGATAGCACTTTTATCGAAGGTGTGGTCGGTAAAATTTCGACTTTAAATCCGTTATTTTCGGAAACTGAGGCGGATAAGTTGGCTAGTCAGCTGATTTTTTCACGGTTATACCAATATGACGAAACTGGTGCGCTCAAAGGTGATTTAGCAAAATCGATTTTGACTAGCCCAGATGAATTGACTTATACGATTGCCTTGCGTGATGATGTGAAATGGCACGACGGTACTAATTTGACAGCTGAAGACGTGAAATACACGGTCGATTTATTTAAAAACCAAGCCGTTGGCTCGTTCACTGGTCAGGTGTTGCGTGGTGTCAGTGCTAAGGTGATTAGTGATTATGCGGTGGAATTTAGCCTGCGGTCGCCATATGCGCCATTTCCGCATTTGTTGGATTTTGCGATTTTACCAAAGCATCTTTTGAGTAAAATTGAGGGCGGTGATCTGCGTGGAAGTGATTATAGTCAGGCGCCGGTTGGTTCAGGTAAGTTTAAAGTGAAATCATTTACGACGACTGGGGCGGATACGCCAGAGGCGAAGCAGGTGTTGTCACTGACAGCCAATGAAAAATACTACCAAAAGCGTGATTTGGGACGCTTTGAGTTACATGTTTATAATAATCAAGAAAAATTGCTTAAAGGTTTGAAAGCCGGCGAGGTAAATGCGATAGCGACGACTTTGGCGGTGGCAAATGATCAGTTGCCGGCTGATAAGTTTGAGCGCAAAGTGGCTAGTCTGAACAATGGCGTGATGGCGTTCTTCAATGTTAATCAAACAATGGTCAAGGATGTGCGCATGCGTCAGGCTTTGCGGACGGCGATGGGTGTGGAACAATTACGTCAGCAGAAATTTGATCAAGATGGGGTGTTTTCGGAATTCAATTTGCCAATCTTAAAAGGTCAGCTGGGTAACCAAAATATCGTGTATGATGCCCGCCATAAGCTGGAGACGGCTGAGGCGCAGTTGACGGCACTGGGTTATCATCGCCAGGACGGTCGCTGGGCGGACGCTCAATCGCAACCGCTTAAGTTGAACTTAGTCAGCGTACGTAATACACAATATCAATCGGCGGCGGAATTTATCGCGAAAAAACTTGAAGAGTTTGGCGTCAAGGTTGAACTGCGTTTGGTGGATTTGAAAGCGGATGATTTTGGCACGGCTCAGGAGATTTTTAAGGCTAAAAATTATGACATTTTAGTCTATGAAATGAATCTTGGGGCAGATCCCGATGTGTATGGCTTTTGGCATTCGTCGCAGGTCAATGAGCTGGGTCTGAATTTTTCGAACTACAAAAATAAAATTGCCGACGAGGCACTAGCCAGTGCACGCTTAAAGCAAGATTTGGAACTACGGACTGCTAAATATAATATTTTCTTAAAACAATGGCTGGATGATGTACCAGCAGTTGGGTTATTTCAGACGAATTTGTATTATTTTAGCCAAAAAGGCGTGGCGGGTTATAGGGGTCATCGGCTAATTGATAGCACAGATCGCTATTATCAGGTGCTTGATTGGGCGGGTGAACATCAAACTGTTTACAAAACACCATAATTAAGGTAAAATAAAACAGCAATGCGCAGGCGTGGCGGAATGGTAGACGCGCTAGCTTCAGGTGCTAGTGGCCTTCGGGCTGTGGAGGTTCAAGTCCTCTCGCCTGTACCAAATCGATTTTGGTCAACAAATGCATTGCGATTAACAAATGAGCGCACGTGGCGGAATTGGTATACGCGCTACCTTGAGGTGGTAGTGGGAGTAATCCCGTGGAGGTTCAAGTCCTCTCGTGCGCACCAGAACAAAGAATAAACCTGTTTGGCTATAAGTCGAATAGGTATTTTTTTAATTCCAAAATGAGGTTGTAGCTTATATTGTGAGTCATGATTTCTTGGTACGCATATAGTCTACGATGTATCAAGGAAGAAGTATATAGTATTTACTCTACTTAGTAGGTCGTATGCCGATAATTAACCGATGTAAAAAAGTTTGTGACTATATTTTGGAAAATAAAGGTTTATAATTATAAAAAGGAGAATACATGACTCAAGAAATAGAATTAGAACTAACATTTTTAGCAAAAGAATTACCAAAAGGCGTCAAAACAGCCAAGCCGACTCGCATAGTCGATATTTACGTTCCGGATACGCCAAAACATTCGCATCTTAGGTTGCGTCAAAAAGGCGATAAATACGAAATGACTAAAAAAATGCCAATCGCAGAAGGAGATGCATCTGAACAGATTGAGCAAACAATACCGCTTACAAAAGATGAGTTTGTTGCCTTATCTAGTTGTAGTAAAAAACGAGTAGCTAAAGATAGATATAAGGTGAAAATTGAAGGTAAGATGGCAGAAATTGATGTGTTTATCGACGAGTTAAAAGGTCTCGTATTAATAGATTTTGAATTTAATACAATAGATGAAAAATCGGCCTTTAAAAAACCCAGCGTGGCACTAGTCGACGTAACTCAGGAAGACTTTATTGCTGGCGGATTATTAGCTGGTAAGACATATAACGACATAGCACCAGAACTAGAACGCTTCAATTATAGACGAGTAGAATAATTAGCGACACTCACCCAAAGCGACTTTGTCGCTTGCAAGAGTGGTTTTTGTGTTTAAGGAGAAAAAAGAGGCTTTTAAAAATATTTGGAAGCGATATCTAAAAAAAATACACTAAACGGGGTATAATTTTATTATG
>CAMUQR010000024.1 GCA_947097085.1 uncultured Candidatus Saccharibacteria bacterium | reverse complement strand
TATATAGAGCCATCTTCAGAGAGTAATTCTCGTAAAAGTATCAGTCGTTCGCGCATAAACTCAATATATTCAGAGGGAGTCATTTGGTCAGAGTATGCAACCATTGCATTTTTCTTTCGACTAATCGTGCTAACTCTTTCATCTTCAATAGTAAAGATTTGGTTTGTATTGAAAGGCGGGTCAATATACACCAAATCAATTTTACCGGCATAAAAAGGTAGCAATAACGACAAAGCTAAAAAATTATCACCTTTAAGCAACAAAGAATTATCTATATTTTTAACAGACCCTTTAAGAGACTTAGCTTTTGTTAAAATCTCTTTTTCTGATTTTTTACCTAAATAATCAAGCTGCATAACAATTACAATGAGAATAGATAGTCCCTTAATAGCACTGCCGATATAATCACTTCATCATCACCAAAGTGAGTAGTAATTGACTTGTGCATTTTATTATTTCCCTGAATATATAAAACACCGTCCAAAATGGCAATCTTTACAACCTCTTTGTTAGTCGGAGATAAGTCTGCACGCATTGTTGATATCGCGTCATTAAATTGCGCATTTTGATGACCACCAAAATCTGACAGGAACTTTGCTTCGGCGATTATATATTTACCATTGAATTTGGCTATAAAATCCAAACCTTTTGGATGATTATATCCAAGTTGATTGCGAGCGAAAGACTTCATTGCGAAATCAGAGCCGTCAAAAACCGCGTTTCGCGCCGTGTTTACAAAGTCTATCGCACTTGTGACAACTGGAACGCCAAGATTGCCAGCTTTGATCCAGTTTTTAAACAGTGGTCCAATTTGGCGATTAGTCTCTTTGGGTGCAGTTGTGTGGTCAATAATGTCATCAAGCCCCATTTCATATAGCATACCCACTAATCTTTGAACTGTATTTGGATTGCGTTCTATAGATGAATTATCTCTCTTTAGATATGCAACATAAGAATCTTTTATTGGAAATATCTCTTGCTTTAGTAAAATCTTCAATAAATAATTACCATCTCTGCTATCAAACGCTATTCTTATGTTATTCAGCGTTAAATCAGAAAGTTCTCTCCGTAAATTTACAGACATCGGGTAAACACGGTAAAGCAAATCGAGATAATTCCTTTGAGTTGCAAGCTCAATACTTTTTTGAGTCCATATATTCATAACATCGTCTTTCTGCGATGCCCTAAATAAAAAACGACACCGCAAGGTGTCTTACTTCCATTCACAATCCGACGAGTTGCCGTCTTGTTTATGCGGTGCCGTTTATTTACGGCAACCACACAAAATGGTCGTCAGATTGATAATGAAAGTAAGACTCTATCATTATATCACCTTTTGCATCTTTCAACACTGTCATAGGCAACAGCCTTGCCGTTCTAGACCACGCCGTTTCTATTCTTCTAAGTAGCCACACCGACAGCCCGACTTTTTTCTTAAATAAACAAGAAAACCAGCGGGGAAAATTGTAAAAAATGTAAAAGTCGAGGCTGGCGGAGCGAGCCAGTCTTTGGCAGGAATTAAAAAACCTCAACTAAAAAATCGCCCATTCGGACGATAATTCGGATTTAATCTCTAACTTGGCTGGGGATGAGGGATTCGAACCCCCGATCATGGGACCAGAACCCACTGCCTTACCGCTTGGCTAATCCCCAATATTATCATTATTTGTTAATTATTACCATTGGCCAGCTGGCGTTGGTTCTGGTCCACGGGACCAAGTGGTTCAATCTTGTCCACCGACTAACGTCGGCGTCCGCCACTGCCTTACCGCTTGGCTAATCCCCAATATCCCTCCATAACATCAATCATTGTAGCATATTTTAGTCAATTTTGCGACTGGAATTTTCGGTCCGCCATTTAGCAATTTCGGCGTGATTACCACTAAGCAAGACTTCTGGTACTTTTAGCCCCCGAAACTCAGCTGGTCGTGTATACTGCGGAAACTCCAGAATATTTTTGCCCCCGGCAAAACTCTCAATCGTCGCCGATTGTTCACCGCCTAATACACCAGGCAACAAGCGTACCACCGCATCAACTATCGTCATCACTGGCAATTCACCACCGGTCAGCACAAAATTCCCTAAACTAATCGTCCGATCAACCACCGTCATAATCCGTTCATCAACACCTTCATAACGCCCACAGATAAACGTCAACCCCTGCCCAGCCTGTCCATCTTGAGCCAGTTGTTCGGCCATCGCTTGGTTAAAGGTTTGACCTTTAGGCGAAGTTAACACCACTACTGTGCTTGGGTCGTTAGCCTTAGCTTGTTCGACCGCCGACATCAATGGCTCAATCATTAGCAACATCCCATCACCGCCACCATATGGCGTATCATCGACTTGCTTACGCGGGCCAAGCCCAAATTGTCGTAAATCAATCAATTCAAACTCCACTGCCCCAATTTTTTGGGCCTTGAACATCATCGACTGATCCAGCACAGCCTTAAACATCTCTGGGAATAAACTAATAATTTGGATTTTCATAACTTACTTAATTATATAATATTTTTGTTAAAAACCAAAACACCCCGCCACATTTAAGGCGGGGTGATTCAGACAAATAAGGCTCTCAATTATTTGGTAATTGCTCGCAGATTGAGCTTTTGTCATTCAATTATGTTTGAACTGCTTCTATTATATATCAAGGTCGTCGAGTTTTTCAAGCTCTTCACGAGTATTTTTTGTAATTTCGTCGAAGTTTTCCACAGTTGCTTGATCATCGCTCGAAATTTCAACATCAGCACCTGGTTGATTTTCGTCATTATTGACGATTTTGAGGTTATAACGCGCGTCATTCTTCGTACCGAGCGCACGCAATAAAGTTCGGACACTTTGCGCAGTTGAACCACGTCGACCAATCACACGACCTAAATCTTCTGGATTAACAGTCAGAGTTAGTAACACGCCTTTTTCATCGATTTTTCGTTCAACGGTCACATCATCAGGATGATTAACGAGATTCTTGATTACATATTCTACAAATTGTTGGTCGATAGTTGACATTTGAATTATCTCCGTGATTAAGTTTATGTCTTAATTATATCACAACCATGCCCCACTCACGCAATAACTAGCTTAAGCGTTACCGTGGATATCAATCACCGTCACCTGGACTGGACAAAATAACCGCACTGGCAAGGTACTTGAACCCGCCCCAGAATCGATGTAAATCACTGAGTGATTACTGGTAAAAATACCACGAGTGCGATGACCACGCCATTCAGTAAATAGCTGAGCACCGGCACTTAAAACCGCTCCAATCAGAGGTAGACGCACCTGTCCACCATGCTCATGACCGCACAAAATCAGATCAAAAGCATAGCGCTGAGCGTATTTTTCGGCATCACGTGGTGTATGTGTCAATAACAAATTAAAACGTTTGTCATTGAGTTTGATTGAAAACTTTTTATTACCATAATCCGCCCCAAAACAGTCGAACTCAGGAGTGATTTGTCGTGATTGATGATTCAGTGGCTGAATCTGAGCTGGCAGTGAGCGTTGCACTCGGCGCCAAAACGTCGGGTAAGCTGTTTCGTGATTACCGTAAATCAGAAACACCGGCAAATCTAATTCCGCCAGATCTTGCATTAAATCATGCGCCGGCTGATTATTAGTTTTTTCGGCATCAAAAATATCACCAGTTAATACGATTACATCTGGACATTCGCGAGCGATTGTCTGCTGAATTTGCCTCAAGACCCAACCATTAGCATGAAAATCACTAATTTGCAGTAAACGCACTGGTTGCTTGATTTTCGGATTATGCACCGCTAAACGTCGCACTCTGAGCCACGAATTCTCAACCACTACTGACCAGATAATTAACCCAGCCAGCACCACCAGCGCATAATAATGAAAAATTATTACCAGTACTCCAACCACCACCAGACCAAGCAGTCCAGCAGTTATCAGCATTGTCAATTTGGCTTTATCTTTTTTCATGAGTGCGGTATTTTCCTTGTAAAACACTTTTATTATAAACCATAAAACCCTCACAGAGATGATTAAGTGAGGGTTTTGTCAAAATTAACTTCAGATTTACGCTTCGGTAGTTTCAGCTGGCGCTTCAGCTTCAACTGCTTCTTCTTTTGGCTGGTTTTTGCGGAGTTTTTCAGGATTGCGGATAGCTTTTGACTTCTGTACGCGCTCAGTTTTAACCCATTTTGGAAGTTTAATTTCCTTAACTTCTTTTAGTAATTTAACTACACGATCAGTTGGTTGAGCACCGTTGTCCAAGTATTTTTGGATTGCTTCAACATTGAATTTAGTTTCTTTAGTGTGCGGGTTGTAGCTACCAACATAAGCCACAACTTTACCACTCGATGGGTGTTTTTGGGCTTCCTGTACCGCTAGACGATACACTGGGTAAGCTTTGCGTCCAAGTCTTTGAAGACGGATTGCTAACATATTGCTTTAATTTTCCTTTGATTCTCTCTTAATAATATTTTTAAACTAACTTATAGTTTACCTTATTTTGGTCTTTTAGTCAACAGTTTCTTGCTTATCGCGCGCCTGATAGAGCTTGATTGCTTGTTTGGCGGCTTCTTGCTGGGCGGCTTGCTTACTCGAACCCTTGCCTTGAGCGATCAGCTGATTTTCACTATAAATCCCCAGAGTAAAGATTTTGTCATGGTCAGGACCAGCCTCATCTAGCACTCGATAAACTGGCGTGACATTATCCAGCTTCTGCATCAATTCTTGAATATATGATTTTGGATCACGCCACGAGCCGGTTTCCAGAATCTCCGGCAAAGTTGATAGAATGTTTTGGTTAATAAACTCACGCGCCACCTCATAGCCTTTTTCCAGATAAATCGCTCCAGTCACTGCCTCGAACGCATTTGCCAAGATTTGTTGATGTGACCGATCCGAGCCGTGTTTTTCGCCTTTGCTCATACGAATCAGCGGGCCATAACCGAGCT
Source organism: uncultured Candidatus Saccharibacteria bacterium (assembly GCA_947097085.1). Classification (GTDB taxonomy): domain Bacteria; phylum Patescibacteriota; class Saccharimonadia; order Saccharimonadales; family Saccharimonadaceae; genus CAMUQR01. Next base: position 6,071 of record CAMUQR010000024.1, on the reverse strand, counting down.
TGCGACCAGCCTCACCAATGCTTTCAGTGCGCACCAGAGCCGATCGCCACGCTGTTAGCACACCCTCTGGCTCCTGAAAATTTTGAAACAAATAATCAGTCACCACCAGCTCTAACACCGCATCACCCAAGAACTCTAACCGTTCGTTGTGTTCCGAGGCTGACTTCCGATGCTCGTTAATATAGCTACGGTGCGTGAGCGCCGTCACCAGACGATCAATATTCGCAAACTCAAAACCGAGTTTTTCCTGCGCAAATTCCCGATATGGTGTCAAATCCATGCCACTCATTTAATAACCTCCAGCGCGAATTCGGCGCATCGCCAGAAGCATGAGTTTCGAAATATCTTCGTATTCAATTTTGTCGAGCGCCTCCGCAAAGTCTAGCCAGCGAATATCACTCATCCAGTCTTCTTTTTTAATCTGATCAGTGCCACTTTTGGCATGAACGAGATACACCTGCGTAGTCATCAATACCAGTTTATTCATCCGACGATAACGGAAGTTAATTTTGCCTAGCCAACCCAAAATATCTAAGTCAAACAGACCCGCCTCTTCACCAATTTCTCGTTCGGCGGTTTGCTTAGCGGTTTCACCTTCTTCGATGTGACCTTTAGGAATGGTCCAGCGTTTTTTGGCATCCTGAATCAGTAAAATCTGAATTTTGCCGTTGTGATGTCGAAAAATCAGCCCACCAGAGGTTGGTTCACGGACAATTTCTTTGATTGATGGTTTGCGACCTTTCGGCGTGGTTTTGTGGGCGTTTTTGAGTGCACCACGACCCGTTGCCCGACCCGACCCGAGAACACGGGCCGATTGGTTCGATTTAGCTGACTTGGCTGAGGAAGCGCTAGTTTTCGGCTGATGGCTGGTCGGTTTAGTCGACTTCAGGTTCTGCGCCTTGGCTAGGGCTCGTTTCGACGACGGAGTCAGCTCCTTGGTTAGTTTGTTCATTATTATTCTCCACCAGACTCTTATACGCGGTACCGAGAACACCGTTAATAAAGCTTCTGGAATTATCTGAACCAAACGATTTTGCTAGCTCAATGGCTTCGTTGATTGCCACTTTTGGTGGGACAGTTTTGCCCATAAATAGCAACTCAAACAAGCCAATGCGTAACACATTGCGATCAATTGCCGCAATTTGGGCAATTGGCCACTCTGGTGCAATTGGCTGAAGTAGCTCATCGAGCTTAGTATAAACTTTAGCGATACCCGAGCATAATTCATGGACGAATTCCTGATCGCCAATCACCTCACCGTAGCGGTTGAGATTACGCTCTAAAATCGACATAATATCAGCGGTTTGATCACCCGCCCGTTCTCGAAATTCGAACTCATAAAGAGTCTGTAAAGTCACTATCCTGCCTAGATGTCGATTTGATGCCATTGTTGGTTCTTTCTTGTTATATAATGTTCGTTTAAAATCAATTAAAAGTGTGGTCTAAAAGCCACCAATTAAGCGGTTTTAGTGGTTGCTTTAGCTTTTGCAGTAGCTTCTGCTAGTTTTTTACCAGACTGTTTGCGGGTTGTAAAAGCCTTAACCGGTGAAGTTTTGTTCACGCGACGCGCTAATTCCAAACGCAAATGGCTACGACGCAAGCCGGTTTTTCGAGGGCTAGATTGTTTTTTTGGTTGAGCCATATTTTTCCTTTGCTTTAAATATTATTTTATCAATTCAGGCTCTATTATACCCGATTTTAACTGATTAAGCAAGTAGGTTTTTGGTTTTAGGGGGTGAACCATAATTGACTTTTTAGCACAAGTGTGATATAATAAAGATATATTTAGCACGTTTATAATATTATTTATAAGGAGGTGGTCTGTGTGAGGAATATTAATTCAACACGCAGAAATTATATTCACAAAAAAATCCAAATGTCGTTGCCAAGGAGAATGGCGATCCTTTTGGTGGAGAAAATTGAGACAATCACACCATTAGACGTTTGTATCGGTCTAATTGTGCTGTTGTCGATAGTGCTTTTTATCTCACTCAATGTCAAAATTGACGTGAGTGAAAAAGTGTATTATGTTTCGTCGGGCGACACTGCGTATCAAATCGCGGATCGTGTACTCCAGGATGTCAAGACTGAAGGAAACTACCAAACGGTAGACCTTGACGTCTTTGACGTCGAAGATCTGGCCAACTTATGTTGGATTCACCCAGGCGACGAATTCACATTCCACGTTCACCAATCATGGTTGGACAAGTTGCGTAATCACGCAACGATTGGCGTGGAATTCACATGCCGGCCGTAAGGCTGGCTTTTTTATGCTAAAATAAAACTATGAATGAGTTCTTAGAGCGAATCACTAACTTACGTGGTTTAAATTACGATCAGCTGATTCAACAATCCGTCGAACATCAACTTGAGGCGATTCATCAGGCCGTCCCTGACTCCGACCAGCTCGAAGCTGATTTAGCCGGCATGTGCAAAGTCTTAGCAAGCAACATCCAAGCCGAACTTCACCAAGCTGGCATTCAGGCGCGTCTACTGGATTTTTCGGAAATTGCCGATGTCGATCACTGGTTGCTTGTTGTCGAACAAGCAGATGGCGGGTATATTATCGATCCGTCTTACCAACAATTTTGCACTCAACCTGGTCGTGTTATGCGCAATAACCAGCGATTTTTTGATCAAAAATTAGCCAATCCTAGCATCGCCGATAATCTCAAAACACAAGGCTACCACAAAGCCACTCAGCAGGATTTAGCGAATTATCTGGCTAGTTTTGAAAGTCAATCTTAATCAACCAATCTGAAAAACCCGGTCACAAGAAGACCGGGTTTTTATAGTGTTGATGCGAATTATTTAACCACAATACTGACGAGTTTTTTCGGCACGTAGATGGTTTTTAAGATTTCGTGACCATCGGTAAAACTGCGGACGTTATCTTGCTCTAGAGCTAATTGAATTACCTCTGCCTCAGAGATATCAGGCGCTACAGCAATTTTAGCCCGAAGTTTACCATTGACCTGCACCACGACAGTGATTTGATCGGCTTGTAGTTTATTCGGGTCAAATTGCGGGAAGGTTTGACCATCCAGATCACTGCGACCAGTCAGTTCTTGCCACAATTCATTAGCTAAATGTGGCGCAAATGGTTCGAGCATTTGAGCTAATTGCTCTAGCGCTCTCTGCCAGTCACCCACGAAACCATCAGTTTTGAGCTTATATAAATCATTGACCAGCTCCATTAACGCTGCTACAGCCGTATTAAATCCAAGATTATCCAGATGATATTTAACCTTTGAAATTGCCTGATGCAAGGCTTTATCCAGTGTCGAATTAACGCCAGGTCGCATATCGGACTGCTTAAACTCCTGCACCAGCGTCCAAATTCGCGCCAAGAAACGATAAGTCCCAACAATACCTCGCGGATCCCAGGAAGCATCCAACTCATACGGCCCAATAAATAATTCATACACACGCAGAGCATCAGCACCATAACCTTGATTAATTAACTCGAGCGGATCGACGGTATTACCTTTTGATTTACTCATCTTACTGCCGTCTGGAGCATTGATATAGCCATTATAGACGAGATGCTGAATTGGCTCTTGAAAGTTCACCAGTCCCATATCATAAAACACTCGTGTCCAGAAGCGCACATATAGTAAGTGCGCCACGGCATGATCACCACCGCAGTAGAAATCCACCGGTAGCCAGTGATTAGCCTGGTCGCTATTCCACGCTGACTCAGTATTATGCGGATCGAGGTAACGCAATAAGTACCAGCTCGAGCAGGCATAGCCATCCATGGTATCAGTTTCGCGTGTCATCATTTGACCGTTGACTTCAACTTGAAGCCAATCAGTGGAGCGAGCTAGCACCCCACGGCCACTACCGTCAGGTTTGTAATCAGCTACTTCCGGCAAAATCACCGGCAACTGTTCAGCCGGAATAGCATGCGCCTGACCCTGTTCGTCATAAGCAATCGGAATCGGCGCACCCCAATAACGCTGACGTGAAATCAACCAGTCACGCATCTTATAGGTGACTTCGGTTTGACCACGACCCAGCTCAGCCAGTTTGGCGGTAATCACTTGACTACCTTCAGTGTTCAGTAAACCACTAAACTCACCGGAATTAACTAGCGTACCTTCTCCATCATAGACCGCTTCGAGATGATCAAGTGGAGCTTGCACCACTGGGATAATTGGCAAATTAAACTTCTTCGCAAAATCATAGTCACGCTGATCGTGTCCCGGCACGCCCATCACCGCACCGTAGCCGTAAGAACCTAGTACATAATCTGCCACCCAAATCGGCAATCGCTCACCAGTCAATGGATGTAATGCATATGCTCCAGTGAAGACGCCAGTTTTTTCTTTGTCATCCATCATCCGTTCAACTTCGCTGGTCAACAATGATTGTTCGACATAAGCCTCCACTGTGGCGCGCTGTTCAGGCGTGGTGATTTCCAGCACCAATGGATTTTCCGGCGCTAGCGTAATAAAGCCAACTCCAAACAGCGTATCTGGTCTTGTTGTAAAAACTACAATATCTTGGTCTTCTCGACCATCAATCGCAAATTTAACCTGTGCGCCTTCGCTCCGGCCAATCCAGTTGCGTTGCATGGCTTTGATTTTGTCAGGCCAATCGAGTTGATCGAGACCTTCCAGTAATTGATCGGCATAGGCGGTAATTTTGAAAAACCACTGTTTCATCAGGCGCTTTTCGACTTTAGCACCCGAGCGTTCAGCATGACCGTTGATAATTTGCTCATTGGCTAACACTGTTTTATCGACTGGATCCCACCACTGATAGCTTTCTTTTTGGTAAGCTAAGCCCCGTTTAAATAATTCAGTGAAAATCCACTGCGTCCATTTATAATAAGCTGGATCAGAAGTGTTAATTTCCTTCGACCAATCGTAAGAAATGCCGAGTTTGGATAATTGTTGTTTAAAATTCGTGATATTCTGAGCGGTCACTTCAGCTGGAGCAATACCGGTTTTGATAGCGTAATTTTCGGCTGGCAAGCCAAACGTATCCCAGCCCATCGGATTTAAGACTTTGAAACCCTGCGCCCGTTGATAGCGCGCGATGACATCGACAATAGCGTAATTACGAACATGCCCGACATGCAGGCCAGCGCCTGATGGATACGGAAACATACCAGCAACGTATTTTTTGGGAGCTGGATCATTAATATCGACTTCGTAGGTGCGTCGGTCGCGCCAGAAGTTTTGCCATTTTTGTTCGATTTCGGTAGGGTTGTAGCGTTGCATAGTTTTTACTCCTTGGTTAATGTTGGGTCAACGAATTGTCGGAAAAAATCACGTTTACGTTTTAGCCAAGCTGGATCTTGACGCACCAGTTGGTTTTCGAGATCGGTTGAAGCGAGGATAATTTTGATCGCTTCTTCAAGATAAATCTCACCTTGCGAACCTTTAAACAAAATCACTGCTCCGCGCTTCATTAGTTTATTGACTAAACTGCCAGCTTCTAGCGCAGTTTTAAAGCTTGTCACCTGACAACCGCGCGCTTGTGCGGCGGGTGCGAGATATTTTTCGGCTTGATCGCCGACGGTAATGACCAGATCTAACTTACGCGGATCACACAATTCGCCGACTTCGCGATGTGCTGTCTCGCTCATTTCACCCAGCTCATTCATCGAACCAAGCACCGCAATTCGCTGAGTGGTTGGGATTTCATAAAGGGTCTTGAGGGCGGCTTTGACTGCGAGAGGGCTTGAATTGTAGCTATCGTCAATAATCGTGGTTTGACGCTGACCAGGCAAGACATTCATTCGTCCCGGATACGGCGTGATTTGCGTTAAACTAGCCGTGATTTCATCATCACTCATACCCAACTCATATGCTACCGTCAGTGCTGCCGCTAACGGACGCAGAGAATGTTCGCCATAAAGTTTTACTCGACAAGCCAGACCAACTTTACCAGTTTGCGGTGTGATAAAACGCGCCCGATAGCCTTCTTCTAAACTAAAATATTCCGGAATTAAGCTATATTCCGCCAGTTCACTTGAACCATAGGTTGTGATATTAGAATTAGTCAGAAGTTGGCTAAATTGCGCATCAACGTCGTCGATATTGATAATCCCTTTTTTC
>CAMUQR010000023.1 GCA_947097085.1 uncultured Candidatus Saccharibacteria bacterium | reverse complement strand
TAGGGAACTATAACAATAGTTCTGGGATAGTAACGCCCCTCTGCATTATATCAATATCTAAATTATTAGGGAACTATAACCTACAAAAGATATTCCATTTGGTACGTCTAATTATATCAATATCTAAATTATTAGGGAGCTATAACATTAAAAAGGGTAGAGTCTAAATAAGCCATATTATATCAATATCTAAATTATTAGGGTACTATAACTTGCGAGATCCGATGCATTTAAGCATGAGTTTATTATAACAAAATCTAACTACGAAACAATCAGCTGATCTGCACCTGATAATATTTGATTTTAATAAAAAATCTTGTATGATAGTGACAATATTGTACATTGATTTTGTAAAAAAGGAGGAAAGACTATGAACGTTCGTCAGAATCGTTCCTCGTGGGACGAGGTGTTTATGGAGATGGCACAGGTGATGGCTAAGCGCTCACCAGATCCAGATTATCAAGTTGGGGCGATTATCGTCACACCGCAGAATACTGTAGCTGGGGCGGGCTATAATGGTGCACCACGGGGTATTGATCAAGATTCAGTACCGTGGGATAGCGAGGACAAACATTTTTATGTGGCACATGCCGAAGCCAACGCTGTGTTGAATGCTACGCAGGATCTGTATGGTTGTCGGATTTATGTCGTTTTGTATCCGTGTTATGAATGCATGAAAATGTTGATTCAAACTGGTATTACCGAGGTAATTTATCTTGATGATTCCAAATTGCAAAAAGGCAATCAGAAATTTACCTGGTCAAAAAAACTTGCCGAGCAGGCTGGTATCAGTATTCGTCAGCTTCAGCTATCACCAAAGTAACTTTTCTGAAACGGTCGCGCCATTAACATCTAGAGCGCGACTTTTATTTTTGACTTTTGAAATGAAATTTGCTAAAATTAACAAGTCTTGTGGCAGCGTAGCTCAGTTGGTTAGAGCGTAGGACTCATAAGCCTAAGGTCACTGGTTCGATCCCAGTCGCTGCTACCAAGTTTTGTTTCATAAAAAATGGCGTAGAGGATGCTCGACGCTGTTTTTAATTGGTGTAGATTTTTGAGATGCAAACTTTCATCACGGATGGTAATTCTTAAATCTAGATTGTAAAACTTACACAAGAAAAAAGACCACGTAAAGTGATCTTTTTTCTTTGGTGGCTCCTCCCAGACAATTCACTAACGTTCATGCGTGCGCCCGAACTGCCAGTTCGAGTCCTTGCTTTTTTTAAAAAAACAAGCCAAAGTAAATACCTCACCACGAGGGTGAGGCACTTACTTTGGTGGCTCCTCCCAGACTCGAACTGGGGACACAAGGCTCTTCAGGCCTCTGCTCTACCAACTGAGCTAAAGAGCCACACTAAGTTAATTTTAACAAAAAGTGAGGCCTTTTTCAAGCGGGTTTGGCGATTTCGCAGAAAGTCTTTATTTTGTGCTATAAAAATGCTATAATCAAGTGAGGTGGCGCCTTGGCGGAGCGGTTACGCAGCGGTCTGCAAAACCGTGTAGACCAGTTCGACTCTGGTAGGTGCCTCCACAAAGATAACACATCTTATGCGCGGATGGTGCCGGAATCGTTAGATTCCAAAGATAAAAATCGTAGACATTGTCTACTAATCACACCACCGCCCAGTAAAACTTAACAACTCAACAACAATTATGCGCGGATGGTGGAATTGGTAGACACGAGGGACTTAAAATCCCTTGGCCTAAACAGCTGTGCGGGTTCAAGTCCCGCTCTGCGCACCAGAAATTATTTGACAAAATTAAAAAGCGGGGCTGATGAACCCGCTTTTTAGCTGTAAACAGCCTATCTAAATTTTGAAGAAAATTAAAAGAGGAGACTTTCGTCTCCTCAGACTATTAACCAATACTGCCTTTTTCAAAGCAGAAAAACTGGTCGTACCAGTACTGGGTTAAAGCACCCTTCCCGGTGTTGGGCGTTACCGCCCTTATATCAGCAGGTTCCCTGCCACATTTTGTGGCATTGAACAGTATCAATTTGGATGAACACCCCTTAGAGCATGATTCGCCGATTGTGAACGACCCAGCCTCATTGCTCAATTCCACAATGCATATCTCATTAATTTGCATTGCGGCCTTTTTGCATTCTTCAAAAAGTTGCTCCGAAATTTTGTAATTCTTTATCCATTTCATTCCGTGGTCATCCCATGGTCTTACGGAAAAAGCTTCTGGATTAAATCCTTCCAGTTCTCTTACTGGAATTACTTTAATTTTAAACTCTTCGTTCATTATTCCCTCCTGCGTTTTACGTCCGCCGGCGATTAATTAAATTATTTATGAACCAGCATGACTTAATTGTGATATAAACAATATAAAAAGTCAATAGTTTTTTAATAAAATAATAAAAAATCAATGCAGTAGTGTGTTTTTCTCTATTAATTGCCTTTATGTTTAAAAATAAGTATAATGAAAATATTCGCAAGAATTAACCTAGAAACATGGTATAATTATTAACATAACAAAAGGAGATTTACCACATGGATGGAAAACTAATTGCCTTGATTGTCGTAGTCGTCATTGTGATGATTGTGGCTTTTATTATTGGCGTTTACAACAAGCTTATCACTCTCAGAACTCGCGTTGAAGAAGCGTGGAGTGATATCACAATTCAGCTCAAATATCGCGCTGATTTGATTCCAAACTTAGTCAATACCGTCAAAGGTTACGCTAAGCATGAGAACGAAACGTTTGCGATGGTGACTGAAGCGCGTGCTGGTATCATGAGCGCAAAAACTGTCGAAGAAACGGCGGCCGCAGAAGGTCAAATGCAAATGGCGCTCAAAAGTCTGTTTGCTGTAGCTGAAAGTTACCCAGAGCTGAAGGCTAACGAGAACTTCTTGCAACTGCAAACCCAACTGGAAGACACTGAGCACAAGATTCAAGCAGCTCGTCGCTTCTATAACGCTGGCACTAAAGATTACAATATTCAAATCGCAGTATTCCCAGCTAACATTATCGCTGGTATGTTCAAATTCGAAAAACGCGAATTCTTCGAAGTTGAAGACCGCGCCAAAATCGAAGAAGCGCCAGAAGTACAGTTTTAAGACTACAAACTAATTAGATAAAAAAGGTGGAGCGACTGGTTGTTTAAATAATCAGTCGCTCGCCTTGCCAGAACAGAGGTGAGACTAGACTATGTATAAAGAAATTGATGCAAATAAACGTAAAACTTGGCTAATTATGCTGGTGTTTTTGGGGCTGATTGCTGGGCTGTCAGTGCTCATTGCGAGCTTAGCGGGTGAAGTTTATATTTCGTTGTATGTGATTCTAGCCGCACTAGTTTATGCTTTTATTCAATATTTTATTGCCTCAAAAATGGCGCTGTTTATGGCTGGCGCCAAGTCAATTGAACTGCGTGATAATCCACGATTTTATCGGATTGTTGAGAACCTGTCGATTACTACCGGTCTACCAATGCCAAAGGTCTATGTGATTGATGATCCATCGCCAAATGCTCTTGCTACGGGGCGCGATCCTCAGCATGCTGCCGTGGCGGCGACTACTGGGCTAATCGATATGATGACCGATCGCGAGTTAGAGGGCGTGATGGCGCATGAAATGGCGCACGTCGGTAATTACGATATTAAAGTTAGCATGATCGCTTTTGGGCTGGTGGCAGCGATTTCGGTGTTGTGCGATATTGGACTGCGGATTGCGATTCGCGGAGCGGGCGACTCAGATGACGATGGAGCAGGGGCTGTCTTGCTGGTAGTGGCAATTGTAGCCGCGGTGTTTGGGCCGATTATTGCAATGATGGTGCAGATGGCAGTGAGCCGTAATCGGGAATATTTAGCCGATGCAACTGCGGCGCTGACTACGCGCGATCCAGAATCGCTAGCTAGCGCTTTAGCAAAATTATCCGAGAACAAGACGATTTTACGCAACCAAAATCCATCAATGGCTAATATGTACATCAATAATCCGCTTAAAAAAGGCTGGCTGTCGAAAATGACCAGCACGCATCCACCAATTGAAGAACGTATTGCGCGGTTGCAACAGATGGCAGGACAATTCTAGGTTATGGCTAAGACGAAAAAAACTTCAGCTCCTAAAAAGGATTTAAAAGTTAAAAAAACGAAAGCTGTTAAAGCTACTGAAAATGCACCTCAGGCAACCACTAAAAAGTCAGTCAAAATCCGTCCGTTGGCGATGATTAAAAAACCCTTCATGAGTGTGTTTGGTGCGCTTAGATCTGCCATCAAAGACCATAAATCTCGCCGACCGCATCGCAGTTTTCGTCATACGCCACGCAAAATGCATCAGCGACCTCTGCAAATCGAAGGCTATTTTCGGTTTTCACGGATGATTTTAAAACAATTATGGCGCGAGCGACGTTTCTTTTTGACGCTACTTGCGGTAACTCTTGTGGCGGGTATTTTGCTAACTGGTGTCACTCCTCAAGAACGCTACAATAATCTGAAAACTGCCCTCGATAAAACCTACCAAGGTGGCAACAGCCTAGGCGATAATTTTTTCAAAACTAGTTTGCTTTTGATCTCGACGGCCAGCAGTGGCGGATTTAATCCAGTCGATACTGAAGGTAAACAAATGTTGACTGGGTTCTTATTCATGGGGGCGTGGCTAGTGACGGTTTGGTATTTACGTAATCGATTGGCGGGACGCAAAGTCAGTTTTCGGGATAGTTTGTATAATGCGTGTGGTCCACTAGTCGCCACGATGTTGGTGGCGGTCTATATGTTATTGCAGTTGATGCCACTGTTAATTTTTACGATTTTTTATGCGGCAGCGGTGGGCAGTAATACCGTGACAGACGGTTTAGGAATGATGCTGTTGCAATCAGCGTTAGTTCTTGTGGTGTCGCTCACGATTTATTGGGTTGAAGGTAGTTTTTTGGCATTGATTGTGGCGACTTTGCCGGGAATTAGTCCATGGCAAGCAATTAAAATTGCTGGCGATTTAACAATTGGGCGACGGTTGAAGATTCTCTTTCGACTGATTTGGCATTTGATGCAAGTGATTGGCGTGTGGGCGGTGACGGCACTGCCAATTGCGCTCCTTTATGGTAAACTCAGCGAACAATGGGAATGGCTCAAAAACGTGCCGGTGATTCCAGCCGTGGTGACGATACTGTCAGTCGGTTCATTGCTGTGGACTTATGTTTATGTTTATTTCTTATACCGAAGGCTAATTGAAGATGAGTCGCAACCAGCTTAATTTCGAACAAGCGCGGGAGCGAGTAGCGAAGTTGCGCCAGCTGATTGATGATTATCGGTATCATTATCATGTGCTGGACGAATCATTGATGAGCGAGGCGGCGGCGGATAGCTTGAAGCATGAATTATCGCAGCTGGAGGAACAATTTCCAGAGCTGATCACGCCAGACAGTCCGACGCAAAAAGTCGCTGGACAGGCGCTGGATAAATTTAATAAAGTCACGCATCAAGTGCCAATGATTAGTTTGGCGGATGTATTTTCCGAGGAAGAAGTGAGGGCATGGCAGGCGCGGATTGCCAAATTATTGCCGGCTGAGCGTGCTACTTCGATGGAATATTGGGCTGATATTAAGATGGATGGCTTAGCTTGTGCGGTGATTTACCAAGAGGGGGTGCTGGTGCAGGCGGTGACACGTGGTGACTCACGGGTGGGTGAAGATGTTACGCAAAATGTGCGGACGATTGCTAATTTATCATTGCGCTTGCGAGCAACTAATCAGTTTCCAGAGCTGTTAAAAGGCCGAACTGAAATTCGTGGTGAAATTGTGATTTTTAAAGCTGATTTTGAACGTTTAAATCAAACTCAGCGCGCGGAAGGAAAACCAGAATTTGCGAATCCACGCAATTTGGCAGCTGGAACGATTCGCCAACTCAACAGCGAGCTAGTGGCCTCGCGACCACTGAGATTTATCGGTTATGATGTGTTGCGTCAAGATCCGAGTGAGGTGCCAACTAACCAGCTCGCTTACCAAATGATGCGTGAAGTTGGCATTGTTTGTAATCAGTCAGCGCAGATTTGTCGTGATTTACCAGAATTGATGAATTTCTTAAAAACGTGGGACAATAAACGTCACGAACTGGATTTTAATACTGATGGTGCGGTGATTAAACTAAATAATCGAGCTGATTTTGCACAGTTGGGTGTGGTAGGTAAGACTCCACGCGGGGCTGTAGCTTTTAAATATCCAGCTGAGCAAACTACCACGATTGTGCGCGATATTCAAATTCGACTGGGGCGAACTGGGGCGGCAACTCCGGTGGCAATTTTTGAACCACTGAGTTTAGCCGGGACTACTGTCCAGCATGCGAGCTTGCATAATGCTGATGAGATTGCCCGCAAGGATGTGCGTATTGGGGATACGGTGGTGATTTATAAAGCAGGTGATATTATTCCGCAGGTCGAGGAGGTGTTGTTACCACTGAGGCCGGCAGAGAGTCAGGCGTTTGACTTTGAGCGAGCGCTGGCCGAGCAGTTTCCGGGCGCAGTGTTTGAGCGACCCGAGGGTGAAGCGGTTTATCGGCTGAAACAAACTGATGATTTTATGCATAACCAAGAGATGTTAAAGCTGGCGCTGGAACATTATGCTTCAAAAGAAGCATTGGATATTGACGGCTTAGGCGAGGCTAATGCTAGTTTGTTGGTAGAGAGTGGTCTGGTGCATGATGTGGCGGATATTTATCATTTGGATCGCGAAGATTTATTGGGGCTGGAGCGTTTTGCAGATAAGTCGGCCGATAATTTACTGACGGCAATTGCTCGGGCTAAACAGCCGGATCTGGCACGCTTTATTTTTGGGCTGGGGATTCGTCATGTTGGTAGCAAAACTGCCCGGGATTTGGCGGATCGATTCGCTACTGTCGAGGCGATTGCTCAGCTGGATTTTGACCAACTGCGTAATGTTGATGGTATCGGCGAGGTGGTGGCGGAAAGCGTGGTGAGCTGGTTTAAAACCGCGCATAATCAACGCTTGCTCGAAAAACTACTGGAGGCGGGTGTGGAGCCAGTACATCATGCCAAAACCGACGGGCAATTATCTGGTCAAAAATTTGTCATCACTGGCACATTGAGCACAATGTCGCGTGATCAAGCATCGCTCAAAATCGAAGCTTTGGGTGGTGAATTCCAAAAAGCTATTACGAAGGACACCACTTATCTAGTAGCTGGTGGTAAAGTTGGCTCGGCGAAGTTGGCGAAGGCTCAGCAGTTTGGCATACGGGTGTTGAGTGAGGCGGAATTTTTGGCGCTGATTGGTGAATAGCTTATCTGATGTGATGTCGATGTGAGGTGTTTGAATATGGTGGCGACGGTAAAAAGAGCCATTAACAGTTCTTGATTGTCGCTAGAGGTTTTTTATGCTAAAATAAGCCAAATATTAAAACCAGAAGGAGCTATTATGTTTAATAAAAAATCACCACTGAAATTATATTGCTTTTCTCCGCCAGTGATGATTGCGACTTTTGTGCTGGAAATTACTGGCGCGCTGTGGGTTTGGCTCAAATACAAAACCGACAAGCTAAGTCGCTTGATTATAGCTCTGTTGGTGTTTTTGGCGTTGTTCCAGCTAGCTGAGGCGAATGTTTGTGAAGGCTGGATGGGTCTGGGTGGTGATTTTTGGTCACGACTGGGCTTCATATCGATTAGCATGTTGCCACCGCTGGGTGTGCATTTGGCGGTTAGTCTGCTCAATCATCAGGCGAAAAAACCGCATTTTCAACAACTACCGACAGTGGCTTATTTGACCGGTGCGCTATTTATTGGCTTTTTCTTGTTCGGTAGCGCTAGCGTAGCGTTTGATCAATGTCTGGGTAATTATGTAATTTTTAAAGTTGGTGCGATGGCCGCGGAGGCTTATGGATTTTATTACTATGGCTGGTTGCTGGTCGGGCTGTGGCTGTGCTTCTGGGTGGCTAAACAGCAAGAGCAAGCTCAGCGTCGAGCTTTGCATGCGCTGGGGCTGGGATATTTGTTATTTATGGTACCAACCACGGCCGTGAATCTAGTTAATCCGGCGACAATTGATGGTATTCCGTCGATTATGTGTGGGTTTGCGGTGTTGTTAGCGATTGCCTTAGTGGCAGGTGTGGCGCCACGAAGTTTAAAATCTCGCCACTAACCAAGGTTAATATAAGCCAAAAATTCACTCACGTTGGTGAGTGAATTTTTAAATAAATGACTAATGGTACTCTTTAATTATAGCATAAAATTACTCAAAAGTCAATGGACGGTCAAGGTTAAATAATCTATCTTAAGCCTGAAACGGCTGAGCGAGTTTTAGCTCAGGATGAGCTTCGGCAATGCGCAAAATTTCGTTGTATTTACAGATACGATCCGTGCGTGAAAGCGAACCAGTCTTGATCTGACCAGCGCCTAAACCAACCGCCAAATGAGCAATGGTGGTGTCTTCAGTTTCACCGGAGCGGTGGGAAATAATCGCGTTAAAGCCAGCGCTTTGGGCGATTTTGACAGCTTCGATAGTTTCGCTCAGGGTGCCGATCTGGTTGAGCTTAATGAGAATCGCATTGCAGGCTTTTTTGTCAATCGCTTCAAGCAGAATGCGCGGATTGGTTACCAACAAATCATCACCCACTAACTGAATTTTGTTACCGAGACGAGCGGTCAGTTTCTGCCAGCCTTGCCAGTCGTTTTCATCCAGACCGTCTTCAATCGAAGCAATTGGGAAGCGATTTGTCCAATCAGCGAATTTGTCAATCATTTGCTCGGAAGTTAGGTTAAGATTCTCGGTTTTAAGTTGATAGACACCGTCTTGATAGACTTCACTGGAGGCGGTATCTAAGGCAAATTTAACATCAGTGCCGAGCTGATAACCCGCAAGCTCGACGGCTTCGGCGATGAGTTCGAGCGGTTCTTGATTGCCATGCTTGAGGCTTGGTGCAAATCCGCCTTCGTCGCCAACAGTCGTGGCATAACCACGTTTTTTGAGGACGGTTTTGAGATTATGGAAGACTTCAGTGCCGATTTTTAAAACTTGTGTAAAATCTTGCGCGCCAACCGGCACAATCATATATTCCTGAAAATCACTTGAGCCATCAGCGTGAGCGCCACCGTTCATAACGTTCATCATGGGCATTGGCAGAGATGGGGCGGTACCGGCGATTTGAGCTAAATACTGCCAGAGCTCGAGACCTGAGGCTTTAGCGACGGCTTTAGCGGTGGCTAGGCTAACACCAAGAATAGCATTAGCGCCGAGCTTAGATTTTGTCGGGGCGGCGTCGAGCTCAATCATCAGTTGATCAAGTTCGGCAATGGAGTGAAATTGCCGATTATAAACCGCTGGAGCGATCACTTGGCGGACGTTGTTAACAGCGTGCAAGACGGCTTTACCCATCCAATCGTCACCGCCATCGCGCAGTTCGAGTGCTTCTTTAGAGCCGGTACTAGCACCACTGGGCACCGCGGCTCGACCGCTGTGGCCGGTAGTAAGTTTAACATCAACCTCAACGGTTGGATTGCCCCGCGAATCGAGGATTTGCCGAGCTAAAATTTGACTAATCGTAAACGTATTCATACTTATTTATTATAACCAAAAACCGCCCAAAAAAGGAGAGATAAGCGTAAGATTTTTAAAAATATCGAGTTTATGGTACAATATAGAAATAATCTATAATATAGAAGGAGATAATACATTTATGGCAACTAAAAAAGCCAAAAAAATCAGTAAAAAAACTGTTGCGACTGCTCCAAAAACAACTACCACCACTGTAGTTACTAAGGACATTCCAGCTAAAAAAGCTAATTTCTTCAAAAAAGCTAACGCTATTAAAGACATCGACGGTATTTTCAGCGCTAAAACGTTGTCATTGTTGTTCGTTGAATTAATCGGCGCCATGCTTCTGACTCTCGCTTATGCGACCTTAATTGGTAATGCCGGCTACTTCTTGATCGGTATGATCTTGATCGGTATCGCGTTGGCGCTGAGTGGTTTTGCGGTGCTATTTTTCAACCCAATTTTCACATTTGGTGCATGGATTAGCCACAAAATTTCTACCAAAAAAATGATGCTTGTGGCAATCGCTCAAGTGCTCGGTACAATGCTAGCAGTTATTCTGCTAACTCAATACCTCCAGGCTGCGGACACTACTAACACTCAAGCATCTTTGGGTGGTACTACTCCAAGTATCTTTAAACTGCCAGCACTAGCTAGCGGTAAAGAATGGTTTGTGTTCTTCGGTGAATTCCTAGGCGCAACCTTAATTAGCTTCATGGTGGCACAAGCTTGGAAACGCAGCGCAACCGAAAAAGCTGTGGTAGTCGGTACTTCAACTTTTGCAGTATTGTTCTTGATGAGCATGTTGGTTGGTAATATTAAATCTTTGCCAGTTGCTAACCCAGCAATGTCAATCGCTATTGTTGATTTCGCAAAAGAAACTTGGCAATGGAATGCTGTTGTATACGTGATTGCACCGCTACTTGGTGGCGTGCTTGGCTTCTTGCTGGACAAAGTTTTGGTGCGTGATTCTGGCGTTAAAACCACTATCAAAACCGCTTAATCGTTAAAGCAATAAGCTAATAAAAAATCCCGATTGAATCGGGATTTTTATAATGTTTGTTTTTTCCTATACTCTTACCTAGTATTAAAGCACAACCGTTTGATAATTGTCAAGCTTTTTTTGAAAAAAAGTTAGCGAATTAATTTTGGGAATTTTTCAATGCCAGCGATTAGTTCGTCGGAAGTGTAAATCCGTTTGATTTCAATTTTTTGCCACTTACCGCCATATGGTGAATTGGCGATATCGTCTGGGTAAACAATTCGATACCAGTTGATGCCACGTCGAATATCGGTTGGATCAAGGGGGTTAATGCGAGTGTAATGCACAATCGAACAGTTGGGCAGACGGAAATTTTCGGTAGTAGAAGCATGATGCCAGGTCTCTGGGAGCATCCATTCAATTGCATAGCGAGCGGTGCGGATGAAGTCGCCGTGCGAAACTATGAGAACTTTTTGACGGGCGTGGTGACGTTTAATCGAATCCTGAAAATTACGAAAACGACCGAAAGCATCTTGGAGGCTCTCAGCACCGTCCATCCGGGCATACCATGGTGAAGCGTCGTACATGCCTTGAAAATGCTTCATACTGTCTGATGTGTAATTACGTTCGTATGATACAACGCCGTAGACACCGCGGAATCGTTCAATAATGCGATCATCGATAATCCAATTATTGCCACCGATCCAGCTGGCTGTTTCGCGGGCACGCAAAAATGGTGAAACATAACAACCATCGAAGTTGTCAATGTCGCCAAATTGATCGCGGAGCCATTGACCGGCGAGTTGAGCTTGTTTGACGCCAGTCGGTGTGAGACGTTGTTGCCAGTCTGGCCGGGAGGCGACTTCTTCGTAGTTTTCGTGGATTTCACCTTGGTATTCGGCTCGTTGCACGACATTGGATTCACTTTCGCCATGACGCACCAACACGAAATCATTCGGCATTTCGCGATAAGAATTATTCATCG
>CAMUQR010000022.1 GCA_947097085.1 uncultured Candidatus Saccharibacteria bacterium | reverse complement strand
TAGCGACTGATACTTAGCAAAAGTTTTCCATTATATTAGATTATAACATAAATCTGACGCGAAGTCGAGGCTTGTAGCAAAAGATTTAAGATGTGTTAAAATAAAGGGGAGTTTTACAAAAATAAAGGAGATTCATGAACGATAAATTAATCCTGATTACAAATCCTGGCTCCGCTAGCCGTAAATATGCCTTGTATCAAGGCGAGACTTGTTTGGCGACTTTGCACTTTGAGTATGTCAACGACCAGCCTTATTGTGAAATTGCGATTGATGGTGTTAAAACGCCAGTTGATCTGATAATTTCGGACTTAAGCCAGTCGGCCAGTGAGTGCGAACGGATTTTGCGTGAACAAGGCGTGCTGAAGCCTGATCAAAAAATCGGCGTAGTGGCAGCTCGTGTAGTGGCGCCAAGCCGTGACTTCCAGCTCGACCAAATTGTCACCGACGAAGTGATTGCTAAGCTCGAAAAAGTTCAAGATAAAGCGCCATTGCATACTGGTGTGAACTTGAGTGAGATTAAATATTTTAAAGAAATTTTGCCAGCTGATGTGCCGGTGGTGGCGATTTCGGACAGCTCGTTCCACGCTACTAAACCGATTGAAGCTTTCCGCTATGCGATGGATGCTGAACTGCAAGATAAGCTCGATATTGGTCGCTTCGGTTATCACGGTATCTCGGTTAGCTCGATTGTTGAAATTATGAAACGCGAAAATATTTTGCCAGAAAAATTAATCGTGGCGCACTTAGGTGGTGGAGCTAGTATTTCGGCGGTGGTTAATGGCAAAGGCGTTGACAACTCAATGGGCTTTTCACCAAACACAGGTCTAATGATGGCGACTCGCTCTGGTGATATTGACCCATCAGTGGTGTTTGTAGTTAAAAAAGCCCTCGGTCTTGATGACGAACAAATGGAAAAATACCTCAATAAACAAGCTGGTTTCTTGGGCTTGAGCGGTCAGTCGGATGATATGCGCCTAGTGCTGGAAGCGGAGCGTAATGGTGATGAACGAGCGATTGTGGCGAATAAAACCTACCGCTATATGCTAGCAAAAACTATTGGTGCGATGGCGGCCGCGATGAACGGTGTGGATGCTATTGTTTTCACCGCCACTGTGGGTGAACGTGGTGCTGATGTTCGTGAGCCAATTTGCGAGATGTTGACTTATCTAGGTTTCACGATTGATCACGACAAAAACTGGAATCTTGACAAGCACGCGCCACTGGCGAACTTGGCAGCCGACGGTTCTAAGCCAATCTACATGATCAAAACCGATGAGCTTCGTGAAATGGCTCGCCGTACCTTGGTGGTGCTGGGTTAATTTAATCCTGGATAGTAAATCGCTTGGGCGGCTATTATCCTGGGCGATTTTAGTTGGCGCTTATTGATTTTTTATAACTCTTATGCTATAATAAAGATATAGTTAGTAGTGAGTTAAGATCCACAATCAAACAAACAATTATTATGTTTAAGAAAATATTTACGAGTCTAAAAACTAAACGCCCAGTGATTATCGCGGTGATGTTAGTGGTCATGCTAGGTGCAGGTGCTTCGGCTTATCTGTTATGGCCAAAATTCACTAAGAAATCTGCACCGCAATCAATTGCTAGTGTTGAATCTGACAATCGGGCTAATCCTGATGTGAAGCACGCGAAACAGTCGAGTCAGCCTTCGGCTGATGATAAAAATCATCAAGATGCCTCAAAACCAACTGACTCTAAAACTAATCCGAAGGATCAAACTAAAACCGCTCAGCCATCTGAACAGAAACCAGCCACTGGCGACAAACCTAAGGCTCAATCAACTACGCCAAATCAGTCACAGCCTAATGCGCCAGTGACTCCACATCGACCAACTACGCCATCGCAACCAACTCCACAGCCCAATCCCACTCCGCAACCGCCAGCTCCACAGCCGGTTGACTCAGCCAATAGTTTACGGCAGGAAATTGAGGCGACTTATCATGTGAAGGTGCGCTATGGTGCGGCAGAAACCAATGGTTATATACCACGACATACTACAACTCAAGCCCTACAACCTAATCAATATATAGGTATGCTGAGTGAATTAAAAAATATCTTGCGTCGTTATCCAAATGGATTTTTCCGGGAGTTTCGGGCAAATGGCATGCCTCTAACTTTTTATCTGGTGGACAGTGTCCAAAATAATGCCTTTGCGGGATTTTTTGATCGGCAGTTTGTGAATGATTTAAAAATTGTTTTGACGCGTAAAGATTATTTTTTGAGCCTGACGGCTAATCACGAAATTACTCATGCGATTGATACTTTTTTGGATATTAAAATGTATCCGCGCGAGCCATATAGTGAATACACTGCGTTGAATCCAGCTGGCTTCAAATATCTCAGCGAAGATCGGGATGCGAATTTTCCACAATATGTTTGGAAAAATGATAATCGTCAAAATGCTTACTTCACAACAGCTTATGCTCAGAGTACGCCACGCGAGGATCGGGCTGAATTATTTAAGTTTATGATGCGTGATTATGACGCCGTAGGAATATTTAATAATTCGCCACATTTGCGGGCTAAAGCCCAGGTGTTAGCGCGACAGATTAATCAAAATTTTGCGACGGCCGGACCGAATGCTTATTGGAATCGTTTTTTGAAATAAATCTCAACTCTGCTACAATGATGGTATAAGCAGGAGACATATAATGGAACAAAGAACCAAAATGAATCTTCTGATAGCTTGTGGAGGGGTGCTAGTCGGTGGACTGTTAGGAGGCGGAACGGTATGGCTATGGCAACGGAATCAGAATCAATGTAGTACTGAACGAGCTAATGTGGCTGAATCGCAACAAAAAGTTAACCAGTTGCAAGGTGGTAGACAAGCCAATTCGCCAACGGAATCAGTCAATCCAGGCACTGGTGGCAATACTCCACCGAATAAACCAAGCGGGTCATCCAGCTTATCCGGAATGATGGTCAGCGATCAAGATTATCTGAAAATTATGACCCTCAATGCCGTTAAAGACAGTACGGTCGGAGATTTTTGGGCGCCGCTGATGCCTCATTACATTAATGGTGAATGGGCAGAAACATCACCACTGCCGATTAAATTTAACCAAGCAAAGGGTTATCATGTGCCAGCTACTGGCGGTTTAGTTTTCTTTTGGCACAAAAAAGACGGAAAATGGTTGAAATTTGGCACTTGCACCGAAAGTGGTTGTGAGTATATTCCTGGTTATAAAGAAGCTGACATTCCAATTTCTCTAAGACGCCAATAACTAAATCAATTTTATAAAAAAATCGCTCTAAGTTCGGGCGATTTTTTTTGTTGTATTTTTTATTTTTAATAACAGATATAAAAACTAAAACCGTTTTTCAAACATAAACATAATCGGTTATAATTAATCATAACAAGTTATAGAATTGTTTAACTAAAAGGGAGAAGTTAAATGAAAAAAATTATTAAATTTGAAAAGCACGGTTGCCAGCCGTGTGAAATGGTCTCGGCGGTGCTCGGCGAGGCTGGTGTGGCGTTTGAGGTGATTAATCCGTTTGATCAGCCTGAGATGGCGGTCAAATACAAGATTCGCTCAGTGCCAACCGTGGTGGTGCTTGATGGCGAGACGGAGGTGGAGCGGATTGTTGGTTTTGATGCTGGTCGGTTGCGCCAACTGGCTGAGTTGGTGTAAATGACGACTCAGCGGGCGACGGACGGTCAGCCGAGCCGGTCTGACGTGATGGTGGTTTATGCTAGCTTGACTGGCAATACCAAGCGCCTGATGGATAAGCTAGCCAAGGCGCGACCAAACTGGCAGATTGTTCGCATTCAGGATGGGGTAACGGTTGACCAGCCGTTTCATCTGGTGACGTTTACGACTGGAGTCGGGCAAGTTCCGATGTTAGTGGAGCGGTTTTTGCAACAACATCGGCACTTATTACAATCGGTGACCGTCAGTGGCAATATGAATTGGGGACAAACTTTTGGTCGAGCGGGCGATATTATTGCGCGCGACTATCACGTCCCACTTTTATTAAAATATGAATTGGCCGGCAACGACCAAGTTTTACAACAAATTATTAGCAAAATAGAGGAGTTTTATGGCAGTTAAAAACTGGATTTTACTGAACAATCAGGTGATGTCGAAAGATGCCGAGGGTAATTATGACCTCGACAAAGATAAGGAAGCAGTGCGGAGTTATTTCGTAGAGCATGTTAATAAATACACGGTGTTTTTTCATGATTTACGCGAAAAATTAGATTATTTAATCGAGAATCAGTATTATATTGATTTTTATAAAAAATATAAATTCAGCGACATTGAGGAAGTGTTTGACTTGGTTTATGCTAAGAAATTTCGTTTTCCGTCGTTCATGAGCGCGTTTAAGTTTTACCAAAATTATGCTTTGCGGGATAATACTGGCGAGTTTTTCTTAGAACGCTATGAGGATCGGATTGCGGCGGTGGCGCTGTTTTTGGCAGATGGTGACAAGAAAAAAGCCTTGGAATATGCGAAGTTGATGATTAATCAAGAATACCAGCCAGCGACGCCAACTTTTTTAAACGCTGGTAAGGTGCGAGCTGGTCAAATGGTGTCGTGTTTCTTAGATGAGGTTGGGGATAATCTGACTGGTATTGGCTATGCGATTGATGAAGGAATGAAATTATCATCAATTGGTGGCGGTGTGGCTTATAACTTCTCGAAATTACGAGCTCGAGGTGAAGCAATTAAAGGTATCGATGGTCGAGCGAGCGGTGTGATGCCGGTGCTGAAAATTATGGAAGATGTGTTTTCGTATGCGAACCAGCTTGGTCAACGGCCAGGCGCGGGTGCGGCTTACCTTAATATTTTTCACTGGGACATCGAGGAATTTTTGGACTCAAAAAAGGTCAATGTTGATGAAAAAATCCGGATTAAATCATTATCCATTGGCGTGATTGCGCCGGGCAAGTTTATGGAATTAGTGGCTGAAGACAAGGATATGTATGTATTTGCGCCACTAACGGTGCATCAGGCGTTCGGAGTTGATCTCGATGAAATGGATATGGACGAGATGTATGATCAGTTAGTTGAACATCCGCAGGTTAAAAAACGTAAACTTGATGCTCGCCAATTGCTAGTGCGCATTGCTCAGGTCCAAAAAGAATCGGGTTATCCGTATTTGTTCTTTAAAGACAACGCCAATAAAGACCATGCTTTGCGTCAACTGGGTTCGGTCAAATTCTCGAACTTGTGTACGGAAATTATGCAGTTATCCGAAGTATCAGACATTGGTCAATATTATGAAAAAGACCAAATCCGTCGGGGCATCTCCTGCAATCTCGGTTCGCTCAATATCGTTAACGTCATGGAAAACAAGCGCATTAAGCAGGCGGTTAAAGGTGCGATTGATGCGCTGACGCAAGTCTCGGATATTACCGATATTGACATTGTTCCTTCGATCAAAAAAGCCAATGAGGAACTGCACAGTGTTGGTCTGGGTGCGATGAATTTGCATGGCTATTTAGTCAAAAACCAGATTGCTTATGAGAGTCGCGAGGCACTGGATTTTTGTAATGTGTTCTTTATGATGATGAATTTTTATTCGCTGGAGCGGTCAATGGAAATTGCAAAAGATCGCAAGACGACGTTTAAGGATTTTGAGCAATCGGATTATGCCACTGGTGAATATTTTACGAAGTATTTAGAAAAAGATTTTGTTCCGCAAACCGACAAAGTCAAAGCGTTGTTTGACGGTATTAAGATTCCAACCGTTGATGATTGGAAAGCGCTGGCTGACAAAGTTAAAAAATATGGCTTATATAATGCTTATCGTCTGGCGATTGCGCCAACTCAGTCGGTGTCGTATATTCAGAGTGCAACCAGCTCGATTATGCCGATTGTTGATCCGATTGAGGTCCGCGAGTATGGTGATAGTACTACTTTCTATCCGATGCCGTTTTTGACCAATGACAATATTTTTTACTATAAATCAGCTTATGATATGGATCAAAAAAATGTGATTAAGCTGGTCTCGGTGGTACAACGTCACATTGATCAAGGCATTTCGACGATTTTGCACACCAATAGCAATGAAACCACTCGTGATATTGCTAAATATTATATTTATGCGCATAAAATGGGTCTGAAGTCGCTTTATTACACGCGCACCCGCAAAAGCACCATCGAAACTTGTTTGAGCTGTTCGGTGTAGGATTGATGAGAAGGGAGTCTTTATGAAAAAATCACTACAAAAAGATCAAAAACTAAACAAAAAAGTGTTCGAGGCAGTCAACTGGAATAAGCCTGAAAATGACTATGTCGAAACTTTTTGGGAGCAAAATCTCAAACAATTTTGGGTCGATACTGAATATATTCCGTCTAAAGATATTGATTCATATAAGCGTTTGTCACCGGAAATGCGCACTGCTTATAAGCGAGTGTTGGGTGGATTGACGCTACTTGATACTCAGCAATCACACACTGGTATGCCGAAGTTGATTGACTGTCTGGATTCTCTGCAAAACAAGTCGGTGCTGTCGTTTATGTGTATGATGGAGTCAATCCATGCGAAATCTTATTCGACGATTTTTACGACGGTAGCTTCAACTGAGGAAATTGATGAGATTTTTGAATGGATTAAGGAAAATCCGTATATTCAATTTAAAGCGCAAGTGCTTGATGATAAGTACCGCAAACTCGACGATCCCAATGTCAGCGATTATGACATTTATTTCGGTATGGTGACCTCAATTTTGCTTGAAAGCTTCTTGTTCTATAGTGGCTTTTTCTTACCATTATGGTTGGCGGGGCAAGGTGAGATGGTAGCTAGTGCCGACATTATTAAAAAAATCGTGGCCGATGAATCGATTCACGGGGCGTTTATTGGGCTGTTAGCGCAAGAACAATACGCTAAATTATCAAAAGCCGAGCAGAAAAAAGCCGACGCTGAAGTGAACGACATGATTGAAAAACTAATGGCTAACGATATTAAATACACCGAGCAAGTCTATAGTGAAATCGGTTTGGTGCATGAAGTTAAGGAATATCTCAAATACAATGCTAACCGAGCGCTGGCGAACATGGGACGTGAGGATAAATACGAAGTTGGCGAAGTCAACCAAATTGTTTTAAATGGCTTAAATGTGGAAACGACCCAACATGACTTTTTCTCCAAAAAATCAACCAACTATGAAAAAGCTCTGAAAGTTGAACAGCTTAAAGACGATGATTTCACGGTTGAAGATGACGACGAACTTGATATTTAAAACTTCAGCCTAACAAAAATCCCTGCTATCAAATGATAATAGGGATTTTTTAAGAAAAGTCGTGTTCGCCTTAAAATGAACTGAGTGTTGGCTGATTGATCAGCGCTACTCGTTGCTGGTTGTCATCAAAACTATTGGAGTTTTTTGGTAACCATGAACCAATCTTTAACTTCGCGGTCGTCGGTCGAACCTTGTTGGAGGTTGGTGCGAGCCTCGCTGATAGTTTTGACTGGTGGGATGATCGCTGGATCGCCTGGTTGCCAGTTAGCTGGAGTAGCGACGCCGTGTTCGTCAGTAGCTTGGAGAGCTTGAATGACGCGTTTGAGTTCGGCAAAGTTACGGCCAGTTGATTGTGGGTAGTAGAAAATTGAGCGGATGACGCCTTGCGGGTCGATGATGAAGACAGCACGGACAGCTGAAGTTTCAGACTGTTTTGGTTGGATCATACCATATTTCATCGCTACTTCCATTGACAGGTCGTCGATAATTGGGAAGTTGACTTCGACGTTTTTCATGCCAGCGAATTCAATTTCTTTGATTTTGTTAATCCAAGCAATGTGAGAGAAAATCGAGTCGATTGACAGACCAACTAATTCGGTGTTAAGGTCAGCAAATTCTTGTTGCATAGTTGCAAAAGTCATAAACTCAGTTGTACAAACTGGAGTAAAATCAGCTGGGTGGCTGAACAAAATAACCCATTTGCCTTGGTAATCGGCTGGGAAATTAATTTCGCCGTTAGTAGTATTCGCGATGAAACTTGGGGCTTTGTCGCCGATGAGCGGTAAGCTAAAAGTTTCTTCGGGGTAAGCTTCGTGACAAGCTGGGCAATCACAATCATGATGAAATTCTTGCATAAAATCTCCTTTAAAATTTAAAATAATGCTATTTCATTATCTCATTTTTTGCTTGATAAAGCTAGCCATAAACTGTTGTGAAATTAAAATAAAGTTGAACTTACAGTGATGTGCTGGGGTGATTGCGCGAAAATGTTTTTTATTATATAATGCCGGTTAATGTTAAATTTCTTAGTTGATTGGCGAGTGTAATGGGTGATTGGCTAGTGCTGGTTTTGGCGGTTTTGTTGCTGTTTTTGAGTGGGGCGTTTTCCGGGTTAAATGTCGGTTTGATGATGGTAAAACCGGCTGATTTGAAGCGTAAAGCTAAGCGCGGTGATCAGTTGGCGCAACGTGTTTATCACTATCGCAAAGACGGATATTATTTGATTTTTTGTATTTTGCTCGGTAATGTTGGGGTGAATACAGCGATGTCGATTCTGCTTGGTAATATCACTAATGGTATCGTTGGTGGGGTGATAGCGACACTGTTAATTACGACGTTTGGTGAGATTCTACCACAGGCGATTTTCGCACAACGAGGCTATCGGTTGGTACGTTATTTCTTCTGGCTGTTAGATGTGATTTATGTAGTGTTTTGGCCGATTGCTACGCCGGTTTCTAAGATTATCGGTCGGTGTTTAGGCAGTGAACCACCACAACTTTATACTCATGATGAACTGGAAGAAATTATTCACGAACACGCAGCTAGCAAAGATAGTCTGGTGGATGAGACAGAGAGTCGGATTATAACTGGTGCTTTGCGGTTTAGTAGTAAAACAGTGGCGGATATTATGACGCCGTTAAAACAAGTCTGCAGTTTGCATTTGAATGCACAAATTGACACGGTAGTGCTCAATCGTTTGAAACGTCAGGGCAAATCACGGATTCCGGTGCGTTTTAAAAATGAATTTGTCGGGTTGCTATATGTGAAGGATTTGTTAGGGCGGTCGTTGCCGACTTCGGTGGCACAGGTGTATCGTGATCGGATTTATGACATTTATGCGGGATCGGGTTTGGATACGGCGCTGAGTCGATTGATTCAAACGCGGAGCCATTTATTCGTAGTGCTCGATGATGACGACCGCGAGATTGGAATTATTACACTCGAAGACGTGATTGAGGAAATCGTCAATCAAGAAATTGAAGATGAGCACGACGCAGTATAGTCTTGGTTAGTTTTAGCGACGTAGTTTTTGAATGATTAAATATCCACCAAACAAACTCGCAATAATAATTGGTAAACTAATCCATAACCATTTTGGATCTGTGGTTTTGGGCGTGATGCTCTCGAGCTGTTGATGAGCTTCAGGGGGAGAATTAACCCGCACCGGTGGCAATTCGGTGTTGGATGGGAGTGGTGGTTGGGCTGTGGTTGCTTGAGTTGTGGCTGTTGGAGTTGGGTGTTGGGCTGGTTGAGACTGATGCGATGCAGTGCTTGGCGACTCTGGCCAGGGTGAGCTATCAAGATCGGTAGTTGTTGGAGCTGGAGTTGAGGTATCGTTGGGCTGGGCAGGGGCGCTTGGCGATTCTTTAATAAGATGCTGACACTTAGTTTCTGGATGGAAATGTTGTTTAATTAAACACTCAAAATACTCTCGGTTGTGTTCTGGCAGTTCAATGCCGGGTGTTTCATCACAGAGATCACCAATGCCGTCTTGGTCGCTATCTCTTTGATCGGGGTTAGCAACTAACGGGCAATTGTCAACGGCAGTTGGGACGTCATCGCCATCTTGGCTGATAATTAGGTGAGTATTGGCAATATTAGTAAGGTTAGCGCTGTCGGTGACTTTAAGCGTCATTAGGCCGAAATGTTCTTTGTGAAACGTATGGGTGATAATTGGCTGGGTGCTGGTTAAATCAATTTGACCATCGCTATCAAAATCCCATTCGTATTTGACGATTTTGCCGACTTTAGAATAGGAGCCAGCGCCATTAATCTCGAGCGGTTGACCGAGTTTGGCGATATAAGGTCCATTAATCCAGGCATGAGGCTTGCCGGCAACTTGGTCGATGGATTTGAGTAAAATATCGCTCACCATTTCAGTGCTAGCACGAAAAACCTGACCGCCAGTGGATTTGGCCATCTTGGTGTATGATGAGTGAGTATTGTCTTGTAGGCTGATAAAATAAAGCTCAGCAGGATCAATTTCAAACGATCGTTTAATGATTTGAGCAGATGTCAGGTTGCTAATTGGTTCGGGGTCGTGCGGTGTCGCATCGGTAATGGTAATAACTGTTTTGTGCACACCAGCTCGCCACTTAAGATTTAGGCCGGACATAATACCGGATAGGACAGTTTCTGGAATGTCACCTCCGCCAGCAGCTTTGAGCTCACTAATCGCTTGTTCGATGTGTTGAATGTCAGATGAAAAATCTAAATTAACTTTTGCAGGGTAGTCGGTCGATTCTTGAGTTCTTTCCGGAAAATCACGAAAGGTGGTAATCGCGAAGCGTGCACTGTTAGACTGGGTACGAATTTGTTCGACGATGGAGCGAATGTTGTTTTTGGCGTGGTCGAGTAGATTGTGCATTGATCCGGTTGTGTCAATATTAAAGACGACATCAATGTTGGACGATTTGGCAGTGGTTGGTTTGGCGTTAGCATGAAGCGGTAATTGTCGGAGTAATTCGGCGTAGTTGGCATGTCCTAATGGATTGAGGTGATAAAATTCGTGGACGTTGAGCAGGGAATAGCCACTGAGTTCATATAACCAACCGCGAGGGTTTTCTCTGAAAAAATCTGGGTCGGGCTCGTGACCGGTAAAATGACGTGGAACGGTGTCAATGAATGTGACTTGACCAGGATGATGTTTGTTATAGTTGGCGACTGCTGTAGCTTGGGCGCGATTGCCAGCGAGACCGAGGGCACGGATTTCTTGGGCGACTGGATAACCAGGTGGCAATAGGCCAATAGTGTGGTTGTTGTTGATAGATAAGAGCGGATAACCGAGGAGAACGACTTTGGCGTCGGGGCGCAGTCCGCGTGCGCGTATTTTGATTAATGTTTGAGTAATATGATTTTGAAGATCAGGCAAGCGGTCATTTGCTTTTCTGATGAGATTCTGACAAAATGATTTATTACTAAAAAAGAAACATTGTTTGACGATATCGGCAAATTCTAGGTCATTACCGCCAATAGTCATGAGTACTAAATCCGTTTCAGGACCGACGAAATCCAGCTGGGGGCGAAGGCGCTGAACACATTTAAAAGCGACTTTTGTCTGATGAGTGCGCGGAAGGTAAGTGGAATTGGTAATCTGTATGCTGGTTTCGATTGAATCATCAACAGTGTAAGCTTTGCAAACACCCGTCTGCGCAACAGTGTTATGAAGTTTATTAGAATCGCCAGTTAAATCGCCCGGTAATAATGTGGTCTTATGGTAAGTTTCGAGGTTTCGATAATTGTGGAGATCTTCAATTTTACTACCAGAGCACGCGCGATTCTGAAAAGTAGTTGCAATTCCTTGATGATTAAGCCAACGAATATAGCGCTGTGCCCAGTTGTGCTGACTGCGATAACAATTCGGCACACCTGTATATCCACCACCGCCATTACCGGCTGAATAGGAGTCGCCGATCAATGTAATGTTGAGTTTTTTACCATGAGTGGCGCTAACTGACTGTTGTCGCATCACCGCAAAGCTTAGGCTGATTAAAATAGTGATGACAATAGTTGTTAGGTGTTTTCGCATATTGCTCCTTATTGATTGTGTATGTATACTAGAATCTTCTCCCGATCTTTTGGATAAACTCTGACATATAGAGTAAAATCCGTTTTTTCGGCTGAAAATCTAATATCGTTTTGATTACCATCGTATTGAGAAATATTGCTCCACCCATTCTCCTGTGCAAATTTCACAAGCTGGTCAAAAACCGCTCGCTGATCACCATCAGCTTCAAAATAATTAATCACCTCGGGCGAAGTTGGTTTCCAGTTGAGGAGAACTGGATCAACCTTCACCTCTTGTTTAAGAAATT
>CAMUQR010000021.1 GCA_947097085.1 uncultured Candidatus Saccharibacteria bacterium | reverse complement strand
AACGAAATTATCGAAGTTGAAGCTGGTGACGGGGCTGTCACTGTGCAAATTAGCGGTGAATTAAAGATTAAAGATTTGAAAATCAATCCTGAGATGATCGATCTTGATAACATCGAAGAAACCGAAGAATATATCAAAGCTGCGATTCGCGACGGCATGGCTAAAGCACAAGAAATTGCTGCCGAAAAAATGAAGCCTTTCATGGGCGGACTCAGCGGTTTAGGACTGTAGTCAATGAATCAATTGCTACCGCAAGCCTTGTCCAAGCTTGTTGATGAGCTTGGGCAATTACCAGGTGTTGGCACGCGCACAGCTGAGCGCTATGCTTATTTTTTGTTAAAAAATCACGATCGTTACAACCAAAACCTTGCGGTAGCAATTGCCGAGCTTAAAAGCTCCATTAAAGAATGCCCGAAAACTTTCGCCTTGATTAGCGAAGATGAGGAGATTTCGCCACTCTATACCGATCCGAAGCGCAATAAACAATTAGTAGCTTTAGTTGAAGAGCCTCTCGATATTATTCCAATCGAAAAAACCGGCAAATTTAACGGTACTTATCACGTACTGGGCGGGACTTTATCGCCAATTGACGGTATTCATCCCGATGATTTACATATTGCTGAGCTGTTAGAGCGACTACGCGATGATCAGGTTGAAGAGTTAATTATCGCCACCAATGCTAGCGTCGAAGGCGAGTCAACCGCACTCTACGTCCAAAAACGTATCAAAGAAGCCGGACTAGAACTAACCGTCACCCGCTTAGCCCAAGGCTTACCAGTAGGAACTGATCTAGAATATGCCGACCAGATTACCCTCGGCTATGCACTCGACGGCCGTAAGGCGGTGTCGCTATGAATCACGTGCTTGAAACATTATTACCGCGCCATTTTAGTGACGAGCAGATTACGCAATTTCGCCAGTTACTCGAGCAGGCGAGTAATATCGTGATTATTCAAGCCGAAAATCCCGACATTGATTCACTCGGGAGTGCACTAGCGATTGAAGACATCGCTCATCAACTCGGTAAGCAATCCAGTCTGTATTGTCCCGTTCAGATTCCAAGCTATATGCGTTATTTGCCGGGTTGGGATCGAGTCAGTGATGAGTTCGATTATCACGCTGATTTAGCGATTATTGTTGACACCGCCAGTCAAATTCTACTGTCAAAAGTGCTTGACGACCCAATTCGTCAGGATTTTTTGCATTCTAAACCGATCATTATTATTGACCATCACGAAACCAAGCCCGATGTCAACTTCACACCACAGATTGAACTAATTGCGCCAGCAGTAGCTTCAGCTGAGCTAATTTTTGAGTTAGTTCAACATCTCAAGCTCGAGTTATCAAGCGAGCTAGCCACGGCTTTAATGGCGGCGATTTTAGGTGATACACTTGGTCTATCAACTCAAAACGTCACCCCGCAAACTTATTTGATTATGAGCCAGCTGACCGAAGCGGGGGCGCATGTTTACGATATCGACCAAGCCCGCTTCGAATTATCTAAAAAAGCACCTGAGATTTTACACTACAAAGGCGAGCTATTACAACGCGTCGAATATGAAGTAGACGGTAAATTAGCGCTGGTCACCATTCCGTTTGACGAGATCAAACTCTATTCTGACAAATACAACCCGAGCGTACTAGTACTCGACGAAATGCGCTTCGTCACTGGCGTAGAAGTCGCCATCGCCCTCAAAACCTATCCTGACGGCAAAATCACTGGCAAAATCCGTTCCAACGCACCAATCGCTGAAACTATCGCCGGCTATTTCGGAGGTGGGGGACATGCTCACGCCTCAGGCTTTCGAGTTTATGATGATTTTGACACAATCAAGGCAGAGTTGATTGAGGTCGTGCAAAAGAGCCTCAATAATTACTAAATTATGTTAAGATTAAAAGTTGAAAACTCACTAATCACCGAAGGCAACAAACTTTTTACTAATGCAACTTATCTGGTATCCTTCAGCTGTCAAAATAGTGGCGACATTTTCAGCGACACTCACGACTCATAAAAAGTAATCCCATTTTAAAATCCAGTCCTGGCGAATCTTATTTGCTTTTTAAAGTGAAATTTCTTATCATATAGATAAGCTATTGACTTAGAGTAAGAAAGTATGAAAATCCTCAATCATAAGTATCTGGCTTTATATTTGATAATTATTTGTGCGACCTTATTTATGGTGTTTTATAGGTATATTGATTACGCCTACAAAGCACCGTCTAGGTTACAAGACACTAGTCAAGAATCTGATATGCCACCAGAAATGATTGAAAAAGCCAAGAAGAAAAATTTTTTAGAGCATTTTTTAGACCTCAAAAATCACTTTGCATTTAATAGCACTTACGCCGATTACGGATCTACTAAAATACGAGTTCTGCCTATTGTTATTATTAGCACAATCTTTTTATATTCCAACTTAAAAAACCACGCAATCAAATACACTATCGGCAGAAACAACACTTATCAACGCGAAAAGAGTAAGTTAAAGATTCAAATAGCGCTCATTACACCGATTTTTTCTCTCACTATTATTCTGGCATTACTCATTATAGGTTTGCTGTCTACAGATCGCAATTTTAGCAGTCCGCTATTCTATTTTATGTATAATCACAGTGATATTATCAGCCTTTTTATGATTAACCGAATAGTTTGCTTCGTCTTTTTTGAAGTTGTGATTTTTGTCTGGCTTTTTTTATTCAATCTTCTCACTCTTAATCTACTTGATCGATACGGTGAATTTGACACTCTATTGATTGTGATTATTCTAGCGTGGCTAGCTCCGGCTATTTTATTAGGTAACACTTTTTTGGAAATAATCTATCAATTATTACCAGGGGGAGTTTTTTTACTTGGATCGTTAAACGGATATACATTAGCACAATTGATCATGCCAATTTTAGTCTTAATAATCGCTAATATATGGATTGGAAAATTAAGCAATGATAAACTTGAAATCTAAAAATCTTATCATAGCCATCTTTAAAATATTTTTAATTGTGATAGTAGTGCACTCAATTCAATCAAAAATAAATCCCGGTAATCAACTACTCACTACTGATGAATTGACTTCGGTTGGCATTAATTCTTTTTATGTATTAATCAATGGACAAATTCATACTCAACCGTTCAAAGTAGTTCTGCTGAGTACATTAGTGTTTTCATACTACATGTTGAGTATGACACAAATCAACAACTTCTATGAAGGCCTGAAAGAAACTATACGCGTTCGATCTAAAAACTTATACGACTATTTTTATAAATCAATACAATTCTTACTAAAACCAATCTTAACTGATATTTTAATTTCTTTACTGACAATTATTACGACAATATTGCTAATTCAGGCAGATCATTCTCTATCTCCAACCGCCATTAAATATTTATTACTAACAGGAATATTCTATAGTGTATTGCCTTTTTTATTATTATTCATTGTTAACCGAATTGAATTTTTCTTAGTTGGAGTTTTTACATTATCAATTTTTGCTGATTATTTTATTTATAAATTACCAGTAGCTGGTATTCTGGTTTTGTACTTATTAACTCTGACGGTAGTGTATAGTATTATTTTATTTAAAGAGAGGAAAGCTTAGATGATCGAAATCCATAATGGTTTGAAAAAATATGGCACAAAGATTGTCCTGAAAGACATTAATTATAAGTTTGAAGACGGTAAAATGTACGGCATTACCGGTGCTAATGGCTCCGGCAAAACCCTAATCTTAAAAAGTCTCGCTGGATATATTAAATATACTTCTGGTCAAGTTCTACAAAAGGGTAAAGAAATCCGCAAAAACAACAATTACATCGAAGATGCAGGTATCGTGATTGAAAATCCTGTTTTAGTTAATGACTTCACTATACAAGAAAACCTGGAATACTTACGTAAAATGAGCAACCAACCGAATTCAATAGATCTCGATTACTGGTATAAATTCTTCGGGATTGAAGAGTATAAACATGAAAAGTTCAAAAATCTTTCCCTTGGTACTAAACATAAGGTTGGCTTAATCCAAGCTTTTATGCACCAACCGAGCACTTATATTTTAGACGAACCGTTTAATGCACTTGATAAAGACACTGTTGCTAAAGTTCAGAAGTTCCTCATCCGACAACGCGACGCTGGTAAGCTGGTGATTTTTATTACACACATTAATGATAATATTCTAAATAGTTGTGACGCCGTCATTGAAATTAGTGAAGGAAAGATTCTACATGAAAAATAAGCTAAAAGCACTGTTAAGGCTTGATCTAACCATGTGGAGTGTTTTAATTATTGTGATAGTTTGCATCGCCTCTATAATATATGCACAAATTGCTCATGAACAAAAAGAAACCGCCGAAAAATCCAATAGAATTCACCAAATTTCACAGCACGCCAAATCAATACTTGCTACCAATCCAGACTTTAAAATACCGGAAGTTAACACCTCGTCTTATATAAAAATGGCCATCGCGCTGAAAAAATTTCTATCACCAATTATCATCTCAATGGCGATTTCAACAAGGCTACTTACACTCTCAAAAACAACTACAAGCACGATGTTTTTATTACGCCCGAACTAACTAATATGGTTTTTAACGAACCACAGGGGATTGCTGTTGAATTATTATTTTACGATTTTGATCAAGCATATAAAATTATTAAACCAGGAGAGGAGATTAATTTGGATTTTACTATTACAATAGTAGAAAGATCTAAACTTAACCGAAAAAATTTTAAAGCTTACCGCCTAATTTACAAAAATGACGAGAAGCGAACCGTGATTGGTTATATTAAGATTGGAGAAGGAAATGAATAAAAGACGAATCATTCTAATAGCAATTCTGCTGATAGCTGGTGCAGTGTTGAGTGTTAAGCACTGGCAAAGCCAACAGCCCTCCAGTAAGCACCAACCACCGCAAGACGATATCGAACGTCTTTTAGATAATGGCATCCAGTTTAGTAAATTAGTGAAAAAGAAGCAATTTTTAAACGACATCAAAATTAGTAATGTCAGAATTAATGAGCAAAAGATCACTTACGCTATCAAAAATGACTCCAAAAATAGTGTTTTCCTATCTAATCAGCTCCAAATTGGTGACCACGAAACTTTCGTATTAACGAAAGATACAGTTGATAAAAAAATCGAATTAAGAGCTGGCGAGGAAAAAACTCTAGAACTTACCATAAGTAAACAAGAATTATCAAAAATTCTCGATAGTCAGATAGACGATAATAACATCCGGATTCTTAAGCCAATTTATCAAAAATATGATAGTCCAACACTAATCGGCATCGCCAAATACGAATCTGGCAAATAGGAACTGTAGCCCTCGCTATAACTAGTGTGATAAAATATACCCATGAAACTCTACAACACCCTATCGCGCCAAATTGAAGAATTACAACCACTAAATCCACCGGCTGTTAAGATTTATAGTTGTGGGCCGACGGTTTATAATTATCTGCATATTGGCAACTGGGCGGCTTATATTTATTGGGATGTGCTAGTGCGAGCGCTGATTTTAGATGGTTATAAACCAAAGCGCGTAATTAATCTAACAGATGTTGGGCATTTAACTTCGGACGCTGATGAAGGTGAGGATAAATTAGTCAAAAAAGCGCGTGAGCAGGGTTTGACCGCCTGGGATATTGCCGAGCAATACAGTCAGGCGTTTTTAGCGGGGTTTGATCAGCTCAATTTGATACGTCCATTGCAGTTTGCCAAGGCGACCGATTTTATCAACGAACAACTAGAGTTAGTGCGTCGGCTGAAGCAAGCTGGCCTGACTTATCAGATTAATGATGGGATTTATTTAGACACTAGTTTAGTTAAAGATTACGGACATTTAGCACAGCTCAACCTGAACGCCCTACAAGCTGGAGCGCGCGTTGAGCTAAATCTCCAAAAGCGACAGATTACCGACTTCGCTCTGTGGAAATTTTCACCAATCGGCGAGGCTAAACGCGATATGGAATGGCCAACGCCAGTGGATTTATTAGATAATCCTGAGGCGGGCGAGGTGATGGGATTTCCAGGCTGGCATTTGGAGTGTAGCGCGATTATTTTAAATACTCTAGGTGAGCAAATCGATATTCACACCGGCGGAATCGATCATATTCCAGTTCATCACACCAACGAAATTGCCCAGACTGAATCAGTGACAGGCAAGCCAATGGCGACTTTTTGGATTCATAACAATCATCTCAAATCTGATGGTACAAAAATCTCCAAAAGCCTCGGCAATGGCTACACACTTGATGATCTCGAGGAGCGTGGCTTCATGGCGATGGATCTAAAAATGCTCATTCTGCAGGGACATTACCAAAAAGAAGGCAATTTCTCATTTGAGGCACTCGAATCCGCCAAAAACCGCTTAGCTAGCTGGCGCGAGGTGGCATCGTTTCGCCATCAGATCTATGATGATATCGCTCAAGATCACGACAAAACTATCAATTTCCTAGCGGTCAAGCGTCATATCCTAGAACTCGCCAATGATAACCTTAACACTCCGCAAATCATGGCAACCATTGACGAAGCTTGGCAGATTTTACGTTCACCGACGACTGATTTTCGTAATATTCATCGTCAGTCGCTGGTCGATTTTATTCAACAAATTGATGATTTATTAGGCTTTGATTTAATTA
This sequence comes from uncultured Candidatus Saccharibacteria bacterium, assembly GCA_947097085.1. Lineage (GTDB taxonomy): Bacteria > Patescibacteriota > Saccharimonadia > Saccharimonadales > Saccharimonadaceae > CAMUQR01. The sequence goes on along the minus strand of CAMUQR010000021.1, from coordinate 5,616 downwards.
CTAGCACGCCTGATATTGATGAGAGCTTAAAGCGTTTAATTATTGAGCGCAAATTTGCTAAAGACAATCGTGATTTCGAGCGAGCCGACGCAATTCGTACTGAGCTACTTGAGCAGGGAATTGAGATTTTAGACACTAAAAACCAGCCGCTGTGGCGTCGTATTAAGTGATTTAAATCTTTGCTAAATCGACATTTTCTTCAATCAGAATCTTAATACAAGCGGCCAGCGGAATCGAGATAATCGCACCCAAGATGCCAAACAGATAAATCCCCACTGTCACCGCAATTAGCACCAACAAACTACTGAGATTAAGCGCTCGCGACTGAATATACGGAGCAATGATATTATTTTCAATCTGTTGATAAATCACAAAGTAAATCATAAAAATCAAACCAGCAGTTGGATTCGAAAAAGTAATTAATAACGCACCCAAAATGCCACCAATCGTCGTCCCAACCAGCGGAATTAGACCCATTAAGCTAACCAACAAGCCAACCGGTAGGATTAAGTTAGTTGGCGTATCAAAAATCAGGCTTAAAATAAACACTACAACGCCAGCACAAATACCGTTAATTGTCACCTGAATCAGCTGTCCACCGACGAAACCCGTAATCGTGCCAGCCATTTTTTCGGCGATGATTTTGTGGCGTTCCATGATTTTTCGATCGCTATATAACCGCCAGAACGACTGCATAATCGTCGGCGCATCTAATAGCATTAACACCGTCAAAGTTAACACAATCACGCCCGAGAAGACGAATCCAACGATTGAGTTTACACCGTTAAACATAATCGAGCCAGCCTGTGCTGTCCATTTTTGTTTGTTGGTTTCGATAAACTTGACTGCTTCATCAACTGATGGAGTGAGGTTGAGTTTTTGGACGGTTTCGTTATCACGCAATGCCTGCACCGAGTGTGTAATGGTTGCCGGAGCAGTTTCGGCAAAGCTTTTGACCTGATTGATTAACGACGGTGCGACTAGGAATCCAAACCCCACAAAGGTCAACAAAATCCCGATAAATACCACCGCCGTTGCGAATGGACGATTGTTTTTGAAGACTTTTTTTGACAGAGAGGATACGAGTGGATTAAGCGATACTGCCAAAAAAGCAGCCACCGCAATCATCAGCAGAGCCTTTCGCGCCCAATAAATCATCACTAAGCTACCAATAATCGCTAGCAAAATCAACCAAAATCGCGCAATTGTGGCATTATCGACTTGAATTCGAGTGTTCATTTTTTCTCCCGTTGTTTATCAACTATTATGCTAAAAACATTATAACAAATAATCGATAATATGTTAAAATATAACCATAATAATTATTGTTTTTATGAAAAAAGTTCCAAAAGTCAGCATCGAATTTAGCATTATGACCGTGTTGATCACAATTATCATCTGTTTAATTGTCAGTTTATTTTTTGTGACTTTATATCAGGTTTAAATATGAGTAAAAACATCAAACAAATCACTGCCATTCTCATCGTTAACATCATCGCGCTATCTGGTGCTTTGATTTTTATCACCGTTAAAAAACTTCAACCCAAACCAAAAGTCGAAACTGTCCAAAAGGTTGAAACGCCTCAAATTAACAAACCCGAATCCAACTACAAAATCGGCCAGTGGAAAATCATTGGTCAGCTCAATAACCAAGATTTATTGTATGATTTTAAAAACGGATTAGGCGGGGAACTAGGCGTTGGCGCCAAAGGTCAATTACTCGACGGCGAATCAATTTGGGTTTATTCCAACAAATTACGCCAATTACTGACCACTGTTAATAACAAAGAACGCAAATATGCCGAAAATGACGAACACACTCTAGGATATGTGGCAATCATCAACCGCGTCAGTAAAAACCGTATTGATAATCCAACTCTTTGGAAGGCTTTTCCAATTACTATCGGCGATTATCGTTTTAACATTGTCAAACCCCTACGGGTTGATTTATTAAAGGACCCTAAGGCGACTAAGCTTTATGACGACTCGCGCAAAGAAGTTGACGCTTTTTTCAAATCGCTTGAAGCTGACAAAACCGCCAAAAAAGAATAACTAATTTAATTATTATATTTGGCGAAAAAATCAGCCTTAAATTGCTCGTAATTATCATCCAGTAGTGCTTGGCGAATCTGATCAGTCAGATTGACCACAAAAAACTCATTGTGCGCACTAGCAATGGTTGAAGCCAGGATTTCGTTAGCTTTAAACAAATGATGCAAATAAGCTTTGGTGTATTGTTGCGACACCTCATAGTCTAGTTCTGGATCGAGAGGCGAAAAGTCGTTTTTATACTTGGCGTTTTTAATATTGATACGCCCGCGCGTAGTATAAAGCGAACCGTTACGCGCCTGACGAGTCGGCGCCACACAGTCGAAGGTATCAATGCCATATTCAACACCAGTAAAAATATCAATCGGTTGCGACCCCATACCCAGTAAGTGACGCGGGCGATCTTCAGGTAGAATTTGGTTAACCAAGCCCACAAACGGCGCAATCTCCTCAGCTTTAAAAATACCTCCGATTCCGTAACCATCAAAGTCCATCACGCCTAGCGTTTCGGCGGATTGACGGCGTAGTTCCAGATTTTGACCGCCTTGCACCACCCCAAACAGCGCCTGCAGTGGGCGATTTTGAGCTTGATGCTCGAGATTAAGCTGTTGATGGCGCACTAAACAGCGCTCAGCCCACACATGCGTCCGATCCATCGCTAATTTGACATAGTCCGGACTGGCGGTAGGTGAAGTAAGTTCATCAAACGCCATATGAATATCGGCGCCGATTTTATGTTGAATTTCCATTGAGCGTTCCGGTGTTAAACGCACGATTTGGCCATTGAGATGCGACCGAAAAGTTACGCCTTCGTCGTCAACTTTAGCTAGTTGTTTTTTAGAATGAGTTGCTTTGTCGCGCAAGGTGTTTTCTAGGCCTTTTTCATACGCCATCCCCAACGAAAACACTTGAAATCCACCCGAATCGGTAATACTCGGGCCATGCCAGTTCATAAACTCAGCCAGACCACCGCCCGCTTCGACGATATCTTCGCCAGGTTGCAACATCAAGTGATAAGTATTAGCGAGCACTGCCTGACCGCCCAAGCTACGCACCACTTCTGGCGTGAGCGCTTTAACCGTTGCTTTGGTCGCCGCCACCATAAAACTCGGCGTTTTAATCACGCCATGCGGAGTGTGAATTTCACCAACTCGCGCCCGACCATTGACGGTTTTTTTGATAATTTTAAAACTAATTGCTGATTGATTCATATTGATAAATAAATTCGTTTTTAATCTGTTAATTATATCATATCTCTCAATAATCGCACTATATGCTACAATATTTTTATGAAAATTCGCGCTCAAATCAAACCCAATGCCAAACAAGCTAGGGTAATATTGCCAACTGAGACTGACGGCGTATGGCTGATTACCACTAAAGCACCGGCGATTGATGGGCGCGCCAACAAAGAAGCAGGGGAGCTAATCGCCACCGCACTGCACCTGCCAAAATCTGCTGTTACGCTCAAACTTGGCGCCAAATCGAAGTTTAAAATTTTTGAGATTCGCAAATAACAACCACCGCGGTACCGAAGTTAGTTTTTAAACAAAATTAGTTTTTAGCTTGAGCCGATTTAGCAGAGGCGAGGATTTCGTACATCGTGCGTGCCGAATCAGTTTTGAGAAAATCGAGTGCTTTTTGCTCCGAGCTCACCGGGGAATAAGTTGGTTTTGCGTTGCCACCACTTTGAACCGAACTAGGCGATTGGCCGGGTGACGACTGCGATTGATTATTGCTAGCAAAAAATTGATCCATCAACGATACTATCACCTCAAAAATTGCACCGTTTTTAGCTTTGATACGTTCATTCTCGAGCACTTGACAACCATTGACTTGATCATTGCCAACCACCGCATACTTCCGATCATCGTGAGTAATATTGTCTAGCGCCAAAATCGGATAATAGAGCCCGACTTCCAGACCTCGATCACCAGCCTGACCAGAGATATTTTGGCGAACAAAACTTCGCGCCCATAGATTAGTTTTTTCTGGGACGTTTTCTAGACCGAGCTGGCGAATTGCTACAGTTTTACGCTCAAAAACCCGAGCTTTCATCGTTGCATCACACGCTTTTACCACTGACGACTGAACTGCCACCCCCAGACGCGATTGATTGTCCTTCGAGTTAAAAACTATCGTTTCGCCAGAGTCGCTTTTGGTCAAACCAGCATTCCAATTATCCGGATAACTCAAACACATATCAACCGCCTCAAAACAAATCCGTTTGGTTAAATCAACTTTAAAATCGTCTTTTGTCGGCTCCTGGACAACATTGGCGGTTTTTTTGTAGCTTGGACCAGCCGGTTTTTTATTTGCAAGACGATTATTCACAAACAGCATCAAGCCAATCATCGTCACCACAATAAAAGTCATCATCCCGATAACAAACCACGGTTCTACCATCCGACTTTGTTCGGCGCGTTGTCGACCACGCTCCAATGATTCACGAAGCACTCGTTCGGCTTCAGTTTCTTGGCCTGGTGCATTCATTTCGTTTAATTTTTGCGCTAAATCTTTATCTAAATCCATATTAAATCCTTATGGTTAAATTATACCACAAGCCCTCACACCAACCGATGTTTTTAGGCAAGAATTAGCATTGAATCGCCATAGCTCAAGAACCGCATCCGCTCGGTTTGCGCATACGCATAAGCCCGTTGCAAAAACTCCCAACCCGCAAATGCTCCTGCTAACATCAGCACCGTCGAGCGAGGCGCGTGAAAATTAGTTAATAGCCCACTGATAACTTTAAATTCATAGCCAGGATAAATAAAAATATCCGCTTCGCCAATTTGGTCTGTCGTTGGAGTCTGCTCATCCAAAATCACCGGCGCTAAGTATTCCAGCGTGCGCGTCACCGTTGTACCCAGTCCCACCACTCGATGCCCGGCTTGCTTCGCCTGACGAATTGCTGTAATCGTAGTCGCTGGCACTACAAAATATTCCTGATGCATATGGTGTGCCTCAATCTCATCAGTCCGAATCGGCAAAAATGTCCCTAATCCAACATGCAATGTTAAATACACCACTCGCACGCCTTTTGCACGCAAACGATCAAGTGTTTCATCAGTCATGTTTAAACTAGCAGTTGGGGCAGCCACCGAACCGATGTTCTTAGCCCAAATCGTCTGATAGCGTTCAATGTCGCTAACATCTGCTCGACGATTCATGTAGGGCGGGAGAGGCGGAGTACCACATCGATCACAAATCGTCAATAAATCCACTTGGCTCTTGACTTCAGCCACGCCACCACCCAGCACTTCAACTACCTCTAGCTGATACTGACCAACCGTCAATGCTTCACCAGCGCGAATCCGCCCACGATGCATGACGCGGTGGTGATGCCAATCATCGTGTTGAGCGTGCGACTCTAGCACAATCAGCTCTCGCTCCACGCCAGTTGTCTTATGGGTGATGAGTCGCGCTTTTAGCACTTTCGTGTCATTAATCACTAACACATCACCCGCTGATAAATAATCCACCACATCACCATAATGACGTTTAGTGATAGTTTGTGCGGATTTATCCAAAACCAACAAATTCGTCTGAATACGCACCACCGGC
>CAMUQR010000020.1 GCA_947097085.1 uncultured Candidatus Saccharibacteria bacterium | reverse complement strand
CGCATATCATTCTGAATCTGACCATTTTTAATCGGCACATTGTAATCAGTCCGTACCAACACGGTTTTATCTTTAAAATCAAATTGATCCACTAATCGTTTCATTTTTCATCTCCATTATGCTTATTTCTATTTTACCGCACTTAAAAATCCTCGACAAGCCAGCCGAGGATTTTTGTTGATAATCGTCAGATTCAAGTTTAAACTGCCCGTACCTGAATCGTGTCCGTTCCGCCAACCACGCCCGGTTGACGACCACTCACCACTACCACCATCACATCATCGGCAGTTTCGTCGAACCGACCAGCAGATTTAAGTTCTTTCGCTAATTCATAACCAACTTCAGCTGTGATTGGACGGATATAACTCTGGTTAGCATAGCTGAGCGCTAGCTGTTGGGCGGTTTTTGGATCGGAAGTGACACTCAAAATTACTCGATTTGGTCGAAAAGCCGCCACTTGTGAAGCAGTTGCGCCAGTTTCGGTACTGACCACAATCGCCTGAGCGTTTAACTCATCAGCGATCCGCACTGCCGCCCCAGCAATCGAGTTCAAATTACCGTCTTGTTTTTCAATCGGATAATTGTGCAGAACGGTATTGTTTTGGGTATAAAGAATAATCTTTTTCATCGCCGCCACTGTTTCGAGTGGATAATTACCATTCGCAGTCTCATCCGATAGCATCACTGTATCAGCACCCTGCATCACTGCCAGCGCCACGTCAGAAGCTTCAGCTCGGGTTGGCTCTGGATTATCTACCATACTGGCTAACATTTGTGTAGCCACGATAATCAACTTAGCGTGCTTACGAGTTAATTGCATCAGCTTATCTTGGGTAGCTGGCACCACTTCAGTTCCGGCTTCTACCGCCAAATCACCACGCGCCACCATAATTCCATCGGATGCTTTGACGATTTCTTCCAGATTTTCTGGCAAAATCGCCATTTTGGTCTCGATTTTGGCAATAATTTGGGCTTTTGAGCCATGTGACAATAAAATCTGACGCAAATTATGAATATCTTCGGCTGACTGCACGAAACTCAACGCCACATAATCAATATCCTGAGTCGCACCAAATTCAATATCGCGCAAATCTTTTTCAGTCAAAATATCTCCCGCAAAATCCGTATCTGGCAGATTTAAGCCTTTACGCGCCCGAATTTCACCATCATTTAGCACCCGCACCCGGATGGCAGTATCCGACATTCGCCCCAGGACTTCGGTTTTGACCTTACCATCATAAATATATAGCGCCTCGCCCGCTTTGACTTTATCTGCCAAATTATATTGCACTGGAAAAGCACTCTGTTCATCCCAATCCTCTAGCGCATAGTCCAAAATCAGCTCATCGCCCGCTTTGACCGCCACTGGCACATTGTCGTTAAACATACCTAAGCGAATCTTTGGCCCCTGCAAATCTTGCACTACCGCCACTGGTTTTTTAAGTTCAAATGAGGCTTGACGAATCCACGTAATCGCTTGGGCTTTTTCGGAATGCTCACCGTGACTGAAATTCAGCCGACAACCATTAACACCGGCCTTGATTAGCTCATAAATCGCCTCATAACTATAAGTTGCTGGCCCAATCGTCGCTAAGATTTTTGTCCGTTTAAAAAGTGGTTTAATCATGTTTACTCCGTTTTCAGTATATTATTTATATTAATTAAAAACTAATTGCATATTATAACGCATTCGGTCATTATTGACTAATCATCTCAAGTATTATTCCATTGCGATAATTGCCAGAAATTGCTTCCTTATTGACATTAACACCAAATATCACATCTAGCTTTTTATCAGTTGCCTGATTATATTGCGCAATCGTGACAGCTTGGCCAAATGGCGGTATAACTGCGTATTTGTCAGCGACAGTTTGTGCATTTTTATTCGCTACCGGCGTAGCATTATTAGTAAATTGCGCATACGAAATACTCGACTGGGCTTGGTTTGTAATAGTGTTCGGAATATAGAATCCCCAAGTATTCGCGCCTAACGAACCCGGGTTATTAAAAGTATGTGTGGTGGCGTTAATCATAATCTGTGGCGACAAACGTTGCACTAGACGATTCTCGACATCAATTGATGACATTTTTAAAATATACCCTGATGATACATTGGTCTTTAGGTCAATAGTTAATTTACGACTCGTTAAAGTTTGATTATAAATCGGTGTAATCGCATGATCTAAAAATGTTGAGCTAGTACTCATTGTTATAAACGATGGAATTGATGAGACAACTGTCGAATAAGCACCCACTCCGGCTTGATTACGCGCCGCCACTCGAAAAACATAGCGCCGACTTCCGCCCGGGTTGAGATGATCAATGACTAAACTTAAATTATGGTCAGCCGGATTAGTCGGCGTGGATTGCATTGGTGGATGCGCTTTAGTCACCCAGTTGTCCGGGATAGTGGCATTTTCCATTGGTGCAGTCGGATCTTTACAGCCGTCGCCAGTGGCGTTTGCACGACAATATTGAATTACATAATCGGTAATTGGTGCATTGCCGTTACCAGTGCTTGGCGTGGTGTCATCATAATTAGCCGATGGCGACTGGAATTTTAAGCGAATTGCACCAGCTTGATGCGTATCGACAGCCGGAGAAGCTGAGACATTAATCGGTGCTTGTGGCACTGTAATCGGTATTTGATAAGTATATTGCAGATTATTAGTCGTCACGCTATCACTCTGACGCGCTAAATTGACATTAACCACTCCTGCGTGTGGCGCTGGCGCAGTTGGATTAGCTTGACTTGCAGGCGGAATCGTCACTTGCAGAGAAGTATCAGATGCTGGAATGACATCGTTTATCACCTTAGAACCAAAATTAACATTATAGTTATTCATAATAGATCGCACCGGAACTAATGTCGAATTGTTAGTCGCGCCTAGTAACGAACCGGGCAGAGTAACATTACCCCAACAATACACCCGCGCGTCAGAACTGATTCCACAACTATGGTAAACATTAGAATCAATACTTGTGAAATAAGTACCGGCTATCATTTGCCCCTGTGCAACACGTGTTGGCAAATTTGTATGATCAGCTACACCAGTACCTAACTCACCATTATTATGGCCAAAACAATAGGCATTATTATCAGTTGTAATTACACAGGTCTGTGAGTCGCCGAGTACAATATCCACAATACGGGAATGCGCTGGAATTTGACCATTCTGTATAGCTTTCGGAGTTAAAGAACTTGTATTATTACCAGTACCTAATACCCCATGCGCGTTATTACCCCAACAATATGCTTTACCCTCTGAAGTTAAAGCACAGGTATGAAGCGTTTCCGGGACAATTTTGGTAATTGTCACATTGTGCGGGATTTCACCACGCGTTACCATCCGTGGTACGAGTGAATTAGAATTATCCCAATGTCCAAGTAATCCACTTGAATTATCAGCGCTCCAACAATATGCATTACCGTTTGTTGTTGTAACACAGCCCGCTTTCCAACCAAGTGACACACTTGTAATTGTTACATCGGTTGGGATTTGCCCTTGAGACACCTGAACAGGCACATGCGAATTAACTGTTGTCCCATTGCCCAAGAGTCCATTCACGCCATGACCCCAACAATAAACCCTGCTATCAGACCCGAGACCACATAATGTATATTCTGCAGCATCAATCGTCGTCAGATGTACGTCAGATGGGATTTGGCCTTGTGCAATTCGCACTGGTCCAGGACTATTGTTTGCCGTACCATTCGCTAACTGGCCAAGATCATTACGACCAGCGCAATAAGTCACATTATCATAAGTTATGCCACAAATACTACCGTTAGCATTAGCAATTGTACGTAACCGCAGATGCGTCCACGCCGGCATCAACTTCGGCAGTGCATTGCCAAGCCAATATCCCCAACAATACAGTTTACCTTCATAATCAATTGCGCAAGTTGATACGGGACTTACCGACACCTGTTTAAAACGTAAATTATCAAAATTAGTACCAGTGATTGTTGCTGTGCCACCGCCACTGACCGAACCAGAGTTCGGTGCAACACTGGTTATGGTTGGTGCTGATGGCTGATAATATGTATAAGCGTTGTTATGCGTATAAACCGTACCATCTGGATTAGTAACAGTAATTGCTAACGGCGTATTCGCCGGTAGTGATGCTGGTTTCGCCGGCAAAGTCACCTCAATTTCATTAGCTGAGATAAATCGTACAGCTGAAGCTGGCAAATCTACTGAACCCAGACGCACACGCGTACCGACAGTCGTCTTCTGCATATACCCATTTTTTACCACCATAACCGGCATAGCAACATCCTGACCTGATTGTATTACGCCATTACCAAGTAGTCCACCATATGATTTTCCCCAACAATATACCCATTTATCAGAAGCAAGTGCACAAGTATGGTCGCCTCCAGTCTGGATTGATACAAACCAAACCCCCAAAGGAAGGGCACCTTGCAAAACCTTCGTTGGCACTAAACTTTTATGCGCAAAATCTTTATTGCCGTTACCCAACCTCCCATATGCACCATGACCCCAGCAATATGCCTGATTGTCAGATGCTACCGCACATGTATGGCCAAAAGAAGCTGATAATTGCTGAATTGTCACTCCCGTTGGAATAGCACCTGGCATTATCTGAGTTGGAACATATCTATTTGTTGTATCTCCATTGCCAAGCTCACCATTTTGATTGTTTCCCCAGCAATATGTCTCCCGATTAGACGCTAATGCACAAACAAAATATTGCGCGGATTGAATTTGAGTAATATAAACACCGTTTGGAATAGCACCTCGAACTACCCGTGATGGTACTGTACTAGGAAAGACAGTGCCATTTCCTAATTGACCATAGTTGTTATTTCCCCAACAATACGTCTCTTGATTAGATGCCAATGCACAAGTAAACTCTCTTCCGGCATTGATTTGAGTAATATAAACACCGTTTGGGATTTCCCCCTGAGAGACAGCTACAGGGCTCCATTGATCAATTGTTGCACCATTACCTAATTGACCATGTTGATTATGACCCCAACAATAAGCCTGATTATTAGATGCCAAACCACAAGTATGATAAACGTTAGCAGTGATGGTTTTTAAATATACCCCATGAGGAATTGCTCCCCTCGGCAACTGAACAGCTCTATTATTTTCATTTCCCCAACAATAAACTTCTTGATTTGAAGCTAATGCACAAGTATGCGTTCCGCCACTTGTAAGTTGAGTAAGATAAACACCGTTTGGAATAGCACCTTGAAGAATCTGAAATGGAAATGGCATATGACTATTACCATCTCCACCTATACCCAGAGAACCTCCCGTATTATTTCCCCAACAAAATGTCTGATTATTAGAATAAATAAAACAACTAGTCCACATATTAACAGCCAATTGTCTCACTCCTTGTGCTTGTTCAAAATTCCGTCCAGTAATCCGAATTTTATCACCACCGCTAACCACTCCAACGCTCGGAAACACCCGGTCGATCTGAGGCGCAACAGCGTTTGATCGCTCAGATCGTTTGATATTCTTAAGAATAGGATAAAACGCCGAAATTATCACTAACGATACGCCGATCGCTATAATAATCCGCTTATTTTTGGTGATTTTTTCAATAATTTTCATTTCTATATCTATAACTTGTTTATGGTTATATTGTAGCATATTACGCTCAAATAAAAAACTCCACGAAAAAACCCGACCAGTAGTCGGGCGCTTTCGTGGTGATCCCACCGGGAATCGAACCCAGATTGCCAGGATGAAAACCTGGTGTCCTAACCGTTAGACGATGGGACCACGGCTTCTATCACAAGAAGTCTTGACCATTTTAACCTATTTAGCGATGAAAATCAAGCCCCACCTCGCCCTATCATCACTACAGTTATTTTTAAACATAATCGTTTTATATTATAGCTATTGTTTTTCATCGATAAATAGTCATAAATATATTGACTTTTTATGCCTTTTGTGGTATCATTACGGCAAGTTGGGAGTTTGTGTCAGCAAAAAAGCACGATCAAACAACGCAACTTAAAAATTCGGTAACGTCTTCAAAAATGTAGTCGATGCCGATATGAGGTGGCTTAGTGGTGAGTCCGCTCACTACTAAGCTGCTTCATATTGGAGTAGCCTACATAGAACAGACTAGCTCTTGAAGGCTCTTTCTAGTTTCGTCTATGCAGTATTTTTTATTTTTTTTAATTTGTAGCCCCGATTAGGATCGGGGGAGGAGGATATTATGTTAAATAAAATATTAAGAAAATGTGAATTCATTTTTAAGGCACTGTTTACAGCAGCCTTAACAGCAACGCTCATCCAATCTGGATGGCTAGCTGTCGGAATAATTGTGTTTATACTTGTCGTGGCTATTGCCGGCTTGGAGCTAATCCAAGCGGATAAGGAGCAAAAAAACCAGGCCGAAGCAGAAGCAAAGGCTACAGCCGACGTTTTGGCTGAAGTCATAGCAGAACTCAAGGCTATGAAAGCAGAAAAGAAAAAGGAGGGGACTAATAATGAGTCGAAGAAATAAGGGCATAGCGCTTTTGGCGCTTGCCATAATTATAGCGGTCAGTGCGATAGCTTACTTTTCTGGTAAGCAAATCGCGCCTAATCCGCCGAAGAGCTTCAATGTTCACCAGTCAGATTCTAATAAAGCAGACAAGGCGCAAGCCGAATCTGAAGATTGGGAGATGGCACTACAACAAACCGGCCTCAATAATAAGGTCTTAGACAATGGTCTACAAGCCATCAAAAAAGCTAAGACTAATCAAGAGGCCAGGTCAGCGGCTAACAAGTGGGTTGACGCAATCAAGCGCAACCCGTATTCATTAGCTGGCCAGCTGAAGAACTTATTGCCTAAGCAATACTCGACAGTGAAAGCTGAAGAGTTATATGCTAAAAAAGACAACAAGTTCATATCTTCTGACAAGGCCAAAGAAGCCGTGCGTGATTTATATGCCTTCATGGAAAGGACAAGAATCAGCAAGGCTTCTGCGGAAGAGGTTGCTGGCTACAACACTGGCCTAGTGGACGGACAAATCGTCCGTAGCGACAGCCCAGTAATCGTCGGTGATAAAGCCGCGATTAAACTGGAAGTCGCTATCGGACAAAATCAGGGTAAGACTTACTATATTCTCGCAAGATGTGGGAATCTGGTTTTGCCCGAAAAGACACCAGTGCCGGTTGGTAAGACCGACCAACCGGAGCCGGAATACCAAGTCTACCAAGCCACTAAGACTTGGAAGAATGTTCCGAAAGGTACGACTGTACCGGACGTCACTTTTAAACTCATACGAGACGACAAAGTGGTCGTCAGTACAAAAGTACTGAAAAGCGGTCAAACGTCAATCAGTTTTGGTAGACATATTACCAAAGCGGTTGACGGCAGGAGGCATACTTACACGGTACAAGAGATTGTACCAGATGGGTATGAAATGAGTAGGAATGGAAACCATTTCGTGAATACTTATAAAACTCCTGTGCCAGTGCCTAAGCCCAAAGAGCAGTTCACAAGTATCACCGTGAACAAGCGTTGGGTTAATGGTCTAGACAAGAACCCACCGAAATCTGTAAAAGTTAATCTTCTACAGGACGGCCGTGTCTATGACCATGTTAGGCTTAGTGATCACAATAACTGGCAACATACATTCAGTAAGTTGCCAGTTTATAATAAAAGTGGAGCTAGACATAGCTACAGCGTAGAGGAAACTGATATTCCAGCAGACTACTCTGTTAGCTATGACGGTTATACAATAATAAATACGTATAAACCGCCAAAGACTCCACCACCGACTATCATTCCGAAGTCGAACAACCCGGGGGACTATAAGTACCCTACGAAGAAGCCTGGCAATAACCAGGTTAACCCTTCGCAGGCGGAAAATACTCCGCCAAGGGAACTAAGGAATGAAGAGAAGGCAAAACCAGCTTCTAAAGAGAAGCCGGTTATAGAAAGAGAGGAGGTAAAAGAATATAAGGAAGGCAAAACTGCCGAAGAACGCCATGAAATGGCCGTTAAAGAAGCAGAACCCCTTCCAGGAGGTGAAGACCTACCTCCAAATGACGGTGAAATCGAGCCACCGTCGAATCCAAATGGTCCATAACCAAGCGCTCGAGTTCATTTAGCCGAGAGACTTTACATCTCTCGGCTTTTTCTTTTTTAAAACAAAAAACTTTTTAAAAACCTTATTTCAACCCACCTGCTTGATGCTAAAATCGGCAATTTTACCAGATTTTATGACTTTTTTAGCGATTTTTAGCAAGAATCTTGCATATACTTATTTACTTTTTATGAAAAATATGATATAATTATAGCGTAATTATATAAGGGAGACAATGTATGAAACAATTTATCCAAAATGTTATTCAGTCACCTGTTAAACTTGGCGCGGGATTAGTTATCGTAGCGAGCATGCTCGTACCGCTAATCGCCTCAGCCTGGGGACCAGCTAATCGTCCAACGTTTACGGTCCAAAAACCAGCTGATTACGTCACTTTTAACTCGATCACGAATAACCCACGACACGGCGACGAACGCAATTTTGTCCAAATCAAGGAAAAGAATGCTTCCGATGCCAGCTATGTCGAAAAACTCGACATCAAGGAAGGCAAAACCTATACAGTGTTTATGTACTTCCACAACAACGCGGCTGAGAATTTGAATCTCATCGCCGAGAACACTATGGCACGAGTCCAATTGCCTGGTTCAGCCAAAGCTGGTCAAGATACCCGCATCACTGGCTATATCAGCGCAAGCAACGCTCGACCACAACAAGTTTGGGATGAAGTTTATGTCAAATCCGACAAAAACCTCACTCTCCAATATATCGCCAGTTCAGCTAAAATCTACTCAAAGGGTGCCGTCAACGGTCAAACTTTGTCAAATGAGCTGTTCGGCAAAGGTGCATTACTAGGTTATAATGCGCTTGATGGTAAAGTTCCTGGTTGTCATAACTTTGCTGGATATCTAACCTTCGACTTCCGTGTCGTTGGTGAAAATCCACCAAAACCAGACTTTAACGTCGAAAAATTAGTCGCTCCGTTTGGTAGCAACAATTTCACCAAATCAGTCAACGCCAAAACTGGCGACAAGGTTGATTTCCGTATCCAATATAAGAATGTTGGTAATCTCGAACAAGCTAAAGTTGTCGTCAAAGACACCTTGCCAGCTGGTCTCGAATTAGTCCCAGGTAGCGTTAAATTAGCTAACAAAAACACTGGTGGTAAATACACCAACCTACCAGACAATTTGACCTCTAACGGTCAAGAGATTGGCACTTACAACCCAGGTGCTAACGCCTACATCCAGTTCACAGCAAAAGTCACCAAAACGATTGAAAACTGTGGACCAGATCAAACTCTACAAAACACTGTTAGCGTGATTACCGAGCATGGTCAAAAAGCCGACCGCGCATCAGTTGTTGTTTCTGGCCAATGCGATACTAAACAAATCCAAGTTTGTGAATTAAAAACCAAACAAATTATCACTATCAAAGAAAACGCATTTAACGCAACTCTACATTCGAAGAATCTTGATGACTGTAAAGCCACTCCAATTGTCCCAGGTGGACTACCAAAAACTGGCTTTGGTCTAGATTCTCTCGCTAGCCTGATTGGTTTAACTTCTCTAGTTGCTAGCCTCGGTTATTACATCAATAGCCGTAAACTAGCTTAAGTAAACCCTCTTAAGTTCAGTTTGACCGCTACTTACAGAGAGACTACGGTATCGCCCCAGCTATCAAGTTGGGGCGATATTAGTTTGGAGTTGCGACCAGTTGATAAAAGTGATATAATGACAATACGTGCGCGCCCGTAGCTCAGTGGATTAGAGTAGCTGGCTTCGAACCAGTTGGTCGGGAGTTCGAATCTCTCCGGGCGTACCAAATAAAAAATCTCACCCGTTGGTGAGGTTTTTTATTGGTTTTTAAAAAATAAAAGCACTCGCATAGAGTGGTTGAATTACGATTTATGATAGCTAATCTGGTGCGGGTGGAGGGAATCGAACTCTCATCTTCTGCTTGGAAGGCAGACATAATGGCCATTATACGACACCCGCGTGGTGTTAGCTGGTGATTATTTTAGCACGAATCAAGCCTAAAGTCCAGCTTCTAGTCTGTTTTTTTCACATCAGATATGCTAAAATTAAGCCAGTTTGGTGCAAAAAATGCGCCAGCTTGCCCTGCCCCGGTAGCTCAGTGGATTAGAGTAAGCGGCTTCTATCCGTTTGGTCGGGGGTTCGAATCCCTCCCGGGGCGCCAGATTTTTGCGAGATTAACAGATACAGCGATTGATTTTAGTAGCGTTTTGTGCTACAATGATAAAGAGTTAATCTCGAAGTTTATGGCGGATGTAGCTCAGTTGGTTAGAGCGTCTGTTTGTGGCACAGAAGGCCGTGGGTTCGAATCCCATCATTCGCCCCAGAATTATCAATAAAAACCTCCAGTTTTGATAACTGGAGGTTTTTTAGTCGGTATTAATTACAAAATATGCCTGAACCTTTTACCTCACCAGTGGTTACTTCGCTCGTTTTGCGTTCGACATGATCCCAAAAAACGATTTTGATACCAGAAATAATACTAGAGCTCGCTCCGCCCTCCCGACAAGCCACATATTGCAAGCGTTCTGGATTAGCACCGCTTGGTATCCAACCTGCGCCATCCCCTAAATGACGAGCTGACCCTGGAGGCACCATTTCGATGAATTTCTTCCATTTTTCGGTTTTCTGACCATAAGCGCTAGGTCGTGGATCAGGATAGCCACGTTCATCACCTGATAAGGCTAGGGCAATCTGTTGCTCAGCGACGTTGATAATATCATTTGCTCGTTTAGTGTTTTCGGCAGTACGAGCTCGCAGTTGCGCATCTTTGTAACGAAAGGCGATTAAGCTCACTAAAACACCAATCACAATCAGGACGATTAATAATTCAATCAAGGCAAAACCACGTTTTGTTTTCATAACTTCTATTATAAACCGTCATTTAAACAAAAGCAATTTTAAAAAACAACCCGCACGAAAAACGGGTTGTTTGATTAGATTTAATCTAGAGATAATATCTTAGCTTGCTGGAGCAGCACAAGTTACGTTAGCGCCAGTGGTTGTACCAGCTTTAATAGCTTCATCAGCGGTACTTACATTGTTAGTTTCATAGTTCCAGAAGTAAACCTTAGCGCCTACAAAGTCACCGCTACCAGTATCTTTGCAAACATGATATTGAACTTTAGTCTTAGTTGTAGCAGTGAGAGGGTCTTTAGTTACTAGAGCGTCAACTTTTTCACTGAGTTTCGCTTCTGGGTAAGTTTTACCATCATAAGTTGCGGATTTTAAGTCAGCAACAGTCTCTGGGAAGCGTGAAGCTGATGCGTTATAAGCAGTAGCTTTAGTAGCTACTTCACGAGCGTTTTGCTCAGCAGCGGTCTTGTTAGCCTTGTTCTGAACGCCTTGGTAGGTCACAACAACGATAGCTGCCAAGATACCAATCACCACGATAACGATCAAAAGCTCGATAATGGTGAAACCTTTTTTGATTGTTTTTGTCATAAGAAGTTTTTCTCCTTTATTAATTTTCTTACATCTCCATCATAAAACGCTTATGCAAAAAAATCAAGGGCTTTTTTCGATGATTCTATGAACTTGGTAAATCCGACAATTTACGCACAATAATTTCGCCTTGCACGACTCCGGTTTTCTTCGATCCAGTTAGTGTCACGCGTGACTTCAGTACCACTCGGACACTATCGGCATCATTGAGCTTCTTTTGAGTGTGAGTATGATCAGTTGGATTTAAATAAATATGGCTATTCCCAATTGGAGCGTTATTCTCTCGGTATTCGATTTCCATTTCTGCATTATCAAGTAGCAACAAGTCCTGCTCTTGGCAATACCGATTAGCGCTACCACTCATACTATTCACGAAATCATTACGCGAGCAAGTTGGCTTTTGCCATGGTTTATGATTAGCCTGTCCAGACTCCGTCCATTGACAGAATAGTGACGAGTTATACTGCTTAGTACTAACATCTATTGGCATAATATTACGTCGATATAGTTTGCCGTCTTTAATAAAATAGACCACGTTTAAAAAAACAGGTGAATTATATTTACAATATTGTTCCGCAAAATTGCCCTCACGAAAATGAGCCAAGATTTTAATATTAGCATCAGCATCAGGTGGAGTAATAGTTGCTAAACGATTGAGAATCAGTCTCTCTGACTGACCCCCACGTCGGCAGGCGCCACTGCGATACTCTTCTGGATAAATCCCGCATCGCACCGAATCTGATAACTGCAGACTATTATGACTACTATCAATGTAATCATTTTCCACTCGACCAAAAGTATTCCGCAGAGCTGGTTTTGACAAAAATTGATTCGCCACCGTCACATCTTGTTCGATCATATCTAGTGCACGATTCAGCTGTGCCATCCGCATCGAACGGTCATTCGACAATGACGCGCTCTGCGTAATGCGAATCATGGCATTGACTAACACCGCAATCAAAATCAGTGCAATTGGCACCACTACCAGCATTTCAACTAGAGTAAAACCGGATCGAGTTTTAAGTTTTATCGACATAAAGAGCCTGTATTTCTTTCTGGACATTGCCATTAATACGATATTCAATTTCTACCTCAACTTTTAAGATTTTTTGAGTTGTGCCATAAGGGCAAGAAACACGTGTCGTAGCCTTGAGTCCAATCAAATTAGGAGTGTTGGTTGGATAACTAACACGGTCGAGTGTTCGACGAGGCCAAACAGGACAGGCAAAAGTTGTGCTGGTCGCTTTACGTAGCTCTGCATAGGCGACATTAGACGCTTCCGAGCGCAATCGTGCGTATAACTGTGACTGGTGAACAATACTAAATAGTTGATAAGCCGAGAATAAAAATAGACTTGCAATTATCAGCGCAATCATCACCTCAACTGCCGA
>CAMUQR010000019.1 GCA_947097085.1 uncultured Candidatus Saccharibacteria bacterium | reverse complement strand
AGCACTCAGAAACGCTTGGAGCAGGATTTTATCGAGCCGATTTATAGCACGGTGCGTGGCTTAAAATCGAGTTTTTTAAGCAAAGCAATCGCTGGACTAGCGAGTGAGATTTTAATTCTGGATGAGATTTTACCAGAGGTAGTGGTGCGTCAAATGGACTTAATGGCGCGAAGTGATGCTTTGTATCAATTGCATTTTCCGACTTCGCTCGAACAGATTAAACAAGCCAAATGGCGTTATTTAATCGAAAAATATCTGGTAGCGAATTTAGCGAGTTTAGTGTCGGCCGAACAAGGAAAGACCCTAGTATCAGCGCCGATTCAGCCTGATTATGAGCTGGTGAAACAATTTGTGGCGAGTTTGCCGTTTGAACTAACTGATGATCAACGTAAGGCTATTTGGCAGATTCTCGAAACGATGAAAGATGACTCGCTGAACTGCCTGCTCCAAGGTGATGTGGGTTCGGGTAAAACTGTAGTGGCGCTGGTAGTTGCGCTAGTGGTGGCGCGTCAGGGCGGACAAGTGGCGTTGATGGCGCCGACTGAGATTCTGGCGAATCAGCATTTTCAGACGGCGCAGAAGTTTTTGGGCTCGTTGGGTATTAAAATTGCCTTACTAACTAGCACCATCAAAAAATCCGCTAAACAGCAACTTTATGCTGATTTACAGGCTGGTGAGATTGATCTGGTGATTGGCACGCACGCTTTGATTCAATCTGATGTGGTTTTTGCGAATTTGCAACTGGCGATTATTGACGAACAGCATCGCTTCGGGGTATTGCAACGCCAGGCTTTGGCTGAAAAAGCCCATCTCAAACCTCATTTATTATCAATGACCGCCACGCCGATTCCGCGTTCACTAGCTTTGGTTTTAAAAAACGAACTTAAAATTATCTCCATTCGTCACAAACCCGCCACGCGTCGTCCGATTCGAACTACGATTATTCCTAAAAGTAAACAGGCGTTGATGTTTGACGACGTGCGGGCGCAACTCGACCAAGGTCGACAGGGCTATGTGATTTGCAATTTAATTGAGGCAAATGACGAATCGAGTCGTCAGAGTGTTGAAGCGACTTATCAAACGCTAGCCAAAGGCGAGCTAAAAAACTATCGCTTGGCGACCCTGCACGGCAAGCTTAAGCCTGACGAAAAAGAAGCGATTATGCAACAGTTCGCAGCGGGTGAATTTGATGTGTTAATTGCTACTACTGTGGTGGAGGTTGGTGTTGATGTGCCGAACGCTACGGTGATGGTGATTCAGGATGCGGAAAATTACGGTTTGAGTCAATTACATCAGCTTCGTGGGCGAATCGGGCGCGGTGAACACCAGAGTTATTGCTATTTGTTATCGGGCGGTTCGGCAGAAGATAATCAGCGCTTAACCGAGATTGAAAAATCCGACGACGGGTTTTATCTGGCGGAGGTTGATCTTAATATGCGTGGTATGGGTGATTTGTTTGGTCGGTCGCAACATGGCTGGTTTGATTTGGATGCGAATCTTGAGGCGATTGAGGCGTCGGCTCAGGCCTGTGAAATCTATCGCCAAGACGTTGCTTCGCGTAGTCAAACCGTGCGTGACAATTTGCAAAAATACCCTGAATTGTGGCAACAAATTAGCCAATTTGATAATTTAACAATTTTGAATTAGGAGCAATATGAGAATAATTTCTGGTAAATATGGTAATCGCAATCTAAAAACCCCGACTGGTGATAAAATCCATCCAATGGGTGAACGAATTCGCAATGCGATTTTTAATAAACTCGGCACTAGCGTGGTTGATGCGCGTGTGTTGGATACTTTTGCGGGCAGTGGCGCGGTGGGAATTGAGGCGCTGAGTCGCGGGGCGAAATCTTGCGTGTTCGTCGAAAAAAACCGCCAAGTTGCCAAGATTTTAACCCAAAATCTGGAGGCGCTCAGCGTCGAAAATGGACGGTTGGTGCCGGCGACTGTCCTGCAATTTCTCGAAACTAATGACCAGCAATTTGACCTGATTTTTGCTGATCCGCCATATCACTACACTCAGAACTCGAGCGTAATTGCCCTAGCTAGCGTGTTAGCGCCTGGTGGTCAGCTAATTTTGTCGAATCCCAAATCCGCTCCAGCCCTCCACCTCCCCAGTCTGGAATTGACTGACGAGCGTACTTATGCCGACGCCAAGATTGGTTTTTATCAAAAAACTACCGATAATTAGTGTCTTTGTGATACTATCTACTAACACCCCTTCTATTGCAAAAATAACCCAAATGTGCTATAATTATAAGGAGTAAAGTCAGAGTTGTTATCTGTTTAAAAAACTTCAAGCGCTCTATTCTACACTTTCATTAACTAGAGTTGCGCACCACAAGGCAAAGATTATGAAAATAGCAAAAACACAACGACCAATATTAGCCCGAACGATGGTTTGTTTTGGGTTGATTTTGGCGATTAATCTGCAGTTTTTAAGCCCGATTGTTTTTGCTAGTAATAAAGAATCGTTTTATACGCGCAATAATATTATGTTTTTAGATACTGATGATTCGTTGTCGTCAGAAGAATGCACAACGCTGTCGTCGAGTGAAGCAAGTGGACAGAGTTTGGCGGGTGGTTTGTCGAAGGATTTGATTGAAATTAAAAATCCCGATAAATTAGCCCAAGCTATCGATGACTGGGTCAAAAAAGTTAGTCCGCGGTCGCCATTTATTGGTCTTGGTAAATACGCGGTGATGGGTGGTCAACGAGCTGGTATTAACCCGATTTTGCCAATTGTGATTGCCCGCATGGAAACCTCACTTGGTACCGATCCGCGCGCCGGCAAAGCTTTGCGCGATGGCCACAACGCCTACGGTCGAACCGCTACTCACTCTCAGCCTCATATCGCCAGCGCTCGTTTATGGTATAAATGGAATTCGCTAGCCGATAGCTTGTTTGATCGGTCGCCTCATCAAGACGACATGTATGCTTATATCAAATCGCGCTATAAGGATCTTAAAACCATCGACGAAACCATGATGCGCTATGCGCCACCGCACGAGAATGACACCGCGGGTTATTTACGAAACATTAAACAATGGGCCAGCGAGATTTATCAGTTGGCGGGCGACGCTGTCGATCAAACCAAGTTGGGTACGGCACATAGTTATGATGAGTGTCAATCGAGCGATGGTTCGTCGGATGGTGGCGCGGGCGGGGCGGTTAGCCTGGGCAATTTTAATATGTATTATCAGTATAAAGGCGCTTGGAGTCGGCAATTAATCGGTCGCGGTAGCTGTTCGCGTTCGACTTTTACTGAGTGTGGTTGTGGACCAACGTCGCTGGCGATTGTGATTTCGAACTTGATTGGTGATAAAAGCATTACGCCGTTGGTGACGCGTAATTTTGCGGATTTTCCGGCCGGTATTTCGTGGGGTTCATTGATTAGCGTGCCTCAACGGTATGGTTTAAAAGTGGCACAAATTGGTTTAAATATTGCTCGGGCGCGTGAAACTTTACGCAGTGGCGGAATGGTGATTTTATCACAGGCACACGGTCCATTGACACGGACATCGCGTGGTCACATCTTGGTGCTAAGAGGATTAACGAGCGACGGTCGGTTCTTGGTAGCAGATCCGGCGAGCGAGCGCCACACTCAGAATCAAAATGGTTATACAGAGAGCGATATTTTAGGTGGAGCCTGGTCAATGTGGGCAGTGAGGAAATAATGAAACAATTACTGAAAATCATTCAAGAGAACAAACTGCTAATCGGTTTAATTATTGTTCTGTCGGTGTCGCTAGTTGTAGTATATTGGTGGACGAATCGCGATTATACCGGTCCGACTGGTGGTGTTGGTCAGCCGAAGCAAAATACGGTGATTATTGCTGGCTGGGATCAGAAAAATCAAGATCAAGTGGAGCTTGGCTCAGTTATCTCAGACAAACAACAGCAAACTTTAACTAACGAAATATCGCGTCTGTTAGTAAAAGATCAAGGAGAATTTGATCATCGCAACGCCCAAATTGAGCAACCAATCGAGAGCATTTACGACAAAAAAGCCGGCACTGATCAGACGATTTTTCATTTGACAGTCGAAAAAACCGTGCGCTATAAAGTCACCTTGAATCATAACGATGATTCGGTCGCAATTCAAAAACTCTCTAATTAAATTCATTGGCATTATTCGTCGTATTTGGTATAATATTTCATAAATAAAACATAAGTTTAATATAAAAAGGGTGGTCGTGAAAGCAACTGTTTTAGTTATTGGTCAAAATGTGGAGCGTCAGATTATCGATTTGGAACAACGCGATATTCTGTATGATGAAAATAACCGGGCGTGGTTGGATATTCGGTTTGATAATCGGGCATTGGTGGCGCTCAGTTCGAAGCGGATTTTTTCGCAACTAGGGTTATTAAAACGCACGCTGGGATTGTTAGACTATCAGGTAATGTTGCCAGAAAAGGCGCGTAATTTTGCGGTGCGGGTAGTATTAAAGGTTGGTGAGGATTATAAGGCAGTGCGGGCTGGGCGGTATGATGATTGCCTCTGGGAAGAGCCGGCATTGGTTCCAAAAACCATAGTCCTGCTCGAAAGCGCTACTCTGTCTGATGTAACGCTTGATTCGATCAATAACTATCTCGATCGTCACCCAACTATCAAGCTGGTGGTGGAATATCGACACGATCTGCGACGTTCGGAAGCTGGTCGGCGTTTATTACGGCGTGCTAGCTTGGTGTGGGCAGATTTGATTTCTTATCAGACGGGCGAAACCGAGAATATTCTCAATCAATTTCAGTTTGATCAGCAGGCTCTGCTGGTTAATCATCGCTCTGGCTTGTCGCTATCTGATAAGTTTCGGACTTATAAATTAACCAATGCTGATTATCTTGAGCTTAAGCCACTTGAGTGGCTGGCGATTGCCATAAAGGTGCTTGGCTATGATTTTGATATCGAGGACAAATTGGAGCTGATTGCCCGCATTGGTCAGTCGATTGTGCAATCTAATCGGGTGAATATTGATGCAACGCTGACGCAAATCACTCACCACAATCCGGAGATTGAGCTAATTCGAGGCGAACCTAATATGGCGAAACTAATCCTCGACCAAGCTCGTCAGATTAACGGCGCTGGTCGGTTAGTGTTGGATTTATCGACGCAGAGTCTAGAGACGGCTCAAAATATTCTAGAAGTACGTGATTTACCAATTCGTGGCAATGGCGTGGTGCTGGCTGAAAAGCATTTTCTCGAATTAAAACAGCAACGACCAGAGGTGCTAGACGCGCTCAAGGATCAGATGGCGCTTGGCTATACTTTAGCGTCGCGTGTGCGAGTGCTGGGTGGTGGCAGTCGTGAAGTAGTGATGCAGTTTGATGATTTAGATCAGAAGCTGAATCAGGCGCAATATTACAAGGTGGCTACTCTTAAGGCAACAGCGGAGTTTTTAATGGGACAATCTTCACCGAGTGATCGAGTGATTCTCGCAAATACCCGTGAACTGGCTGAGTTCGCTAATAAAGCACTCGGTCGGGCAATCGTGCCGATTATTGAGATAAAAGGCGTGGCACAAGTGAGCTTCGACAGTCGACCAGGTGCGGTGGCGCTTGACTATCTACGTATTTTGCGTAGTTTGGAGGTTGAATTACGGGCGCGACATGTCGATATGAACCAAGTGGTGGTGTGGTTGAGATTGCCAGTCTTACAAGGACGGGTGCTGGATGCTAAGTTGGCAAAATCCTGGACACAGACCATCACCGAGCAGATTCAAGAATATCGCCTGAAATTAAATCGTTATAGTTTCATTGCGGAAGTAACGCTGAGTGATTTCAAACAACTCAGGGCGGATGGGGTCGATTTGATTTGTTGTGGCCAAACCGGCTTGTTGGCTTTGACACAAATCCCAATGACTGCTGATCGGTTTAAAATTCGTTTTTCACAACTCTTGGCGGAAATTTAAAAATTGCCACTGTTGAAACTATGATATAATATAGTATATCTGTTTGTTTTGCAGTCGCAGAACAATTCAATGTAACGAAGGGAAGGAAACAATGGCAGAAAAAATTACCTTTAAAGTTCAAAAACGAGAAGTCACCGGCAAAAAAGTCAAGGCGTTGCGCCTAGCGGGCTTAGTTCCGGGCGTAGTGTACGGTGCAAAACATCAACCAATCAACGTTGAAGCTGATCAAATCGCGCTTGATAAACTATTCGAAAAAGTTGGTTTTTCGACTCCGGTGCATCTGGAAGTTGACGGCAAGGCTTATTTTTCAATTATTAAAAAAATCGATCGTGATCCAGTGAAGCGCACTTTAGCTAACATCGAATTTCAGTCAATTTCGGCAAAAGACCCAATTGACGCCGAAGTCGAAATCGTCTTAGTCGGTAAAGGCGAAAGCCCAGCTGAGCGAGCTGGCTTGGTGGTGATGCAAGTGCTCGAGCAAATTGAGCTTCGTGCTTTACCGAATCAAATGCCGGCTGAACTCGAAGTGTCACTGGCTGAGCTAAAAGAAGCTGGTGATCACATTACGCTTGGTGACATTAAATTGCCAAAGGGCGTGGAGTTTACCGATAAAGAAATTGATTTAAATCTAGCAGTAGCGAATGTTTATGACCCAGCACAACTAGAGGCTCAGAACGAAGCAACTGGTGGTGATGCTCAAGAGGTGGCTGATGTTGAATCAGACAAAGGCGCAGAAGCTCCAACTGAAGAAGCGAAAGCTTAATCTCTTTCTATAAATATGAAAAAACACCCGTCAACTGATGGGTGTTTTGGTGTTTAAAGGCTGATTAGCCACAAGCGGAAATCAGCGATTGGACGATACCACAGCGGAGCACATCGCTCGAAAATCGAACGTAGGCGCTCCTTGTCACTTTTTCTAATACTCGCAAATAATCCACGCGCAATCACAAAAGCTATCTCTAAATTGATCGCGCAGAATAACTCGGCAAGATGGAGTTGGGATTGAGTAGAGATGTCTTGATATCGCCAGTGCCTGATGATCATGCTAAGGCGTACTTCTACTGCCTTAGTGATTTGATTAGTTTCACTGTAATACATCGCCAGCTCTGTTTCATACTTCGCTAGGGTGTCTGGAGAATGATCTCTTTTATGACGTTCAATATCAGCTTTGATTTCATTCTCGTTACGTGTTGTTACCATAATATACCTCCTTTAAAGAACAAATTTAGCTTACTATAGCACGAAACGCTAACAAAAGCAAAATTACTTAGCGATTAGTCAGTTGATAAAGGCAAATTCCAGTCGCCACGCTGACATTGAATGATTCTTTTTGTCCGTGCATGGGGATTTCGAGAGTGGTGTCGGCGGTTTGCAATAATTCCGACGGAATGCCATGCACTTCTTCACCCAGGATTAGCAAGGCAGGCTGAGTTAAGTTAAAATCACGTAAATTAACACTTGAGGCGCTCTGCTCTAATGCTAAAATTTGATAGCCAGCTTGACGAAACTTAGCAATTACCGCGAGTGGGTCATTATAGTAGCGGACGGTCAATAATTTTTCAGCATCGAGGGCGGTTTTGTGGAGCTCACGCTCGATTTTTTCGATGATGTGCGGGAGGCGTGGGTCATTGGCAACGCGTGGATGAGGTGTATAACCCGAAAATACCACTGTTTTTAAGCCAAATCCTTCGGCGGTACGCATAATTGAGCCGACATTATGAATTGAACGAATATTATGTAGCAATAAAACAATTTCCATACGATAATTTTATCATACAAAAAACCATAAGAATCTTGTATAATGTAAATAATGGACGAACAACAAATTCAGATTAAACGACGTAACGAAGAAGAAAACTCGACGCAGATGCGCGCCGGCGTGTTGGGATTGAAATACTATGACATGCGCCCGGTCGAAAACGATATGCCATTATATAAGGATGTGCTGACGGTCGAAGAAATCCGTGCCGAGCAAGCAATTCCTCTGCAGGCTGGCGATAACAAAACGCCATTTCGTTTTGCGGTGACGTCGCGGACGCCTCAATCTTTTATCCAGCGTAAACTGAAGTTCTATAATGATCAAGGTTTGAACGTGAACTTTGTGTTGATTAGTGAAGCGGCGTTTAAAGTTATGCTCAATCGCTATGATCCGCCAGTCAAACCACATTACGAAGACATCGTGATTGCTAAAGAAGGTGACAGTGATACGATTCAGGCAGTGTCTGAAGCGCTCAATAGCGTCCGTGCTGATCAGTTATTTGATTATCTCATTACTCAGGCTGAGAAGCTGGGCGCTAGTGACATTCACATCGAGAATATGCGCGATTCAATTCGTGTTCGGATGCGTGTCGACGGCGCTCTGCACCCAGTGGCGATGATTAGTCGTGATCGCTATCGTATTTTGATTGGTGAATTGTCGAGTCGAGCCGGTATTTCAGTGGCCGCCTCCAAGCCTCAATCAGGTAGTATGAATATGGATATTGTCCGGGATAACGGTGAGGAGTTTTTGCTCAACTTACGTGTTGAGGTAGTGCCAACGATGTATGGCATGGACTCGGTGATGCGTTTGTTTAACTTTGATGAGTCATTGCTAAATCTCGATTTGCTTGGGCTGGATGAGAAATCACGCCACGAAATTGACGAAATTATCTCGCACCCGCGTGGATTAGTGCTCTTAGTTGGTCCAACCGGTTCTGGTAAATCTACCACGCTATATTCAATGCTCAACGCGCTTAATACGACTGACAAAAAAATCATCACCCTAGAAGATCCGATTGAATACAGCATCACTGGCGTCGCCCAAATTCCGATTAAATCAACCGAAGGCGGTAGTTTCTCTAGCGGTTTACGCTCAATTTTGCGTCTTGACCCGGATGTGGTGATGGTCGGTGAGATTCGTGACGAGGACACGGCTCGAACGGCGATTCAGGCTTCGATTACTGGTCACTTGGTGATGAGTTCTTTTCACGCCAACTCGGCTTCGGCGGCTTTTACGCGTATGATTGATATGATTGGTTTTAACCCGATTTTTGCGTCATCAATTCGCTTGATTATTGCTCAGCGTCTGTTGCGTAAACTCGTGCCTGATACGAAACAGCCATATCAGCCGAGCGAGGCGGAGCGAGCGTGGGTTTTAAATACTCTGAAAAAAGTCCCAGACGCCATCAAAGGTCCTTTGATTGAAAATATGACTCTGTATAAACCGGTGCCGACAACGGAATTCCCATTTGGCTATAAAGGTCGTATGGTGATTATGGAGCAATTGGTGGTTAATGAAACAATTGAGCGTTTCTTACAGTCGCAAACTGAGGTCGGTAGCTTCGACGCTTCGCAAATTGAGGAATTAGCACGCCAAAACGGTATGTTGACAATGATCGAAAAAGCCACTTTGGCGGCATTACGCGGTGAAACCACCATTGAAGAAATTAACCGAGTCTTGTAGTTTGGGTGTTTTAACGCAAATAACTCTTTATTTTTAATATTTTTTGTGGTATAATACTCGGCTAGTAGAAGTAATAACTAATAAAATTAAGGAAAAAGATGAGTTTTGAATTGATTAAGAAGGTTAACGACGCTCAGAAAAAAGCTGGTGCGCTAGTTGACATCAAAAGTGGCGACAAAGTCCGAGTTTACCAAAAAATTAAAGAAGGCAACAAAGAGCGCGTTCAGATGTTTGAGGGCGTTGTCATTCGTGCTGATCGCAAACAATCACACACTGCACGCATCACCGTTCGTAAAATTGCTTCAGGTGTTGGCGTGGAAAAAAGTTTCTTACTGCACAGCCCGTTGATTGAAAAAATCGAAGTTGTACGTAGCTCAAAAGTGCGTCGTAACTACTTGTCATACATGCGTGAACGTAGCGGTAAAAGCGCTCGCCTCAAGGCCGTTGACACCCGTAAAGCTCGTGTGACTGAAGAAGTTGCTGAACCAGCAACTGAAGCAAAAGCTGAACCAGAAACCAAAACTGAGACTGAAGCCAAATAATCATCTTATCTAAAAAATGCCCGCCCAAAAAACTGATTCTGGGCGGGTTTTTATGTTATAATTAAGGATAAGTTTAATAAAAAGGAGAAGTATGAATTCAGAAAAACTGACACAGGTGATACTTGGTGGATTTATGGTGATTGCGGTGATTTCAATCGGCTGGTTCTTCATGGAATCTAACAAGCAAGCGGCGGTCGAAGAGGCTTTGCGCAAGGAACGTGGCACG
The DNA here is from genome assembly GCA_947097085.1 of uncultured Candidatus Saccharibacteria bacterium. Classification (GTDB taxonomy): domain Bacteria; phylum Patescibacteriota; class Saccharimonadia; order Saccharimonadales; family Saccharimonadaceae; genus CAMUQR01. The sequence continues at coordinate 2,782 of CAMUQR010000019.1, read as the reverse complement.
GCTAGTTCAACCGAAAAATCAGATAACGCAGGTAGTAACACTAAAGACGTCAAATATAGCGTCGATAACGCTAACGAGCCGTATAAAACTATCGCTTTGGCTGAAGCGGCGACGAAGTTAAAGCAAGAAGGTGAGCAAGTGTTTTACATCGGTTGTCGTAATTGTGGTCATTGTTTGAATTTAGAAAAAGTAATGAAGAAATTTCTCGACAAGCACAAAGACAAGAACGCTAATCGTGATTTAATTCAGAAAATTGAAGCTGGCTATAGCTGTATACCGGAGAAAAATAGCGAAGATTACAAGGGATACGAACAGGTTTATCAATTCTTAGTTGACGCTGGTGTGACTGAAGCAAACGAGGAAAAAGGTTTTGGTACGCCTCATTTCTACTTAATTAAAAACGGTAAAATTGCCGATTCACTCAGTAAATATGGTCGTAATGTTGAGGGCTTAGAAAAGATGTTTGCGGCTAACCATTACCGCGGGTTTTAAGATAAGGCTAATGCAAGCGGAGCTGAATGTTAAGCTCCGCTTTTAGGTTAAAAACAGAGATGGATAAATGATTTTAGGGTTTGATGAAGTTGGACGCGGATCATGGGCGGGGCCATTAGTAGTTGGTGCGTGTATCTTACCTGATGGTTGCCAAATTGAGGGTTTAACTGATAGTAAGAAATTAACTGCGAAGCGTCGTTTGGCACTTGAGCCGGAGATTCAAGCGCAGGCGCTGGGTTTTGGTTTGGGTTGGGTGGAGGCTGGCGAAATTGATCAAATCGGTATCAGTCAAGCGCTAAAATTAGCAGCCCAGCGGGTGTTGGCAGAATTGGATAAGCAGTTGTTGGCTGAGGTTGAGCAGATTATTGTTGATGGAATTAGTGATTTTGTGGGTGATGTGCGAGTGAGTACTATGAAGCAGGCTGATTTGTTAATCCCAAGCGTGTCGGCGGCGGCGATTTTGGCGAAAGTTGCGCGTGACCGGCACATGGTGGAGCTGGGCATGGATACACGCTACGCTCAATATGGTTTTGAAAAACATGTAGGTTATGGCACGAAAGCGCATCATCAGGCGATATTAGATTACGGTGTGTCGGATCAGCATCGTCGTAGTTTTCGGCCGATGTCAGAAATAGTGGGTTTTGTGCGACCAGAAACTGAGTCATCTCCCACCGCCAAGGCGATCGGCGATTGGGGCGAGCAAGCTACGGTGGAGTGGTTGGAGGCGCAGGGATTTACGATTTTAAGTCGGAATTGGCGAACGAAAATGTTTGAAATAGACATTGTCGCTCAACTCGACCAAACTATCTATCTAATTGAAGTCAAAACCCGCAAAAATGCAGATTTTGGTGGCGGTGAAGCCGCTATCAACGCCCATAAAAAACACAAACTGCAACTCGCCACCGAAACAGTTTTAGTAAAATATCCGCAAGCCTCGGTCAAGCTCGCCGCTAGCTTCATAACCGGATCACCGGAGAATTTTACAATTAGTGAGTTAATTGAAATTTAAACAAAAGGAGTAATCAATGGCTACGAAACTTAAAGATTATTACAACCTTCAATATTGCCAGTCGCTGGCTGATAAATTACAAACAGCTTATCGTGATTTTGACCATCAACGTTTTTTAGCCTTGATCGAGCCAACTTTAGACCAATTAGAATTTAATGATCGTCAGATTCTAATCGCTAAAGCCCTGAAAGCCTGTCTACCGGAAGATTATGTGAAAGCACTGGCTATTTTTTATAAAATTCTTGGACCGGAATTGCCGGGCAGCTTAGGCATGTTTACTGAAGGTTGGTGGCTGTGGCCAATTGGCAAGTATGTTGAGTTATTCGGCGGTTGGTTTTTTGAAGAGAGCACGGCTTTTAGCAAAGAATTAACTAAGCGCTTCACTGGTGAATTCTGCATGCGACCGGTTTTGGAAAATTTTCCCGAGCGAACTATGCGACTGATGCTAGAATGGAGTTGGGATGATAATCAGCGAGTGCGCCGGCTAGCTAGTGAGTGCTTACGAATTCGTCTGCCTTGGGCGAAGAAAAACCATGCTGCTTTAGAGTTTTTTAATGAATACGTTCAAGTGCTGTCAAATTTACGTCACGATTCTGACAAAACCATTCAAAAAAGTGTTGCCAATAACCTCAACGATCTTTATAAAGAAGCGCCAGATAAGTTTAAGCTAATTATCAATAATTGGTAACAACAGGAAATTACTCCAGCTTGTGCGTGGATTATTAAGCATGGTTCACGTAGTCAAATTAAAGCTCGGTCTTAGTCAGCGCCTCAATTACACCTTGCGCGTCACGCTGGTAGAGTTGGTGACGAAGTTTAATTTCTGACAATCCAACTTCAATAGTGCGCGCTAAGGCTAAATCATCGCGATAAGGCGTGAATAACTGCTCATACTCTACTAAATCTTGTTCGGTATAAAGCACGGCGCCAGCGTAGCGTGCAAAATCGGCGTAATCTTTATTCTCGCTAAAAGTCTGACGCAATTGAGCGAAATTATCTTTAAGCCATTGCCACGCTAGGTTTTTCAACTGACGATTGCGCAAAATCATCACGAACCAGGCGCTGAGGTCTTGGTTTTTGACAACAGTTTTATCATTGAGCAAATCAATCAAATGCTGACCAGCTGACAACTCGCGCACGCTAGTCAGAGCAACACGCAAATCGTCTTTAAAATCAGGATTGTGAGTGGTTTGGTACTGCTGAACTAACGCCTCGAAAACATCTTCAGTGAAGTCATATTTCAGCTTAGCGCTTAAAATTACACTGCGTAAATCGGGGCTG
>CAMUQR010000018.1 GCA_947097085.1 uncultured Candidatus Saccharibacteria bacterium | reverse complement strand
CTTCTGCCACTGCTTCAATGGTTTTAAAAGCTTCCATATGTTCGGGCGCGACTGCAGTCAACACAGTCAAATCCGGTTGTAAATACCGACCATAACTCGCCAACTCACCAGGATGATCAGTGCCTAATTCCTGGACAATAATATCGACCGTAGCTGGTTGTTTGATACGCTTTTTTGCAGCTCGCAATACCGCCCACCAGGCAAACGGATTGCGCACATTAGTCGGAAATTTAATCCCTAAAATCCCTAACGGTGCTGATAATTCAGAATTATGATTGCCGAGCGCTCCACCGATTCGGTATTTTTGGCTTAAGACGGTGGCGATTAGATTTTTGGCACTGGTTTTGCCGACACTACCGACCACACAAATTAACTTAACCTCGGGGTGCGCCTGAAAATATTTGACCACGGCGGCTTCAATTTTTTTCTGAATTATTTGTTTGAACATATCTTTATTTTACAAAAAACGCCTCTCTATAGCAAGAGAAGCGTTTTTGACACAGCATTTCGGTAACTCACCGAAAGAGAATACTGACTGATATGCGCCCACCCTGGGGCGGTTTTTTAATGACAATGTTTGTTTTTTAAAACGGTCACTCCGGGAAACTACCCCGTAAAGCATACCAGTTCACTACTGATTGTAGCATAAGCTTTTTAAAAAGCCAAATATTTTTTTAAAAAAGAAAAGTTTTATTTGCCACTGACCAGTACCACGCAGATCACAATCACCGCTAGCGCGATAATTGACACTAGACCGGTCACCATAAACAGCACTTGGTTTTGTGAAAGTGGTTGTTTTGGTTTAGCTGGAGCGGGTTGTGGTGTCGCTTGTGGGTTAACTGGCTGACCCGACATTGGATCATTCGAATTAGGTTGACCAGCTGGCGCCATCGGATTGTTAGCCATACCTGGTTGACTTTGAAAACCAGCATTTGGTTGAAATGGCGACTGAGCAGATGGTTGAGTTGAAGCAGTCGGTGAAGTTGGTTGCGCTTGCGGGTTTTGTTGTCCAAACTGCGCCCCGCCGAAATTAGTTGAAGTTGGATTGGAAGTCGTTTGACCAAAATTCGAATTAGTTGGATTATTGCCAATGGTACCATACGAAACTGGTGGTTGGTAGCTTGGCGGAGTTGGTTGAGCATTTGAGGAAGCCTGGTTCGCACTAGCTTGATTAAAACCACCACCTGGATTGGCAGAAGCGCCCCAAGACGGAGTTGCTGACTGACCAGCGTTTTGACCAGTTTGCCACGAATTAGGTTGATTGTTATCCACGATTAAAGCCTTTCTTTAAAATATTATTTCTAATATTATCATAAAGCTTTTGGCTATTTTTTTCAAGAGAAGTTTTCGTTTAACAGAGAAATTAAACGTTAGTACCTGAGCCGTAACCACCCGAAGTAAAGACATTAATCACAAAGTTAATGGCTGCATATGCCAGTAAGGCCACAATCAGACCAACAATCGCATATAAAATCGTATTTTTAGCGCTCGTTACTGCGTCTTTGTTACCACCAGAGATGACATAACGCAAACCACCAATAATCAGCATAATCACACTGAGGACACCAATAATAAACAGCATGATATTGGTGATTTGTTGAAAAATTCCGCCATCCCCAAACAATTGCGTTGGTTGATCAGCTCCACGCGCTGCATCCGCGCCTGCTCGCACGCCATAATTTGCCGCTGAGACTGGCATAACTAAACCAGATGAGCCTAAAACGACCAGCGCGACAGCTACTAAGATTTTTTTGACAAAAGTTTGTTTCATAATCAACCTCTTTGTTATTTATTCTAGGGATAGTTTAACAAAAAAAGCGGTTTTTGTCTAGATTTTGGGCAGTAAGTATGGTAGAATTAAGTGAACGGAGGGAAGAATGCATGGAGGAGTACCCAAGTGGCTGAAGGGGACGGTTTGCTAAATCGTTAGTATGGCGAAAGCTGTAGCGAGAGTTCGAATCTCTCCTCCTCCGCCAAAATAAAATCCCGACTAATTGCAATAATTAGTCGGGATTTTCTTAATTATTCGCCTAGTTGTGGTCGATCAACCGCTTCAGCCTCGATCACAGTTTGACCGCCAGAGATTTTGACGACATCTTTGTCGATTTTGTTAAGTTCTTTATATGAATTATTGTAGTGATTAACAGTAGTCGATAGCGATTTACCCATTTTATTCATCAAATCATCAAATTTACGGATATGATCACCGAGTTTACCGACTCGGATTTGGATGTCTTTAGCCTGTTCTTCAATTTGCAAACTGCGCAAACCTTGCAATACCGTCTGCAAATACGCCATAAAACTGGTCGGACTGACGATAATCACCCGTTTATCACGAAAAGCATACTCAATCAGATCGCGCGAACTGCCACCATTGCCCACATTATTAATCAATAAATCATAATACAGCGATTCGCTGGGAATAAACATGAAGGCAAAATCCATCGTCCCCTCCTCTGGCAAAATATACTTGCTGGTTTCGTCGATACGCCCTTTGAGATCTTGTTTGACAAGATTAAGCAAACGCTCGCGTTCAGTCTTATCCTCAGCTTGAATCATCCGATTGTAGTTTTCCAGACTAAACTTTGAGTCAATCGGCAAAATCTTATTCCGATCTAAGAAAATCACGGCATCGGCAATCACTCCACTTTTGAAACGATACTGCGTTTGGAAATTCTTCGGTGGTAAAACATTATCCAGCACCGATTCTAGATAAAACTCACCAAACACCCCGCGTTGTTTCGGATTTTGCAGGACATTTTGCAGAGTTTTCAGTTCATCAGCCACATCAACCACCCGACGATTAGTTTCGTCGAGCTTCGTCAGACGCTTCGATACTTCATCAACAATTTTAGCACTTTCAGATAGTTGCTTAGTCATTGAAGTCTGCATTTGAGCATTATTACGTTCGAGTTTTTCGCTGACTTTTTCGTTCAGGCTGGTTAAATTTTCACCTACTTTTTGGTTCAAATTACTGAGATTTTCACCAAATTGAGCTTGCATTGCCATCAACGATTTATTCAGTTCCACTAGATCAGTTTTTAATAAATTAACTTCGCTCTGACTGGTTTGTTTATCGTTTAAACGTCGCGACAAGTTCACAATCATTACTATACCAGCCACCACTGCCAGCCCCAAAATCACCACGATAATCATTAAAAAAACTTCCATTTCGCCACCTTTCTTAAATTAAACTTAATAGCACCATTACCACCATGCCAACACTGAGACGCAATCGCCAGTTTTTGAGCTGAGTCACCCAGCCGAACAAGGTCATCACCACGCTCGCCAGCGCCACATAGAATACCAGCGCCTGCCAAAAATGCGCAAATTGCACCCATTGATGCCACAACACAATCAGTGAAAAAACAACAATCAGCAAGGCTGATTCAACTTGTTGTTTTAATAACAACACTAATCCAAGCACCAACGCTATAATCAAACCAACCCGAAAGTTGATTAGCATTTGATCAAAACCCAGCCAGCCAGTCAGAATAATCGCCACCGCTCCACTCAGTGCGCCGATTGCGCCGATTTTCGCCAATTCTTGGCGATTGAGCAAAAAGAATTTGTGCGGAGAAGTTTTGATGATGTGTTTTGCCATGAAATCATTGTAGCATGGTTTTGTGCTAAAATATATCTATGAAATCCGCCATTAACCGAATGTGTTCTCTGATGGTTTATCAGGTAGTATTTCGGCTGATTGCAACTATCTTTTGTTCGCTAGCAATTACTTTCTTCGTTTTATCAACAATTACTCGACGAACTACAAGCCGAGCCGACCAAAGCCAAGTTTATTAACGGTGTGACCATGCAAAATCACGCACCTTATGACAATTATTATCAAACTACGATGCACTTCGCTCAGCAGAGTGATTTAAATAATGATCAGTACCAAAAGCTTGAAACTTATTTGACTGGCTTATCACACACTGACCGCGCACTAGATGATTTTTATCAAAAATTACAGGCTTTACCACAAAAAACCTTGGTGGTGATTTATGGCGCCCATTTCCTTGGTTCCGATGTCTTAGGCAAAGTCACCGATGCTGACACTCAACTCGCTCGGCGCACGCCGATTGTTATGCTCGCGAATTTCCCTTTACCAGAACACGATTTCGGGACGATTAGTGGCAATTATTTAACACTCGAAATTACCAAACTACTCAATTGGAAGCAATCCGGTTTTGATGAAATGCGTCAATAACTTCAAGCCACTATCCCCAAAATGTCGTTTTATCACAGCGATAATGCTGGTGATTTTTCTCAACATCAAATCTACCGTGATTACCAGTTAATCCAGTATGACTTACTCAGTGGACAACGTTTTTCCCAAAAAATGGGCTTTTTTGACCGAAAATAAGGTAAAATAAGGATTATGAAAGATTGGTTCAGCATTAAACTTGGGCGAGCGATTCAAGCTACCTCACGCCTCTACGGCGGTGGTTCGGCATTGCCTGGACTAGTGCTTGAGAAACTCAATCCCGACTTAGTCGGCGAAAGTCTGCAAGAACTACCGTACGGCGTGGTAGTCGTCTCTGGCACCAATGGCAAAACCACCACTACTAAAGCCTTGGTGACAATTCTGGAGGGGCAAGGTCTCAAGGTCTTTACTAATAAAACCGGCTCAAATTTTATGCGAGGAGTGGCCAGTGCTTGGCTCGCTAGCGTTGATTCAGAAGGCCATCTTGACGCTGACATTGCAGTTTTGGAGCTCGATGAAGCTCACGCCGTGCATTTTATCAATCAAATCCTGCCAAGTTATTGTTTACTCCTGAATGTGATGCGCGATCAGCTTGACCGTTTCGGTGAACTAGATAATGTCACCGCTATGCTTGCAAAAATCGCTGACAAAACGACTAAAACTGTCGTTCTTAACTCAAGTGATGGACGACTAGTTAATCTCGGCCAGACGCTTGAAGCAGAACTTGAATCACACGATACTTCTAAAAATCAATCAACCACCAAAAAATCTAAATCACGAGCCAAAACCGCACACCAATCGACTTCAACTAAACAAATTCAATACTTTGGTCTTAGTCCATTGCTAACTAAAAAACTCACCAATCCCGACCAGCTTACCAGTGCTTATCAGCCCAAAAACAGCGTCACTCTCAGTCAATTTCAGGCTCACAAAGCAGAGCTGACTTTTAGTCGCAAACAGCTTACTTTTCGACCAAAACTTGATGGTCTCCACAATCAACTTAATCTCACTGGTGCGGTGGCGACCGCTCGCGCTATTCTTGGCGAGAAACTCAATTACCAAAAGCTAACCGCCAGTCTCGAAGCACTCGAGCCGGCTTTTGGGCGAGGTGAGACTTTGCAACTTGGTAAGCGTCAGATTAAACTGATTCTAGTCAAAAACCCAGCCGGTTTTCAAGCTAGCCTCTCAACTTTAACTCAGCCAACGCCAACTCTCATCGCCGTCAATGACAATTACGCCGATGGTCGTGATGTATCATGGCTCTGGGATGTCGATTTTTCACAAGCCAAGTTCGCTGAGGTCCGCACCACCGGCAGCCGCTCCGCCGACATGGCTCTGCGCCTAAAATATGACGATATCACCGCTATTCACCAGCCTTATTTGCGTGCTAGTTTAGAATCATTCATCAATGAGACTGATGGCAATGTTGTAATTTTTGCAACATATACCGCGATGCTTAAATTACGCCAAGAACTCCTACGTTTAATCAAAAAGGAGACCAAAAAATGGCTAAATTAACCATTTTGCAACTTTATCCGAACGAACTTAATGTTTATGGTGATAACGGCAATCTTCTTTGCCTAACTAAACGTCTCGAGTGGCGCGAGATTGATTATCTAGTAATTAAACATAATATTGGCGATAAACTGACCGCCAAGCCAGATATTATTCTTGGCGGTGGCGGACAAGATTCTAATCAAGCCAAAATTGCTGATGACTTCACCATCATCACCCCTAAGCTCAAAAAATGGGTGGAAGCGGACGTACCAACTTTGCTAATATGCGGGGCGTATCAGTTGTTTGGAGAATATTTTAAGACTGAAGCTGGCGAGTGTATCGCAGGTGCAGATATTTTACCGCTTTATACCAAGGCTGACAAACAACGCTCTATCGGCAATGTCGTCATTAGCAGTCCGAAGTTTGGTCGAATTGTCGGTTATGAGAACCACTCTGGGCAAACTTTTCTCGAGGAGGATTTGCAACCGCTCGGCACTGTTATTGTCGGCGATGGCAACAATCGTCGTGATAATCACGAAGGCGTTTTTTATCACAATTTAATTGGAACGTATTGTCACGGACCAATTTTGCCGAAAAACCCACGCCTAGCTGATTTTTTGATTTCACAAGCTCTCAAAAACCGTGGTGAGAATGGTCGCCTTCGCCCACTCGATGATAGTTTGGAATTACAGGCCGCCAAGCAAGCTGCTAATCGACCACGCTAAAACTCAATGATTTTATAAAAAAGGAGTATAATAACAACATGAATATTGCTTTGTTTTTTGGAGGAAAATCAGTCGAGCATGAAGTCTCGCTACAATCAGCCAAATTTATTTATCAAAATATTGACCGCGAACAGCATCAAGTATTTTTGATTGGAATTACGAAACAAAATCAGTTTAGGCATTTCATTGGGTCAATTGATCAAATTGAGGATTGGGAAAATTATACTTCAGATAATCAAGTTGTTTTATTAAGTGGCAATCGGCTAGCCGGATTATATCATGACCAACAGCTCGTGGCGCAGTTTGAACTTGCTTTCCCGGTGTTGCATGGTGATTTTGGAGAAGATGGTAAGATCCAGGGTGTGTTTGAAATAGCTGGATTACCATATGTGGGCTGTGGCGTCTTAGCTTCAGCCGTTGCCATGGATAAAGATATTGCTAAACAAGTTTTTAAGCATAATCAAGTGCCAGTCTTAAATCACCAGTTAGTTTATAAGTGGCAAGAGGTTCAGGATGTGATTCCACAGACTCAACTGCCATGTTTCGTCAAGCCAGCCAATCTAGGATCATCCGTTGGCGTCACCAAGGCTAAAACTCAAGACGAACTTAAGCAAGCACTAGAACTTGCCTTTCAATACGACCATAAAGTGATGATTGAACCCGCAATTGAGGCACGCGAACTCGAAGTATCGGTTTTAGGCGGTGGCGCAGATATTCAAGTAGCTACGGTTGGTGAAATTATTCCTGATCGCGAGTTTTATGATTACGACGCCAAATACTCTAATTCTCAATCTCAATTGCTCATACCTGCTAATTTATCCGCAGATGAAATCAAGGGTTTACAACACCTAGCCAAAGTCGCATTTCAAGCTATTGACGGATATGGTTTAGCGCGAGTGGATTTCTTCCAAGATAAACAAACGGGCGAATTTTTTCTCAATGAAATTAACACACTGCCCGGATTTACTGCAATTAGCATGTATCCTAAATTATGGCAAGCTAGCGGCCTTGAACCGCGCGAGCTAGTAGCTAAATTAATCGAACTAGCTTTGCGACGTGATCAATAACTCAAGAGAAATAAAACTCTAGATTTCTCGCATGATTTGTAGTATAATAATCCTGCACTTCGGGGCGTGGCGCAGTTGGTAGCGCGCGCGGTTTGGGACCGTGAGGTCGCAGGTTCGAATCCTGTCGCCCCGACCACATCGAAATTATTTCGGTTAGAGCGATTAAACACTTCTAACCGATTTTTATTTAGCTAAATGGCAAAAATGAGTCAGCGTTTAGACAGGCTGGCTCATTTTTGTTGTCTCACCAGAGGCGGTGTTTTTGGTAAAAAAACGCATCCTCTGTCAGCTAACAAGCTTTGAGTCGTGACGAGATGGCGTTTAACAATTTGGAATTATTAATTAAACACAGAAGTTATTGTGAAATATTTTAAGAGAAATCTGGCTAATTATTTAATACCTTAGAGCTTTAGAAAATATCTTGATTGTTTACCGATAGCTTCAAAGGATTTTATGAAAATAGCAATTAAACAAATTACAAAAGCAAAACGTATTAAAGTGAACGTCACGCCAGCTAGTTGAAGAGATTATTTGGAGTCTTAGATAGACCTAGCTTAGCGATAAATAGGGTGTGACGCACTCTTCGCTAAGCTTGGTCTGTCTAGGGCTCTGATAGAACCCCTAGCGACCTTAAGTTAAAGAAAGGAAAATAAAAAATGATTAAACACAAACTCACAAGACGACAACAGGCAGGTCTAGCGGAATTGGGTATCTACCTGATGATTGCCGGATTTTTAATAGTAAACATCATTCAACTTTGGTTTGAATACCAACAAACTCTTAGTTGGATTGAATCACTAAAGTAAAAGGGGGTGTTTATTTCAAACCATAAACCTCGAATAAGATTCGAAGAAGACTTCGAATATAAAGAGTGGAAAATGTCTATTTATAGTGTACTCTTGCCAGAGTCAAATTCTAGGGAGTACCTAATCAGATATATTTCAGGCGATAAAGACAAGATGTCAATATACAAATTCTACGGCCTTCAAGACAGGCTCGCTGATGTTAAAAAAATCGCTATCGAAAGCATATCACACTCAAAACTTTAAGCAAACTTCAGTGGCCAACTCAGTCAGGGTCAATAATAACTTAAACATAAACAGCTTATTTATTAACACACACACTCTTTTAATCACCCTGGCTGAATCGGCTACTGAAGCCGTAATAACACTATCAAATCTAGCTCAATAATGAGTGGGTGAGGCATGGGTGCTTCCCCTCCTTTATATTTCTGCAAATAACCGAACGGGCAAACCATTACACATCACCCCCCTTAATAATGGCCACTGCTGGATTTAGGCTAGGGAGCGGCCTAAATTGATCGTGTGCATCACCTGCTTATTATTGGGCTAGATGAAGAAAGGATAAAAATGCGTAAAGCTGTTGAAATCATAATCTTTATGCTGTTAATCATTAACTCAATCTTTTGCTTTTTTGTAGCAATGATTATATTCGCACTAGGTGACAATCTCCGCGCACTACTATTTTTCGCTGGTAGTATGCTGAGTATTGCCAGCACCCTGTTTATTAAAAACTAGCACTTTAAATATTTAATTCTGGCTACCACAGGGCAGTATCGACCCTGCCCACTTTCATATAGCACAGGCGTTGATGAGCATTTGAGATTACTCATCAGCCCTGTGGTGGTCAGAAGCTTGTAAATTAACAATTTAAGCCCAGAGCTGGTAGCACAAGCAATAGTTAACCGACTACAGAGTCAGACTTAGACTGTAGTGTCCTGGCATATGATGGATATGCTCTAGTGGTTTAGCTGACAATTAAATGAGAATCAGCCACACGCTTGTGCTATCAACTGGCTGTATAAGTGGCTCGAAAGCAATAGTATCAGGTTGATGTTGTAGTCTCGCTGATAGGAGCAACTAGAGCTAGAAAAGTAACTGCTGACTTTGCAACTTGAGCAGTGAAAGATGTGACGTTATTACACGACGCAGCTTAGTCTTTTGACTAAACGGTGGAAGCCCTGTGGTGAAAATCCCGTAAGACAGTGCGTGCAAATCATCGCCTTATACAGCCAGCCAGTTCTGGGCTTAAACTACACGAAATCGTGTAGATAAATACGACACCTTGGCAGAGTGGTTATGCAATAGTCTGCAAAACTATTTTACGCAGGTTCGAACCCTGCAGGTGTCTCCAAAAAACAAGATAATTTAAAAAAGGTAAACAATGAAGATATTAAACCTTTATGCTGGTATCGGTGGCAATCGAAAGTTCTGGGGGGGTGGAACATGAAATTACAGCTATCGAAATTGACCCGAATATCGCCAAGGTGTATCAAGCTCTCTATCCAAATGACACAGTGATTGTGGGCAACGCCCATCAATACCTACTTAATCATTTTGCTGAGTTTGATTTTATTTGGGCAAGCCCACCCTGCCCAACTCACAGCCGTGCCAGATATGGATTAGGGGTATGTGGAGGCAAAACTGCGCCAGTTTATCCAGATATGACGCTCTATCAAGAGATTATATTTCTCAAGCACCATTTTAATGGCAAATGGGTAGTGGAAAATGTTCAAGCTTATTACAAGCCACTGATTGGGCCAATATCTCTTGGTAGGCACTGGTATTGGGCTAACTTTGATATCCAAAAGATTAAAGTTGCTCCGAGCGGTATTACAAGCAGTATAACTACAGCTGGAAATTGTGTGATACGCTCAACAACTGCCCAGCTTGAACAAAAGTTGGGGATTGATTTATCGCAATTCGATAACGACTTTTATTACGTAATTGTGTTGAACCGCAAGTCGGACTGCATATTTTAAAAGAAGCACAAAAGCAACCGTGACATATGGTTCATTCGGTAGCTAAGTTTCATAGAAAGGAGAATATGAGCAAAGAAATTAAAGCCAGTGATTTTTATCCAATCACAACCATCAAATATCCAGGTGGTCGTGAATTGATGATCATTCTTAGGCGACATTTAAAAGTGTACACACCACCTATTAAATACAAGAGCTTAATGAACCACTTGGCTGACCGGACTGGCACAATTGATGGGGTGTATGTTGGCGATGTTGAGGACTGGTTAAATAAACAACCAAATTTCGATTAATAATTAACAAATCTAGTAGCTTATCCGATCAAGTGCGTACCTTTTCATTTTTGTTTATTTGTAAGAATTTCAATCCTTTTTGTGTTAAACACTAAATAACACTTGGTCGGCTTGGCTACTAGATAGAGCTGAATAAATAAATATTAATAAAAATCTAATTCAAGGTTCAGTTCCATTAGTAGCAACCCGACAGGCGGAACTTACTATGGGCCATCTGTCGGGGTTAAAGAAAGGAATTATTTATGGCATTGAAAAATTACACGACCTCTATATCAGTCGAGAAAACAATCAGTGAAATACAAGGCAAGCTTGCTTATGTTGGCGCTCGACGCATTATGAGTGAATACGACAACGCTGGTAATATTACAGCTCTTAGCTTTCAATTAGAGCTTGATGGCCAGCCACTAGCCTTTACTTTACCAACCGACTGGCGACCTGTCGCTGAGGTCTTGAGGAAACAGCGGGTTGTGTCTCAACGCCGGCTTGAGGAACAAGCTAGGCGAACAGCTTGGCGTATCACTAAAGACTGGATTGATGCTCAAGTGGCGATTATCGAGACTAAGATGGCCACAACTCCACAGGTATTTTTGCCGTATGCTGTGACACAAACTGGTGAAACTCTATATCAGAAGTTTGCAACTAATCATAATTTAATGCTCGGGAAAGGAGAATGAATAAATGAAACGCTATAAACTTTTAAAAGATACCCCAACTATTAAAGCTGGCACCATCTTTGAGGAAACTACCAGTGATTTTGACGAACTTAAGGAGTTAGTCAGAGTCATGCCCAAAAACGGAGCTCAGGCATTTCCAGAATGGGCTATTGAAGATATTAATAATTTTGATGAATGGTTTGAGGAAATTAAAGAAACCGCTTGGAAACCAAAAACTGGCGATACATATCGGTATATTAACAGCGATGGGATAATACTTCTCAGTAGATGGAGTAATGACGATCTAGACAATGCTAGATACAAAATTGGCAACTGCTACCGCACCGATAAGGAAGCCGAACACGCTCAAAGAGTCCAAATCGCCCGCACTATAATCAAGCGAAGTTCAGATTTTAAACCTGATTGGGATGATGACAACCAGGAAAAATGGTATGTGACATACGATCATTTCGAGAAGTGTTTATGCGTTGAGATGCTTTATTTTGTAGACAAAGGAGCAATTGCCACTTATAGAACAGAAGAGGATGCTGAACAATCCATTGAGGATTTAGAGCCTGAATATTTACTACACTTTGGAGTTGAGAAAGGAAATTAAACAATGAATTCACAAAATAAAACAATCATTATTCTACATGAAAAAGTGTTGGAATCGATTATTAAAGATATTGTCACATTTTTAATGTTTGCGGGATTGATGTATTTTAATCACAAAGTATTATCAGGTGCGACTGTTATTGACGTTCTATTTATCTTTTTGGTGATTATATCTATTCGATCAAAAGGCGATCCGAGGGTTTTTTATGTAACACCGCAGGAACAGGAGACAATGAAGTATTTGAAAGAAAAGTATAATGGCTGATCCCCAAACGTCAATAAGAATAGTCAAAAAGTTGACATTACATAAAAGATGTCAACAAAAAAGGAAAAGAGAGTATGGATCATATTACAACTGAACAATTAATTAAAGAGGTAGTAGCTATGGGTTATGAGATTAGTACAGGGTCTGTTAATGATTACCATTTCGTGAAGGTTGTCAATAATAGCAATAATATCGTAATTGCTACCGTGACTCAAGATCAGATAATGCAATTAGACACTATGTATCTTGGCTGGGACGATCTCAACGATCAAGACAGAAGTAAGCTCTACAACTTGCTTGACCGCTACGCTCGCACCCCGCTAGACAAACGCACGCCAGAGAAAAAATATCGATTAAGAGTTGATTTTGATAAAATAATCAACCTAAAATATTCTAATGCAATGATGCTGGTTTTGGCTCAAAAACTGGGAGGGCTTAATAATAAAAAATGTTATTTCGCTGTTCCTGGTGAAAATGAACCAAAAATTGAGTTCACTCAATCAGAAATTGATGCTATGGGTGATATCACTCGTGGATTTGTGAAGGAGGAAATATGCGAGAAATAAAGTTCAGAGCATGGGACACACAAGAAAAAAGATACATACAGATTTTCGATAATACTATTGGTAAAGATTGGTTTTTGCCAAACGTTAAAGAAAAATATGTGGTTGAGCAGTATACAGGACTAAAAGACAAAAATGGTGTAGATATTTATGAGGGGGATACTGTCACTATAGATGATGAGCTTATCGAAAGTAAAATAGCATATGAAGTTGTCTATTATGATGCCGCTTACTGGTTTAAGCCAATAAAAAGGCTTAAAGGCAGAGGAGTAATTCCTAGACGCAATACGCCAATTGCTCGAGTATTATTTGGTTATGAAGTCATTGGTAATATTCACGAAAACCCTGAATTGTTGGAGAAAAAATGAAAACTACCCCAACATCCATACTTGATGCTTGCTGTGGCGGTCGTATGTTTTACTTCGACAAAGACCATCCGAACATATTGTATATTGACCGCCGCCGCGAAACTGTCGAGATGAAAGACAGGGGCGAAATCAGAACACTAGAAATCAACCCAGACTTTGTCATAGACTTTACAGACATGAAGTTTCCTGATGAGTGTTTTAGTTTCGTCGTTTTCGACCCGCCCCACCTCATCAACATCGGCAGGAATAGCTGGCTCGCCAAGAAATATGGCAAATTAGACAAAGCAACCTGGCGAGAGACCTTAAGCAAAGGTTTGAGCGAATGCCTACGCGTCGTAAAGCCTGGCTGTGTTGTGGCTATGAAGTGGAGTGAGGGTGATATTAAAACGGTTGATTTATTAAGAATACTGCCCCAACAGCCAGCCTTTGGCGATAAAACTGGGAAAACTAGATGGTTATTCTTTGTTAAGGAGATAAGCTGATGAC
>CAMUQR010000017.1 GCA_947097085.1 uncultured Candidatus Saccharibacteria bacterium | reverse complement strand
CATCGCCTAGCCGTTCTATTGGTAGTTGGCGACGTTTGTCGTCTTGTCAGGCGTCCTAACATCGCGTGTTTTGTATATTGATTCTACTCTAGCTACAAATTCTCTCCAGTGTTTTTCGTCCGCGCCGAAGTATTCAAATGGCGTTCTGTCGGCTTTCTTTTGATTCTCCTCTGTGAATACCAAAACTTTGTTAGCAATTCCGTCATTGTTGGAACGCGAAAACGGTACGATATGGTCAACCTGATAAGCGTTGTCATCGCGTAGCATGGTTTCAAAGTCAATTGGATTGCCAGAGTACAAGCACTTGCCCTGCTGTTCGCGGTAGAGCTTGACTTTAATGATTTGCTGACCGGTTGGGGTGACTATGCCGTTCTCGTTTAGTGTCTGAATAATGCTTTGGTTGCATGCTTGATTTTCCTTATTTTCATTTTCAATTGCTTTACGATCTTTGAAGTTTTTCGCTAAGTCGCGAGCAGTTTCAACTTTGATGAAATATGGTTTGCCATATTTACGCTTAATGGCGCAAACAACCTTCAGCGTTTGGGTGATGGCACGCTTGACGACAGGGTTGGTAATTTGCTCCAGGCTGGCAGATTGCTTTTTGAAGTTGTAGCCAGCTGCCTCGCAGGCTTTGTCGTAAGTCATACCCTCAAGAATGTGCGGCGTGATTTTTTGCAAAGCCTTGATTGATAGATGCCCGAATGCTCTGAAATTGGTTGGCTTAATTTTGACGATAGCTTCTTTGGCTTTGTTAGAAAGTGGCAGTGAATCTAGTTCAGCTTGAATGTCCTCGTCGGCTTTTTGCGCAGTGAGGATGTAGGCGATTTGATTGATCGCCGATTCATTATCAATTTTCGCCCAATCTTCTGTTAAATCTTTCAGCGCTAACCTGATGTCGCTATACGCTTTTAGGCCGCCAAAAGTATTGTCTTCACCGAATTCGTCACCCTCTTTCTTCTTACCGCGTACATCTTTTGGCACGTAGTCTTCACTAATTCCTGCGGTACTACGCACCTTTTTGTAGGTTAAGCTTTTTTGGTTTTTGGCTAGATCAATGACTTTGATAATTTGTTCTGAAGACAATCTTACCTCTAGATTTTCACGCTTGGCCTGGCGTTTGCTGGCATCACGGGGAATGAAGACGAGGTGTGATAAATCGCTTGCCAGGCGAAATACCTCGAAACTATAGCTGGCTTTTGGCGCTCTCTTCTCGCCATCTTCAAAAGTACACTTGCCGACCATCTTTTCGATTAGCTCTTTAGTCATAAATGGACGCTGGTACATGATGGCACTTACATTGATGACTTGTTCGTCGTTAATTCCATAAATCAATTCGTTAATGGTCCGTTCGGGAACATTTTTCAGGGCGTAGTTTCGCTGAGTCTTGATTATCGCCTCTAATTCGCGCAAAAAGTCATCGCGCGCAAAACTATTGGTATAGTCGTCGCGTTTATTGCGCTTATGCAAAGCGAATTTTTCATCGCGACTCAGCGCATCGCCGACAGTTGTGTAATTGTTATCAGCGAGAAACTTTTCATTAGCTTTGATGGCGCTAGTGACACGACCGCCTTCTTTGTCTGACTCTTCCACGACCTTGCGGTTTGATTTAAAGCCGCGTCGTTTGGCGATTTGATATAAAACTTTGAGTAATTCTTCAGGCGATAACTCCTCGGTGAGTGCTTTTGTTCGCAGACCATACACGTCTAATTTGTTGAAATCAGATTTGTAATTTAGAACTTCTTCAACTTGATCTTTGGTGAGGATGTTTTGGTCGACAAAAAATTGCTTTAGGTGGTTTAGGCGCTGGCGACGACGTTTTAAACGGCGGCGAGCTGAACGTGCGTCACGGCGAGGTTTGGCGAGTGAATCGCCGTTTTGAGGATCTTCTGGCCGCTCAAAAATCCTCACCCCCAAATCGTGAATACGCTTTTTATCTAAATCCAGCACTGCCCAGCCGATTGAGCTCGTACCAATATCAAGTCCAAGAGAATATTTCATAACACCAATTATAAAACTTTTTGAGCAACTTGCAAGAATAAGCATTTAGACATAAAGATAACCCGCCTCATAAGAGACGGATTAGAGCTTTGCTATTAGTATTTCTACTAATATTATTATAGAAACCTAATAACTTAGATATTGATATAATCCTTACTTAAGGGATTATAAGTTTATTCTAACAAATGATAACGAATCAGTCAAACATAATTCTAAGTTATTTAATGAATCTTTATAGTATAATATTTTTATTAAAAAAAGGAGCAACATGGGCACAGGCTATTCAATTTTTAGTGATGAAGATGATATTCGTCGCGAACTCAAACAAATTAACAAAAAACTCGACGATATCCGCGATTTAATGCAAGAAGTCGAGGAAATCAAGGCATTATTACGCGAGATTGCGACTGCAGTACGCGAAACCAAGCACAATAATTAATTCTTAAACTAAAAAAGGCTTTTCTAAAATCTCAGAAAAGTCTTTTTTGGTGCGGGTAAGGAGACTCTAACTCCTGGCCTCTTCCTTGGCAAGGAAGCGCTCTAACAACTGAGCTATACCCGCCTATCGGCTATAAGCTGGAGATATTATAGCGAATTTATTTTAAAAAATCAACCACTAATATTTCACTA
This sequence comes from uncultured Candidatus Saccharibacteria bacterium, assembly GCA_947097085.1. Lineage (GTDB taxonomy): Bacteria > Patescibacteriota > Saccharimonadia > Saccharimonadales > Saccharimonadaceae > CAMUQR01. Next base: position 11,101 of record CAMUQR010000017.1, on the reverse strand, counting down.
CTACCATCGTACCAATTGGTGCAAAATCGAACACCACTCGAGCATCGGCCTCACGCATATTGATACAACCATGACTCATCGGACGACCGAAGTTATTGTGCCAATAAGCCGTGTGAAAACCGATATCCCGATTAAAATAAGTATTCCAGCGCACGTTTGGCAAATCATAATAGTCCCCCGCCTCACGCGTACCACCGCGCATACGTTGAATCGGATTTTTAAACCAGACTTTATAAGTACCGGTTGGAGTTGGCCATGGATGTACACCCGAAGAAATTGTGAAAGTATGCAGAGCTTTGTCACCGCTATAAAGAGTGGTGATTTGGCGCGTTAGATTCACCTCGATCCATTTCAGACCGTTAATCGGAATTCTTTCCTCCACGAAATCAATCTCTTGAATATCCAAATCATGTTCTAGATTTTGATTATCGAGCAATGCTTGACGGATTTTTTCGGCCGAATTACCGGGATTAACTGCACCAAGGCCACGCTGGCCTTGTTGTAAAACTTGCAACACTTGGTCTTTATCATCGACTAACAACTTTTTATTGACGACACCTCGAGCAATCTCTGGGCTAACGGTTTTTTCGATAAAATCTTGAATTTTTTGTTTATTAAAATCAACCGTGATTTTCTTAGTCACTGTATCTGTCTTGAATTCAACCCAGCTAGCAATATCCCACGGATCAGCAAAATACAATAATTTACCGTTATGATTAAGATTTAAGCGCAATTTTAACCGCTCATTGAGATAATTTTCGGTTGCAATTAAATCTGCCTCACGAGTAATTGGCTCGACCGGCTGATATTTCACATTAATCACCGGTTTGGTCTTAAAATTGACCTTGGTGATGTCAGGAATTGCAGTGCGCGCATCAACCCGGTATCCAGAGACCGATGGTTTAATCTCAAACTTATTTTTATCACGATTATAAGCCAAGGTTGCATCGGTCGGATTGATGAGTTTTTCTTTAAAATATTGATCTAAACTACTTTGCAACACTGGATAATCGACTAACAGAGGCGCTTCAATGTTTGTATCAAACAATAAATTATTGATAGTGAGCTGACGCCGTTGGTTGATTTGAGTTGTGAGTTTTTCGGTGTCAATTCCGATACCAACATCCGACAATTTAAAATCCCGCTCGGGTTGATTCTCAAGTTTGAAGCTAATTTGATGGTCTTTATACTGATTAATCACTTCTGAGGCAATTTGATCAGCCGATTGTGTGTAATATTCACGACCATCGACAGTAATGTTTTGGTACATCATCAACCGCCAAATCACAAATCCGCTTACCGCGATTAAACTCAACAGAAATAACCAAACTCGCAACCGAAAGGCTGGCTTTTTCTTGATGTGAACCGGCTCGGGATCAGCCAAAATAATCGTACTAACCATCGCATTTAAGCTTGGTTCATCATCGTCCAAGATGGTTGGTTCTTGAGCTTTCTGCTCTGCCCGCTCCGTATTCTCAGCCGACTGACTCTCAATCTCGTCCAATTCGTCTAATTCATTGGCTAGTTGTTCAGCAGTTTCATCAGACAATTCATCATCCCATTGTTCATTAATAGTCACCTCATCGTCAGTTTCCGCATCGTCTACAGCGTCGGTTATTTCAGCGTGGTTGGTTTTAACATGAACTGGAATTGCCTCAGTTGGCTCAGTGGCGTTATCGGATACTAATTGCGTATCAGAAGCCGTCACTTCCGTATCGGCTAAATCAGCAGTTGTCGGTTGCTTCTGACTTGCTTTCTCATCACCAGCACCCGCAGTAGTAGCCGTTGCTTGAGCAGTAGCAGTCTGAGCCGATTTTTCGATCATTTCTGCCGAAACCGGCTCGAGAGTGATTTTTTTGGTTTTTAAAGGGGAGCTAGTAGCTGAATGTGTCGCGCCATCTGATATATTTAATGTCGTATCGGTCACATCAGTGTTGGAATCACTCGTCACGACAGTTTCAACTGATTCATCATGATGCAATAATTGGCCAAGTTTTTGGTTTAAGGTTTCTAGGTCATCAAGTTTGCCGTTTGATTGAACATCAACTGGTTCATCAAGCACTGCATCATCTGTAGTTTGAACATTACCAAATTTAGAGATTTTTAAATCAGACTCAAACTCTGGCGATCCATCTAATTTTGCCCGCTGATCTACCGCCTGAAGCTGTTTTTTGACGAGCTTGGTTTTGGCAGATGATTTTGCACTAAGTTTGGTGTGTTTGGTAGTTTTTTTAACCTTCGCCTTACTGACGACCTTTGCGTTAGTTTTTTTCTTAGCCATTTTTCCCTTTAAATTTATGCTTAGTATCATATCATATTTTGCACAAAAATGATACAATAACTAAAGTGCAACGGGATTTTAAACTAAATACAAAATATCAGCCACGCGGTGATCAGCCTCAGGCGATTGCCAAGTTAGTTGATGGCTTAAAATCTGGACAACAACACCAAACCCTACTCGGTGTCACTGGTTCAGGTAAGACTTTCACCATGGCCAATGTCATCGCCAAGTGGAATCGACCGACGTTAATCTTAGCGCACAATAAGACTCTGGCGGCACAGTTATTTACTGAATTTAAAGAGTTTTTCCCAGACAACGAAGTACATTTTTTTGTTAGTTATTTTGATTATTATCAGCCCGAAGCTTATATTTCGTCGAGCGATACTTATATCGAAAAAGATTCCAAAATCAACGAAGAAATTGAAAAATTACGCCATGCCGCCACTTCGGCCTTACTCACTCGACGCGACACAATTATCGTCGCCAGCGTCAGTTGTATCTATGGTATCGGTTCACCGAGCGATTATGCCGAGCTAGCGCTTCATCTGAAACGTGGCGAAACCAGGCGCCAAGATAAGTTTTTGCGTCATCTGCATGATATTCAATATTCACGCAATGATGTTGATTTTCGACGTGGAACTTTTCGAGTGCGTGGCGACGTGGTGGATATTTTTCCATCAGGTAGCGACGATGCTTATCGAGTAGAGTTTTTTGGCGATGAAATTGATCGTTTAACCGTGCTAAATCCCCTGACCGGTGAAATTATCCGCCAGCCAGATGAGCTTGATATTTTCCCGAATTCTCACTTCGTCGCACCCAAAGACCGCATGCCGGAGGTCATTGCCCAGATCAATAAAGAGTTTAAAGAACGCCACCAATATTTTATCAAAAACGATAAATTCCTTGAGGCGCAACGCCTAGAACAACGCATTAAATACGACACCGAAATGCTCAAAGAAACCGGCTTCGTTAAAGGCATTGAAAATTATTCCCGCTACCTAACCAATCGTCGGCCAGGCGAACAACCAGCCACTTTGCTGGATTATTTTCCGGATGATTTTTTGATGATTATTGACGAGTCGCATATGAGCATTCCACAGGTTCGAGGGATGTTTAATGGCGACCGCGCCCGCAAAGAAACGCTGGTGGAATATGGTTTTCGCTTGCCGAGCGCACTGGATAATCGCCCATTAAGATTCAATGAATTCGAGGACCACATCAATCAAGTAATTTTTGTGTCGGCCACGCCAGCTGAATATGAACTGAGCTTATCACCGCCACCGGTCGAACAAGTTATTCGCCCAACCGGACTGCTTGATCCTGAAATTGAAGTTCGACCAATCGCCCATCAAATCGACAACCTCCTCGAGGAGATTCATCAACGTATCGACAAACAACAACGCGTTTTGATTACCACGCTAACCAAGCGCATGGCAGAGGATTTGACGACTTATCTGACAGAGCTAGGGATTAAAACGGCGTATTTGCACAGCGAAGTGCAAACTTTAGAGCGCAGTGAGATTTTACGTGATTTGCGGGCTGGAGTTTATGATGTACTGGTTGGTATTAATCTACTGCGCGAGGGATTAGATCTGCCAGAAGTGAGCTTAGTAGCGATTATGGACGCCGACAAAGAAGGCTTCTTGCGTTCCGCTCCAGCGTTAATCCAAACTATTGGTCGCGCCGCCCGTCACGAACAAGGTAAAGTTTTGCTCTATGCCGATGTCATTACCAAATCTATGCGCCAAGCGATTGACGAAACGCAGCGCCGTCGCCAAATCCAGATTCAGTTTAATCAAGAACACGGTATCACACCAACCAGTATCCAAAAAGCAATTTCGGATGGCTTGGCAATCTTCATGCCCGACGATAAAAAATCACACCAAAATAAAATCAATCTCAATAAGATTCCAGCCGAAGAATACGCTAATATGATCCGCGATTTCACCAATCAAATGGAACTAGCCAGCGCCAATTTAGAGTTTGAAAAAGCCGCTGAACTACGCGACTTAATCATCGAAATCAAAGCTAAAATGCATCAATAGCCATCACAAGATATTTTTTCGCTTGATTTTACTATATTATATGGTAAAATATGTTTATTCATTTAAATTATTTAAAGGAGGGATTTTCAATGGAAGTAATGGAAGCAACTTTAGGGGCAAAACTGCTACAAATCTTAGCTGATTTTAGTGTTTATATACTAATAATCACGCCAGTAGTCTCAGTTATTTTACGCGATCGCATCAAGAACAGCGTTAATGCGACGGGTATCTTTGGTGTCGCAGTAGCGTCGTCAGCGTTCATTAATTTTGCAGTTTGGATTGCTGCAATGATGCGCTGGAATAGCATGCACTTGATAGTTTCGTCATTTGCTTTATTCATTCTCAGCATCAGCGAAACTGTCCGACTCTTTAAGGATTCGCATCCAGCAAACAATACACCCTTGATGTCGGTAATCGACGAAGATACGACCGATGCGGATCAAATTATATAAACACCAACCCCGACCCTTTCACCAGAAAGGGTTTTTAATTTGTTTTATCGAGAGCGGATTGAATCAGCTGATTATACAACTGATACCAATATTGTGTAGTGTTTTCCAAAAAATAATAATGACGCAGATAAAATAACTCCAAAATCACCAAAATTAGCTCAATTGATAAGCACAGCGGGTGTAAAATGCAGGCAATTCCTACCACGCCAACTAGTAGCATCACCGCCATCGTCACAATCAGATGGACTAGTCGCTCATGTTGCAAAAATTGTAGTTGCCGTAAATGCTCAGATTTAATTAACTCTAATTCATCCAACTGAATCTGGCGTTTGAGTGATCGTTCAACCCACGCTTGATGTTGCAGAATATCTTGTTTCATTATACCATCCTTAAATAATGTTCTAATTGTTGGAGAATTTGTTTGCACAAATTCGGATTTTGTAAATATTTAGCGATTAATTGCCTATAAACCGTCATATAAAGTTGCTGATTATCATTCGTCATCTGATCAAAAATACTCAAACTAACAAGCTCATCACCAACCACACCCAGTCCATAACTGTCCGCAAACCACGCATCCCCAATGAGGCGATTCACAAAATCTTCCAGCCGAAAATCCGTTAGTCGTTGCGCTATATCGGGTTGTATACTCTGAAGTTGGCGATAGAGTTCAGACTCACGATCCGCTAATAATTGCTCAATGGTTTCGTTGGTGACTGGGAAGCCGGCTAACGTCCAACTTTGGTCATTGCCGTGAGTCAGCCATGATTTAAGACGAGTCGGGCGATTCGTAGAAGTCAAAATCAACACTAGCTGGTTCGACTGACGCACTCGTTCGGCCACCGCAAGTGCCGTTAATAAACACCGACGCAGTTTTGTAGACGCTAGCTGGAGTTGCACCGCAGGAATCAAGCGTTCATCAAATTGCACCGCGTCTAGCGTCACCTTCAACGGTTGAAATTGCCAATAACCGCGCTGAGTTTGAGCAATTTGATCTGCCAAATCTGCTTGATGCAGATCGAGCCGATCGCGCATGACCGGACTGAGTTCTAACACCTCCGCACCCTGGAGAGACTCAGTCATCGCCTGCGCCAATGCCTGATCAGTTAAAAAACGTTGTTCAAACTGCTTTTCCAGCTCAGCAAAGCGTTGCTTCACCACCGGTCGTAATTCAGTTGCCGTCACCGTCCCCGATGCAAAACCCAACTGTTGTAGTTTATAATTATTAGCAGTTAAAATTCGCCCGACTACATCTACGTCATAGCCATGCTGGCCAGTTGCTTGTTCTAAACCAGCGAACATTTGTTCAATGAATCGCCCTTGACTACCAATCAACCGTCCCAGCATTTGGCTCATAGTGATTTTTCTCGAAGATTATATTTTTTATCAGAAACTGCCTGCCAAGCCGTCGCCAATACCCGTGCTAAATCAGGTTGTTTAACACGTGTCAGATACGCCACGACATGCGCACCCAAAGCCGTAAAATCAGTTGACGCAATATCTGCAGTCTCCAGCACCACCAATTGCTGACCAGTCGCCAAAAATAACCGTTTTTTGGCAATTATCACTGCAGTTTTTACATCATTTAATAAAATCCGCACAGCTTGTTCTAAATCTTGTTTAGCGGTAATTTTTTGTGCCACATCGGCATTTATGACTAAAATATCAACATCTTCCAGCAAATAACCAAAGCGCTTCACATCGCGCTCTGCTAGTTGACTTATCTGCAAAACAGTGCGCGCCTGATGTAAAAACGCCTGATGTAAAAATTCGCTAATTTGGTATAAATCGCCACAATTTTCTGCAAGATACAACCAATCTGGTGCTTCTGCTATATTATCGAGGTCGATTTTAGGCTTAGAGTTGCTCGCGTAAGCAATAGCCAAACTATCTTTTTTGCCGTGATTAATATCACATCGCAGGCTCGTCGCCTCGCCTTCCTGCATCGCCACCAGACCTGAATCAATCCCTGCCATATCTAGTTGGTTAATTAGCATTTTGCCATACAAATCATCACCAACTGTCGCTACGATAGCGAGTTGATGACGTGCCTGAGCTAAAGCCTGCGCCACAATAAACGCCGAGCCAGTCGCGCCCGACTGCCAACTGCCCGCACTCGCTTGCCCCGTCAGCAGATTGTCCATCACTACCGTATCAAGTGCCAATTGCCAGGCCAGCTCCCCCGCAACCAAGAACCGTGCCTGCGCCATTAAATTAGCCCTTCGCGCGTAGTCAGTTCAACCATCGCCTTATAAGCTTCAGCTGGATTAGAAGCTAAGCTAATCGCACTACCAACATTAATAACATCAACACCGGCTTGAATGATCATTGGTAAATTATCAATGTTCGCGCCACCGTCCCAGCCGATTTCGACATTCGGACTGATAGCACGAATTAAACGAACTTTTTGGATTTGTAATAAATTCGCCTGACCGCCCATTCTACCTAAATCACCCGCAAAAATCAGCACATGGTCCGCCAAAGTAATTAAATCAGCTTTTTGTTCAGGCACAGTCTGACGCAATAGCGCTAAACCGACTTTAATTCCCGCCTGACGTAATTTCTCAAAACTTGGTCGTAAATCTTCTTCAACCTCGGCGTGAAAAATCACCAGATGCGGTTTCATCAAAATTAGTTTGTCGATATAACGACTAGGGTTTTTGACCATCATATGCAGGTCGACTTGCCAATTATCTGGCCAAAACACATGATCTAGCCCAATCGTCCGACTCGGCGCAAACTCGCCATCGGTAATGTCAATTTGCACCTGATTCGTAAATTCATTAATCGCCACCAAAGCCACCTGAAATTCATCGGGCGAAGCTGTCAAAATAGTTGGGGCGATGCGGATATTCGTTTTTTTAGCCATGCGTTTCCTTCTTTAAAATTATATTAATTAAGATGATCGAGTTGTTGATTACGACGATTAAACCGCGGAGCTGCCACAAATGGTGTATTCAAAAAAGTATCGATAATTTGTTGGTATTTAGCAGGATCTTGTTCGAGCACCCGACCCGGCAAACACGCCACGTTCGCATCGTTATCATTGCGGGTCATTTTCGCTTCATGCTCGTCCCACAGCAGGCTTGCTCGAATACCTTTGAAACGATTAGCGGCCATGCACATACCCTGACCACCACCGCAAATCAAAATCGCCGCCGAGTCATCGTTGGTCAATACTGCAGTCGCCGCCTTAGCGGCGAACTCCGGAAAATCATCGTTCGGATCAAGTATCTCACCACCAACATCAGTCACTTTATAACCCTGATCGGCTAAATAAGCCTTGAGGTCATTTTTTAAATTAAACCCATTGTGATCAGAACCGATAAAAATCTGTTTAAACTGACTCATTATTTTTTACCTCGGAGTTTTTTGCCTAAATCGCTAGCTAGCTCCACCAGGCGGTTCGAGTAGCCCCATTCATTGTCATACCAAGCCACAACTTTAACCAAATCACCACCCACCACGTTCGTCAGTTGCAGATCAACAATCGCGCTAGCTGGATGACCAATAAAATCACTCGATACCAGCTCGCGATCAGTCACCGCAATAATTCCTTGGTAATAAGGCTGTTTCGCCGCTTCAATTAACGCATTGTTGACCTCTTCAACTGTCACATCCTGTTCCAGCACAATCGCAAAATCCGCTAGTGAAACCACCGGCACCGGCACACGAATACTCAAACCTTCAAACTTGCCAGCTAGTTCAGGTGCCACTTTGCCTACAGCTCGAGAAGCACCAGTGGTAGTTGGAATAATATTGATGCCAGCTGCACGCGACATGCGCAAATCTCGAGCCGGCGCATCCAGTGTATTTTGAGTGGCAGTGACCGCATGCACTGTCGTCATCATCGCCTTCTTGACACCAAAAGCTTTACTCAATACTGACATAATTGGTGCAATGCAGTTCGTGGTACAGCTGGCATTAGAGACGATTTCATCATCAGCTGATAATTCTTTTTCGTTGACACCAATCACAAAAGTTGGCGTTTGGTCGTCTTTAGCCGGCGCTGAAATCACCACTCGCTTCGCTCCGGCTTTGAGATGAGCTTGGGCTTTTTCACGCGTCACGAACACACCCGTGCATTCTAGCACCACATCGACTGCTAATTCACCCCACGGCAATTTAGCCGGATCGGTTTCCGAATAGAATTTAATTACGTGATCATTGATGGTGAGCGTTTTGGCTTGTTCATCAATCGCTACATCACCTTCATAATTGCCATAAACTGAGTCATATTCGAACAAATGTGCCAAGACTTTAAGTTCACCCAAATCATTAATCGCCACCACTTCAATATCTGGTCGCGCCAACATAATTTTCAAGGCATTACGGCCGATGCGCCCCAAGCCATTTATCGCTATTTTAATTGTTTGCATAGTATCACTTTCTATTAAAATTACCTGCCGTTATTATATCAAACTTATGGTTATTTTTCTAGCGCACGCCAACTTTGGTTTTTCGCTGTAAAAGTGCTACAATATAATAAATTAACTTTAGTCAAAATACGCCATATGAGTCAAAATCCCACCAACCAATCATCCACCAAAGGTTTCGACCTCGTCAGCTACGCACGCATGTCGTATAGCAAAAAAGATGTCGCAGTGATTGAGCAAGCCGTGGCGTTAGCGCGCCAAGCGCATGCTGGACAATTTCGCAAAAGTGGTCAAGAATACATCGAACACCCGCTCAATGTCGCGAAAATTTTGGTTGACTGGAAAATGGACTTGAGTTCAGTCGTGGCCGGAGCGTTGCACGATGTAGTCGAAGACACTGATTGTACCATTGAGGAGATTGAACAGCAATTCGGTGAAGATGTAGCTTTTCTCGTCGAGGGTGTGACTAAAGTTTCTGAAGCGCGCTCTGGTATGCAAGATTTATCAAAATACGCCTCGCACACCACTGACAACCTAGCAAAATTACTCATTGCCACCAGCAAAGATGTCCGCGTTATTATCGTTAAACTTGCCGACCGTCTCCACAATTTGAGCGAACTGCAATATTTAAAACCCGAAAAACAAATCAAAATTGCCCGTGAATCGCTTGATGTTTTCGCACCGATGGCTGACCGCATTGGCATGGGGCGAGTGCGCATGCAAATTGAGGAAATTGCTTTCAGTTATCTCGACCCAAAGCGCTATCAATTTTTAAAAAACCTCATGCGTAAGCGCCTCGGCAAAAGCACCCGTCGCCTTGGGATTGTTCGCCTAGAAGTCGAAGATGCTCTCAAGAAAAATCACATTAATTTTGAAATTAACGGTCGCGTCAAAAGCATTTATTCACTCCACAAAAAAATGCTCAAAAAAGACGACAATATTGATGATATTTATGATTTAATCGCCCTGCGCATTATCGTCAATAGCAAAGAAGATTGCTACCGCGTCCTTGGCGTGCTCCACTCAATTTATCAGCCAATGGTCACCCGCATCAAAGATTATATTTCAGTACCAAAAGCCAACGGCTACCAGAGCTTACACACGACGGTTTTAACTCCGACCAAGCAGATCGTTGAGTTCCAAATCCGTACCCACGAGATGCACCAATATGCCGAGCAGGGTCTGGCGGCTAGTTTCCACTATCACCAGCAAAAATCATCCAAAAATTACCTCAAAAAAGGCACAGTTTCGCAGTTGCCAACGAATTTACAATGGATTTCGCAACTACAGGAAATTGCCAACAAGCTCATGGAAGACGAGGAAATTGACCGCAATCAGCTGACAATTGATTTATTTAAAGATCGTATTTTCGTTTATTCCCCCAAAGGTGATATTTATAACCTGCCCGATGGCGCTCTGCCACTTGATTTTGCATATTTAGTGCACAGTAGTATCGGTAAGCATGCCTATGGATTTTTAATCAATAATAAAATGGCATCGTTTACTACACCGCTCCAAGACGGCGATATTGTTGAAGTTCTCACCCGCAAAACTGCCATGCCCAAAGCCGATTGGCTCGATCTGGTCACCACCTCACACGCTCGTTCCAAGCTCAAAAACCAGCTCAAAAAACTCAAATAATTCCTGGCTTCGCTCTGAACACCCCAGAAGATTAACTAAAAAGAACCCCATTAGAGATAAAAAATAAATTGAATTAAGGAGATAAAATATTGATAGAAAATAGACCTGAGTTTGATAAAATTACATCGTTTGACGAGTTTAATAAATACTATTGGTATCGTGAAGAAATTTCACAGATATGCAAATCATTAGGATTAGAATATAGAGGTACAAAACAAGAACTCAATCACATTATTGAACAGTACTTTAAAGGTAATTTGATTAAAAAGTCATCAATAAAAAATGAAAAGAAGCAAGTTGAAAATA